>DGKK01000026.1 GCA_002387725.1 Nitrospirae bacterium UBA4572
GGAGCCCCCATCGAAGCGATTCACCAGTATATCGAACAGCAGAAGACGCCACATTAAAAGCCACTACAGGGACGGCTCTGCCGTCCGCGCTATCCTTCCCCGCCCTGATGGGCGAGGTTTGCCGCGTGATTGGATCAAGGGTTTCATTCGCCAAAAAATAAAACGGAAAGGAACGATGTTCCACCTCTGACGGATTCAAAAGGAAGTCATTACTTTATAATCCATCAGAAAGGAAAAGACAAGCGGGAGAAAGGCTTCCCGAGGTGTGTTGAAATTTATCCTGTCAATGGGTTAGCCTCTATATCCTGCACCAAGTTGCCACGATGCTCCTGTAGCTCAATTGGCAGAGCACCCGCCTTGTAAGCGGAAGGTTGTCGGTTCAATTCCGACCAGGAGCTCCATCCATATTTTCGCCTTACGCAAACCTCCTCTGTTTGACCTCTTCATTTCCGTGAGTCGCTCAACTCGCTTCAATCTGGTAAAATTTAAATTCAGGATCTCAGGATAAAGTGAGGCAGAATTCTGTTTCGACGATCGATGATCGACAGGAAAGGACTGTAAGGTGAGTCAGGAATCTCTTGAAGCCCATGAGTTGATGGAGTCGCTAAGCGAATCCATCGAAAAGCGGGAAGAGAAGCGGGATCAATGGAACATCCGGGTTGCTCTTACCACCTCGATCCTCGCCGTCTTTGCTGCTCTGTCGAACCTGGAGTCAGAGCAGAAAACCTCCGAGGCCATCATGTTGAAAAACTCGGCGATTTTTTATCAGGCAAAGGCGTCCGACCAGTGGTCTTTCTATCAGGCGAAGAAAATAAAGCTCCACATGTCCTCGAACCAGGCGCACCTTGTGGAATTCTTTAAATCGTCTCCCAAAGAAAAGGCTCGCCTTGCCTCCCTCGTGGAAAAGTACAAGGGCCAGGTTGGAAAGATCAAGGCAAAGGCTCTCGAGTTCGAAAAAGAGCGCGATAAGATGAACCTTCTCTCTGACAAGGCATTGGAACATCACCATGCATTCGCCCTGAGCGTGGTCTGCTTTCAGATAAGCATCGTCCTCTCCTCCATGGCAGTGATGCTCCGGAGAAATTCCCTCTGGTATGTCAGCATGTCCTTGGGGGGGGTCGGTGCTCTCGCGTTTCTTAATGGTTTTCTCATGTTCTTTCATTTTTGATAGGCAGGAGATGAGGTGATGGAACCACGTTATGTTCGAGATGTTCGAGCTTCCGGTATTTTTGTGGTCGCTCTTTTGGTCCTGGCGGGATGTCATTCAACTCCCAAGGAGTCCTCCCAAAGTGGAAAGCCTGCAACACCTCCGGTGAAGCTTGCTTCCCCGACCCCGATCGATGGGGGGGCCCACTCCTTTATTCCCTATGCGGACAAGCCGCCCCTGGGCACTCCAGTGGAGACCCACTAAAGATATTCGTCGGTCGTCATGTATGAATTGGGATGATCGCTTCTTGATTTTTTATTGGAGAGTAGTAGAATATGTCTGATAACCCCGCAACACCCCCCTCCGAGCGTTTGACTGAAGAGATCACTCTTCTCCTTGATTCAATGGGACTGACACTTTACGATCTTGTCCTCCCCAAGAAAAGCGGCGGGGTTCTGCGGGTTTTTGTCGACGGCCCCGAGGGTGTGACGATCGATCAGATCGAAAGCGTCAGTCGTCGTGTCAGCGTCTTGCTCGACGTTCTTGACCCGTTTCCGGGACGCTACCATCTCGAGGTAAGCTCGCCTGGCCTCGACCGACTCCTCAAAATTCCAGAGGATCTTCGGAAGAACGAGGGAAAGTGGGTGAGCCTGAAGCTCGTTGATGCCATTGAAGGACAGAAAGTCCTCAAAGGGCGGATCGGTTCTGTCGGGGATGCGGGATTTTTCCTCCATGTGGATGCTGGAAAGAAATCCCGCATCCTTGAAGTTCCATTTCTTCAGCTTCGGAGCGTTCAGGCAGAGTTCTGGCGCCCTGTTCCGCTAGCTCAAGAAAAGGTGGACAAAAAGTAGATCAATGGGTAAGGCCTTGGCGGCTGAGGCATGAGAAGAGCCAATGGGATGTTAAGGACATTTCCGGGGATTTCGCCGGTTTTAGGAAGCATCTCTACCTGTTTGGGAGACATGAATGGTTAATCAGGAGCTTTTAAGTGTTATCGACCAGCTTCACCGGGAAAAGGGAATCCCTCAGGAGACCCTGATCGAGGCGCTGCAATCCGCGATTCTGACCGCTGCGAAGAAACGTTATGGCGGCGGGGATAACTTTCAGGTGGAGATCGATCCCCGAACAGGGGAGATACAGGTTCTACACCTGCGACGGATTGTCGAGCATGTTGTCTCCCCTATGGAAGAGGTCTCTCTCGCTGAGGCAAAAGAATCAGATCCCGAGGCGGAGGTGGGGGATGAAATTGGTGCCTATCTCGAGATTGATGACTTTGGTCGAGTGGCTGCTCAGGCTGCCAAGCAGGTGATTTTCCAGAAGGTTCGTGAAGCTGAATGGTCCGTTGTGGCCAAGGAGTTTGGTGGTCGTAAGGGCAATGTTGTTGCCGGTGTCTATATTGGCCAAGAAAAGAGAAATTTCATCATCGATCTGGGGAAGACCGAAGCGGTGCTTCCTTTCAAGGAGCAGATTCCCCGCGAGTC
Source organism: Nitrospirae bacterium UBA4572 (assembly GCA_002387725.1). Lineage (GTDB taxonomy): Bacteria > Nitrospirota > Leptospirillia > Leptospirillales > Leptospirillaceae > UBA4572. Next base: position 2,629 of record DGKK01000026.1, read on the forward strand.
ATTTCATCGGGGAGATCGCGTCAAGGCCCTCCTTCTGGATATCAGAACAACCACGCGAGGTCCCCAACTGATTCTGAGTCGGACTCATCCGGATTTTCTGGCGCGACTTTTCGAGAAAGAGGTTCCGGAAATCAGTGAGGGCCTGATTGAAATCAAGGGGGTTGTGCGGGACCCGGGCGAGCGCGCCAAAGTGGCAGTTCTGTCTCGGGATCCTAATATCGACCCGGTCGGATCTTGTGTCGGAGTTAAGGGATCACGTGTGCAGGCCATTGTGCGGGAAATTCATGGGGAAAAGATTGATATAATTGACTGGAGCCCCGATCCAGGAACATTCATTGCCCGGGCTCTCTCTCCGGCGAAGGTCCTTCGGGTGGCCACACGAGATTCGGAGTTTGACAAGGTGGCGACGGTGGTTGTCGCCAACCAACAGCTCTCGCTCTCGATTGGTCGACGTGGACAGAATGTTCGCCTCGCGGCGAAGCTGACAGGATGGAAGATCGACATCTTCAGTGAGCAGCAGTATGAGGCTGATCGTCAGGCTCGTGCCGGTGGCGATGGGGCCGAAGAGGAGCATTCGGATGCGGCTCCCTTGCTTCTGGGGATCGAAGACCTTCCAGGCATGGGAGGGAATGTGGCCGATGCCCTTAAGGCGGCAGGTTATGACACAGTGGAAAAGATTGCCGAAGCCAATATTGACGACATTGCCATTTTGCCTCGCTTGGGTCCCAAGACTGCCGCAAAACTGGTGGAAACGGCTCGNNGGCTCGGGATTTTTTGGGATATCCCAAGCCAGCCGGAGTTTCTTCTGAGGAACCTGCCCCCTGAGAGGAAAACAGATGATCCTTCGGGAAAGTTTTTTTTGTTGATAAGATGCTTTGGATAGATGAGGGGGAGTTTCATTGAAAGTCTATGAACTGGCGCGCGAGCTCAAAATGGAAAGCAAGGCACTCTTGGCCAAGCTCAATCTCTGGGGGATCCATGCGCCTTCGCACATGGCCACTCTGGATGAACGGGCAGTCGCGACTGTTCGGCAAAAAATGAAAAAAGGGAGTGAGTCTCCCGAGCCCCCAAAGAAGCCGATTCTTATTAAAAAGAAAGCATCGTCGGCTCCCGCAGAGGAGCCTGTACCAACTCCTCAGACTCAAGAGACAGCCGTTGAAGAATCTCCCGCCGCTTCTCTCCCCGTGGAGGAGAGCCATGAAGAAAAAATTGTAGAGAAACCTTTTATATCCAAGGAGAACCCCGCCCAGGGGAAGCCAATAAAGACGCAGGCTCCCCCGGCTGCGACCTTGCCGCCAGACATCCTGCCCAGAATTCCTGTGGAGACATGGACGGAGCCACTCGAGGCAGAAAAGTCGGCGCGTCCCTCCGGGGCAGTCCTTACTGCGGCAGAAAAAGAAAAAGCCTTGAAGGAGCGTTCAGGGGCATCTGAGAAAAAGGGGAAGGCTGTTAAGGGGGCCAAAGAAAAAAATCAGAAGCTCGATCGCCTCCACCTTCTCCGGGAAGAGGATTTTGTCGACCTTGATGAGACGGGGGAAAGGGATGTCGCCCCTCGTCAGGCCCCCCCTGCAGCTCCTGCCATCAAAACGGTAGCGCCGGGACTTCCACCTGAGGTGCCGGCAGCGTCCCGCCCCTCGTTTCCTCGACCGGCCTTCAAAAAAGCAACACCTTTCAAAAAGAAAGGGAAGGGGGGGGCTGATTCCCGCAAGGGAGGCTCTGCCGCTCTCGATGGGACCAAGGCTCGCAAGAAGTCCATTCGTATCGATGCCGGCATCAGTGTCAAAGAGTTTGCCGATCGCATGGGTGTCAAGGTTCAGGATGTTATCATGCGCTTGATGTCCATGGGAGTGATGACCACGATTACAGAGCCTGTCGATCCTGACGCTGCTCTTCTTGTGGCCGAACAAATGGGGATTGCCGTCGAGATCCAGCAGGAAGAACCCGAGGATGCCATCCTGGGAGAAACTGAAGACTCCGAAGAGGACCTTGTGCCACGTCCCCCTGTGGTGACCATCATGGGCCATACTGACCACGGAAAGACTTCGCTTCTTGATGCCATCAGAAAAAGTAAGGTGGCGGAAGGGGAAGCAGGAGGAATCACGCAGCATATCGGAGCCTATACGGTCTCCATTAATGGGCGTGACATCACCTTTCTTGATACTCCTGGCCATGAGGCCTTTACGGCGATGCGTGCCCGCGGGGCGAAGGCCACCGATGTGGTGGTTCTTGTGGTCGCAGCCGATGACGGGGTGATGCCGCAGACTCTCGAGGCTATCAACCATGCCAAGGCAGCAGATGTTCCGATCGTGGTGGCGCTTAACAAGATCGACAAGCCCGAAGCCAATCCGGATCGGGTGAAGCAGGCATTGGCTGAGCATGGCCTGTCTCCAGAAGAGTGGGGTGGCTCGACGATCTATTGCCCTGTATCGGCAAAAAAACGGACGGGCTTGGACCACCTTCTCGAAATGATTCTTCTGCAGGCCGATGTTCTTGATCTCAAGGCGAATCCAAACCGTCGGGCCCGCGGACTTGTCATTGAGTCCCGACTAGATCGCGGCAGGGGAATTGTAGCGTCGGTTCTGGTTCAGAAGGGGACACTGAGGGTGGGAAACTTTCTCGTTCTTGGAGCCCAGGTCGGACGGGTCAGAAGCCTGAACGATGCCTACGGCCACAAGGTCAATGAAGTGACTCCTTCGCATTCCGCCGAGGTTGTGGGCCTCGATGGGATGCCTCAGCCGGGCGACGTTTTTGTGGCTGTTGAAGATGAAAAGCTTGGTCGGCAGGTTGCCATGGCCCGTCAGGCACGCCACAGGGCTGCCCAGCTCCTCCAGACAAAGAAGGTGACTCTCGAAGATCTCTACAGCCAGATTGAAGAGGGAGTCATCAAGGACCTGAACCTTATCCTCAAGGTGGATGTTCAGGGCTCGATCGAACCGATCCGTCAGGCCATTGCCAAGCTAGAAAATTCGAAGGTCCGAGTTCGCTTCATCCATGAGGGCGTGGGGGGAATCCGGGAGACGGATGTTCTTCTTGCGCAAGCCTCCAACGCCGTCATCTTTGGCTTCAATGTTCGCCCGGAACCGAAGGCACTGGCTCTTGCGGAACGGGAGAAGGTCGAGATGAAGTTCTACTCGGTCATCTACGATGCCGTTGAGGATGTGCGGAAGGCCATGGAAGGGATGCTCTCTCCCATTATCCGCGAGAAATTCCTGGGACGTGCCGAAGTTCGTCAGGTTTACAATATCAGCCGGGTTGGGACCGTGGCCGGATGTTATGTCTCCGAGGGAATGATCCAGCGTGCCGGGACCATTGTGAAGCTGATCCGGGACGGGGTTGTCGTCTACGAAGGGAAGATCGAGGCCCTCAAAAGATTCAAGGATGATGTGAGGGAAGTGGCTGCCGGGTATGAATGCGGAATCTCCATCGAGAATTATCGCGATATCAAGACAGGTGACATGATCGAATGCTTCGTCCAGGAAAAAGTGGCCGGAAAGCTTGAAACGATATCCTCATGACAGAAATCCGGAGAAGCGCTCGGCCATCGGACATCTTATCCTCGTTCTCTTCATTCCGGATGCCCGTTCGCTGAAGGACAAGAGGCAGGTTCTCCAGAGTCTCCTCTCCCGTGTCAGGGAGCACTTTCCTGTTTCTATTGCAGAAACCGGCTATCAGGATCTTTGGCAACGCTCGGTTGTTGAGGCCGTCATGATCAGTGCGGATTCTGGTCTGCATGACAGGATCTTCGAAAAGGTTATCGACCTTTTTCGCTCCGATCCCTTTGTTGAACTTCAGGATGTTCATCAGGAGGTCCTGTGAGAAAGGACTTTGGCTTTCGCCGGGCCGACAGGGTGGCCTCCGAAATCAGGGAAATTATGGCGACCGTCGTGGCCCGCTACTTCCGGGAGCCCCGTATTGCCAGCGTCACCATTACAAGGGTTCGTCTCTCTGATGATCTTCGGAATGCCACGGTGTTTTTTGCCGTCTTTCCCGGAGAGGATCCTCAGTCCATGGGAGAGATTTTGGAGCGCCATTCTCCGATCCTTCGGAAGGAGATGGCCCGACAGCTCCGGATTAAATATATCCCCCGTCTTTCCTTCGTCCACGATAATGGAAACGATGAGGAGGGAAGAATAGAGTCTCTGTTTGATCAAATCTCCGGGGAAGATGTCCCGTGAGTTTTTTTGATCCAGAAAATCCGGTCAAGGTTTCGGGGATGCTCCTTGTTGACAAACCGGCGGGGCCAACCTCCCACGACATTGTTCATCGGGTCAGAAAGCTTACTGGCATTGATAAGGTCGGCCACGGTGGAACCCTGGATCCGATGGCCTCGGGACTCCTCCCCCTTCTCGTGGGAGAGGCGACGAAAATGTCGTCGTTTATTCTGGCCGATGACAAGTCCTACGAGTTTGATCTGACCCTCGGAGCCACAACCGATACGGATGACAGTACGGGAGTGGTCGTCTCAACTCATTCTGTTCCGGAGGATCTTTCCTCGGTGCGATTGAGGACTGTTGCCAGAGATTTCGAGGGAGAGAGGTTTCAGCAGCCTCCCATGTACTCGGCTGTGAAACAGCAGGGAGTTCCTCTCTACAAGCTCGCCAGAAAAGGCGTCACGGTGCCCAGGGAACCCCGAAGGATCGAAATCTATTCGCTGGAACTCATTGCGGTGGAGCCTCCGGTCCTGACCTTTCGGGTTCATTGCTCGAAGGGAACATATATTCGGGTTTTGGCGCGAGAGATTGGTGAGGCACTGTCCACAGGTGCCCATCTTAGCCGGCTTCGGCGACTGTCAGTGGGGACCTTTTCTCTAGCCGAAGCGACGACTCTTGCTGTCATGGAAAAAGAGTGGGCGGCCCCTGATTTCATCAGGAATCTACTGGGGCCGGATCGGGTTTTTGACACTCTTCCGGGAGTGCGTCTTCTCGGAGAAGCCTCCACCCGCCTTCTTAAGGGCGCTCTTTTGCCGGCGACGGCAATTTTTCGCCGGGAAGGATTGTTTCACATGAAGGATATGATTAGAATACTCGGACAGGATGGAAAAATCCGGGCGATTGCAGAAGCGCTGCGCGAGGGTGAGAACTTGGGAGATTTTCCATTGGGAATCCCCTTTGCGAAGGTTTCGCTCGTATTCTAGGGAGCAGGGTCCGGAAAGGAATTGCGGGCCCGGACGTGTGTCGCGGGGTGCTGGGACCATGTCAAATCACGGGCTCATTCGGGCCAACAGGTCGTTTTTAACTAGGGAGTTTTTCTCATGGCATTAAGCAAGGAAAAGAAGCAGGAAGTCATTGAATCTTTTAAGATTTCTGGCAATGATACCGGGTCTGTTGAGGTTCAGGTAGCCATACTGACGGAGCGTATCAACCAGCTGGGAGAGCACTTCAAGAAATTCCCCAAGGATGTCCACTCCCGACGGGGCCTCCTTCTGATGGTGAGCCGCAGAAGACGCCATCTGAAATACCTTCAGTCAAACAATCCGGCCAAATACCAGGAAATCATCAGCCGCTTGGGCCTTCGCCGGTAGGCGCTAGACCAGACAGTATTTCCGAACGGACAATCTAGAAAGCCTTCTCTCAACGACCTTAGGGTTCATTGAGGGCCTGCCCGGGGACTCCCTGACGCAGTCGGCTCAACCGTCTTTCAATCAATGATGTCTCGTGACACAAGAACCCGGAAAGGATCCCCCCCAGAATGAAGCCAGTTACAGTTGAAGTTGCCGTCGGAGGAAAGACGGTCAGGATCGAGACAGGTCGTATGGCTCGTCAGGCCGACGGAGCCGCGGTTCTCTGGGTCGAGGGGACAGTGATTATCGCTACCGCTGTTGCGGCGAAGACGGTCAAGCCGGGAACTGATTTCCTTCCCCTGACAGTGGACTACCAGGAGCGGGCCTATGCCGCAGGAAAAATCCCGGGAGGGTTCTTCAAGAGAGAAGGAAAGCCGTCTGAGCGAGAGATATTGAACAGCCGACTCGTCGACCGCCCTCTGCGTCCGCTCTTTCCTGAAGGGTTCTACTACGATACCCAAGTGATCGCCTCGGTGGTCTCCGCAGACCGGAGCGGGCTCACCGATGTGATGGCCGTTGTGGCGGCATCCACTGCATTGACCATTTCCGACATTCCCTTTGATGATCCTCTTGGCGCTGTTCGTGTGGGCTATGTGGATGGGCAGTTTGTGATCAACCCCGACATTGAGGCCCAGGAGCGATCCAGCCTCGATCTCGTCGTGGCGGGAACGGCTGATGCCATCATGATGGTGGAAGGCAAGGCGGATGAGGTTTCGGAAGAGCTCTTCCTCGAGGCGATCCGGACAGCCCACGCAGCCTGCCAGCCGATCATTGCAGCCCAGCGTGAACTTCAGAAGAAGATCGGAAAGTCAAAGCGGGCTCTTCCTCAAGTTCCCGTGCGCCCCGAGCTCATGGAGAAAATCCGATCCGGAGGCCGTGAGCCTCTTTCGGGAATCCTCGTTGTTTCGGACAAGAAGGTCCGGGAGGAGAAAACTTCCGAGATTCGGAGCAATCTTGCCAAGGAGCTTTTCCCCGAAGGATTTGCCGACCCCATGCAGGAAAAGGAGTTCTCCAACGGATTCCATGAGCTCGAGCGAGAGCTTCTGCGGGCCATGGTTCTCGATCGCGGGATCCGTGCCGATGGTCGCTCAACGACGGAGATCCGTCCCATCACAATCGAGGTAGGAATCCTGCCTCGAACCCATGGGTCGGCCCTCTTTACCCGGGGAGAGACCCAGAGCCTTTCCGTGGCGACTCTCGGAACTTCCGATGACGAACAACGGATCGACTCCCTGGAGGGTGAATCCCACAAGCGATTCATGCTTCATTACAACTTTCCGGCCTTTTCGGTGGGGGAGGTCAAGCCGATGAGGGGGCCGGGGCGTCGGGAGATTGGCCACGGAAATCTTGCCGAGAGAGCCCTCATCCCTGTTCTGCCGTCGAAGGACGACTTTCCCTATTCGATCCGGCTTGTTTCCGACATTCTGGAGTCGAATGGCTCGACCTCCATGGCCACCGTCTGTGGCGGAACGCTGGCCATGATGGATGCCGGCATCCCCATCAAGGCTCCCGTCGCCGGAATCGCCATGGGTCTGATCAAGGAAGGCGACAGAATCGCGATTCTGTCAGATATTCTGGGGATCGAGGATCATCTTGGTGATATGGATTTCAAGGTGACCGGAACGGACATCGGTGTCACTGCGGTTCAGATGGATATCAAGATCAAGGGCATTACCCTTGAGATCATGAAGAAAGCTCTCGAGCAGGCCCGTGTCGGTCGGATTCACATCATGGGAAAGATGAAGGAGGCCCTGCCATCCGTTCGCTCCCAGATGTCTCCCTATGCGCCTCGCATCATGACTATCCAGATCAAGCAAGACAAGATCAGGGAGGTCATTGGGCCCGGCGGAAAGATGATTCGCAGCATCACCGAGCGGACGGGGGCCAAGATCGAGATCGAGGATTCAGGTGTGATCCATGTGGCCTCCGCCGATGAGGAAGCCGCGAAGAAGGCGATCGAAATCATTCATCAGATCGTTGCCGAGGCGGAAGTGGGCAAGATCTATCTTGGAAAGGTCAAGACCGTTGCCGAATATGGGGCTTTTGTAGAGATCATGCCTGGTACCACCGGTCTTTGCCATGTATCCCAGCTTGAACCCCGTCGTGTCGAAAAGGTGACCGATGTGGTCAACGAGGGGGACGAAATTGTCGTGAAGGTTCTGGAGGTGGACCGTCAGGGCAAAATTCGCCTTTCCCGGAAGGAAGCCATCGCCGAGGAAGGGGAGGGACGCGAAAAGCGGGCCTCTGCGACTCACTAGATCGTTCTCGGGTCCGTTCTTGTTTTTTTGAATGCGGTTTGCCATAATGCTTCCTGTCTTATCAGTCTGGTGATCTGGCAGGGGATGTGGATTCCGCAAGGATCTTAAAGCCAAGTCCTGCTCCCCAAAGGGAATGGGCAGGAGTCATTCGCTTCTACCCTGGAGTTTTTCCGGGGTGAAAGCGAGACAATCATCGAGGAGGTCTGTCAATGGATGTGAACAAAGGTGCTACAGGGCTTGTGGTCGTGGCCATCATCATGGCGGTTGTCTGGGGTGGGCTCTCTATGTATGTCGGGGTGAATCCCTTCTTCCTTCCGACCGGAGTTCATTAATCCCCGAGACGTTTGCTTTGTCTTCCGGAGCCACCTCCGGACATCTTTTTCGGCCCTTATTCTTATCTTCCTTTGCAGGGTGCCTGCCTTCGGGTGGGCACCTTTTTTTGCATGGATGTCTCTGTCGGGAGTCTTGCGCATCCCCTTTCCCCTAACAGCATAAACACGTTCTTCTCCCCTGTCCGAGGATTCGTATCCGGGACTCTCCGACTCTTGGGTCGAGGGACTATCAAGAAAGAGCCGCGATGCCCTACATAAAGCACACCCTCTCAAATGGGCTTGCCGTTTACAGCGATCCCGTCACCTCATCCCGCTCTGCCGCCATAGGTGTCTGGGTGCGGGCCGGCTCCCGTTACGAGTCTCCCAAGGAGGCCGGAATGACCCATTTTCTGGAGCATATGTGCTTTAAGGGGACCCCATCCCGCAATGCCCAGGAGATTGCCAACGAGATGGACTTTCTGGGAGGGGAGATGAACGCCTTTACCTCCCAGGAGATGACCTGTTTCTATGCGCATCTGCTGACAGAAAATGTCTCCCGGGCCGCCCTTCTCCTGGGGGATCTCCTGACCCGATCAGTCTTTGATGGAGAAGAGCTTGATCGGGAGAGGGGAGTTGTGATCGAGGAGATTGCAGAGTCCAGGGACGACCCGGACGATCTTGTGACCCAGAACCTCTATGAGGCCCATTTCGGGAGCCACCCCCTGTCCCGTCCGATCCTGGGAACGGAGGAGTCCCTCTCATCTTTTTCCCGCGAGGATGTTCAGAGTTACTTCCGGCGGAACTACCATTCCGGTTCGATGTTTGTGACCGTTTCCGGTCGATTTTCCTGGCCCTCCCTCCGGGAGTCCCTCGAGCAGGCCTTCTCCGATCTTCCCCAGGCCCCAAGCCAAAGAATGGAAGACAGGTCCGCATTTCTCCCGGCCTATGGAAAGACGCAAAAGGAGAAAAAGCTGGAGCAGGTCCATGTGGCCATCGGGATGCCGGGCCTTCCTGTGGCCCACCCGGATCAGACGCTCCTTCGTCTTTTGAATGTCCATCTTGGGGGAGGAATGAGCTCGCGCCTTTTCCAGGAGGTTCGGGAGAAGAGAGGGCTCGCCTATTCGGTCTATTCCACCGGGCAATCCTTTGCCGATGGGGGGCTGGTCAGGATTTCGGCCTCGACGCGTCCCTCCAAGAAGCGGGAGCTTTTGGAGATTCTCGGAGAGGAAATTGCCCGCCTTGAATCGGTTCCCTTGACGGACGAGGAGCTCTCCCGAGCGAAGAATCAGGTGAAATCCTCACTTCTTTTGGGGCTTGAGTCCATTGGAACCCGGATGAACAAGATGGGCCGGGATATCCTTTATTGGGGGGAAGAGGTTCCGGTGGAAACCATTGAGGCGAGGATCGATTCCGCCACCCCGGAGGATATCCTTCGTCTGGCGCGGGCGCAGGGCTTTTCCGCGTCCCGTTCCCTTTCCGTTCTGGGTCCGGAGAAGGAATAATGCTCGGAAAGCCTGCCCTTCCCATTCGCCTGGGTGTCAACATTGACCATGTTGCCACCTTGCGTCAGGCTCGGGGCGAGTTTGATCCGGACCCCCTCTTTGCGGCTCATCTTGCCCGTCTGGCAGGCGCCGATCAAATCGTTCTTCATGTTCGTGAAGATCGTCGGCATGCCAATGAGAGCGATCTTCGCCGCCTTCGGGAAACATCCTCCCTTCCCCTCAATCTCGAGATGGCGCTCTCCCCCGAGATGGAGCTTATGGCCATTTCCCATCGCCCTGAACGGGTGACTCTCGTGCCAGAAAAACGCCAGGAGCGGACCACCGAAGGAGGCCTTGTTTTGGACGAGAGTTTTCTCGGCCGATTGCGTCCCTTTGTTGCCCGCTGTCGGGACGCAGGGATCCGGGTCTCCCTTTTCATGGACCCTGATCCTGAGATGGTTGCCCGTGCGGAGGGAACCGGAGTGGATCAGGTGGAGATCCATACGGGTCCCTATGCCCGGGCCTTCGGCGGAGCGGGGGAGGGAGGGGCCCTGCAGGATCTTGTCCGCACCGCTGAGGTCCTCCATCGTATGGGGCTTCTGGTGGCGGCGGGACACGGCCTCACCGTCCACAACCTTCCGGCTGTTCTAGCTCTTCCCCATCTCTCGGAAGTGAACATTGGCCACAGTATCGTGGCCCGGGCCGTTCTTCTGGGAATGCCGGAGGCCGTGGGAGAAGTCAGAAGACTGCTCCTTCCCTCCTGGCAAGGAGAGAGGCCATGATTGTGGGCGTGGGGGTCGATCTTGTGCGCATTGACCGGATTGGCCGCCTTCTTGATCGCTACGGATCACGCTTTGCCAGGAAGGTCTTCACGCCCACAGAGTGGACGGAGTCAGGGGGAAGGGCGTCTCACCTGGCGGGACGATTTGCCGTCAAGGAGGCCGTTCTCAAGGCCTTGGGGACCGGCCTCTCCGGAGGGATCGCCTGGCATGATGTGGAGACTCTCTCCCGAGAATCCGGGGCTCCCGAGGTGCGAACCTCCGGCGTCGTCCGATCACTCCTGGAAAGAAAGGGACCCGTTTGCATCTGGGCCTCCATTAGCCATGAGCGGGAGAATGCGGTCGCAATGGTCATACTCGAAGGAGGGGACCGGTGCGTGTCGTAACGCCCGAGGAGATGCGTGAGCTTGACGGGCGAGCCACCCGGGAGTTTGGGATTCCGGAAGAGATCCTGATGGAACGGGCGGGTATGGCCGTGGCAATTGCCTGCCGGGAGATTCTGGGGGCTCCGGCGGAGGTCTCCCGCCACATCGTTGCGGTGGTGGGCGGGGGCCACAATGGAGGAGATGCCCTTGTGGCCCTTCGTGATCTGGTTTCTCGGGGATACCCCGCCGCCATCGTCCTGATGGGATCCGAAAAGCCTCCATCCCAGGCGGTCAGCCGGGAACTGGACCGTCTGGCCCGAATGGGGGTTGTTCCCACCCAGGGTGTCGACTCCTCCTTCCGTCACCGGATCTCTCACGCCGCTCTCCTAGTCGACGGCCTCTTCGGAACGGGATTTCGGGGGGGATCGCTGAGCCGGGAGGCTCGGGAGCTGATCGTTGCCATGAATCGGGCGGCGGACAGCGGGATTCCCGTCGTCTGCGTCGATATCCCGTCGGGTGTCAATGGGACGACCGGCGCCGTCTCGGATGTGGCGGTCCGAGGAAGAAGGACGGTGACCTTCGGCGCTCCGAAATGGGGTCTGCTGTGCGATCCGGGCACCCGGTATGCCGGCGACATCTATCTCTCTCCCATTGGCTTTCCCCGAAATCTTCGGGACGGAGGTCAGCTTTCCTGTCTCCTTCCCCATGAAGCCAACGAGCTCCTTCCTGTCCGTCCTCCCGCAGTCCACAAGGGAGAGGCCGGCCACGTTCTCGTTGCCGGAGGGTCTCCCGGAAAATCGGGATCGGTTCTGCTGGCCGCCCGAGGAGCCCTTCGCTCGGGGGCGGGGCTTGTCACGGTCCTCTGGGACCGCTCCTTTGGGGAGGCCGCCGCCTCTCTTCCCGAAATCATGACGTTTCCGGTCGATTTCGCCACCCTCTCTCCCCGGGAGGTTTTTCGCTTCCTCCCCCGGATGGATGCCGTGGCCTGTGGACCCGGCGTGGAGGAAGCCTTTGGGGGACGGGCCCTCGTGGAATCCCTGCTTACTGACTATCCGGGACCTCTGGTGGGCGATGCCGGAGTCTTCGATCTCTTTGCCGGGAATCCCGAAAAGATGGCCTCATCAAGACGTGGTCCCCTGGTCTTGACTCCCCATCCGGGAGAGATGGGGCGGCTTCTTGGCCGGGAGACGGCCACCATTGTCTCCGATCCTCTCGGATCTGTCCGGGAGGCGGCCGCGCGAACCGGGGCCGTGGTTCTTCTTAAGGGAGCCCGGACGCATGTTGCCCATCCCGACGGCAGGGTCTCGATCAACCTGACAGGGGATCCTGTGATGGCCGGGGCCGGGATGGGCGATGTCCTGACCGGGATCATTGCCACATTCCTGGGGCAGGGGCTCGCTCCTTTCGACGCTGCCCGCCTTGGCGCCTTTTTCCATGGACGGGCCGGAGAGCTTCTGGGGACCACGTCGACCCGAGGAAGGCTGGCTTCGGAGCTGGCAGATCTTCTTACCGTGATCCTCTCCCCGGTCGGCGGAACAGCCCATCAGCCCCCCGGGTTCAATCGATCCCAGGATCCTGCGCTTTTCTGGCCCTTTCCCGCACCCTGTCCGCCCTCGGCCTCTTTCGGAGGGCGGCAGTGAAAGAGGGGCATCCCCTTGATGGACCGGAAGGTCTGGCCGTTTATCTCCGCTACCTCCAGGAAACGGTGCCGGACCTGGCATTGCCGCGCCCTTCCGCTGAAACGGGCGAAATCCGAATGGCCGGTGGAGAGCGGGTCGGGTCCCCCCTTTCCCCATCCTTGTCGGCGGGATCTTCCCCGGGGGAGTCCGGGTCGTTGGAGTCCCTTGCCAAGGTAGTTTCGGAGTGTCGCCTCTGTGTTCTCTCCTCCACCCGAACCTTCGCTGTGTTTGGCGAAGGGAACCCCGATGCCCGTCTCATGTTCGTGGGGGAGGGTCCGGGAGCTGACGAAGATGCTTCGGGACGCCCCTTCGTCGGACGGGCGGGAGAGCTTCTGACTCGGATGATTGGGGCCATGGGGTACCGGCGAGAGGATGTATATATTGCCAATGTGGTGAAATGCCGTCCTCCGGGAAACCGGGTTCCGGAGGAGAGTGAACGCGCCTCCTGTCTCCCGTATCTCAAGCGCCAGATCGGACTGATTTCGCCCAAGGCCATGGTTCTGCTCGGTCAGACGGCCGCCGTCTCCCTTCTCTCCCGAAATGAAGGCATCTCTCGCTTGAGGGGGCGGGAGACGAGCCTTCCGGAGTTCCCGGGGATTCGGGTGATGCCGACCTATCATCCGGCCTATCTTCTTCGCAATCCGGCGGCCAAGGCACAGGTATGGGAGGACTTGCAGCAGGTCATGGGGTGGCTGGGGAAGGAGAGGGGATGAATCTGGCATTCTTGATCATAGTGGGTGTGCTGGGCTGGATTTTCATGATGGAAAACGACCAGCAGCACATCATGATCGTGCTCCCTGGCTCGGGGCAGGTCGGCCCCTTTTCTGTGGGTGTCGTGATTCTGGGGGCATTTTTGGCAGGGGTTCTCCTGTGCTATCTGGGGGGAGGACTTTCGCGCCTCCTCTCCCGCGCCAAGGCCAAAAAGCCGCCTTCTGCGGGTCGAGGCGGGGGGCACTCCGATGGTGGCCATGACGGCCACTGACGGAGGAACCGAGGCCGCTCCCTCGGCCTTTGCCTATCCCGATACCCCGCTCTTCCGGCAGTATCTGGGGCTTCGCAAGGAAGCCGGGGAGGCGATTCTTTTTTTTCGGCTGGGCGATTTCTTCGAGCTCTTCGGAGAGCAGGCCGAACTCGCCTCCCGATTGTTGGGGGTGACTCTCACAAGCCGTGACAAGAGCCGTCCGGATCCTCTGCCCATGTGCGGCATCCCTGCCAAGAGCCTCGAGATGTACCTCCCGAAGCTCATTCATGCCGGCTATTCCGTGGCCATCGCCGAGCAGGCGACCCAGGAATCGGACCCCTCCGGTCTTTTCCCCCGAAAGATTGTCAGAACAGTGACCCGCTTTACCCTTCTCGAGGACCCCTCCCGGGAGGAGGGGGCTCCTCAGAATGGTGTGGCCGTTGTTCGACGAGGAGAGGCCTGGGGAGCGGCGGTCCTCGATGTCACAAGTGGCCGGATTGCGGTCTGGGCCTCTGAAAACCCCTCCGACCGGGACCTTCTTCTGGATTTTCTGGGACGCAAGGAGGCGCGACAGCTGATTGTCGAATCCAGTGAAATCGCCGCGGAGTTTCCGGGAATTCCCTCACTGGTTCACTCAAGGCTGGCCCCTTTCGACCTCTCCGGATCCCTTCCCCCCTCCTACCGTCTTCCCGAGCTTCCCGAGGTCTCCCGGGATGCCGTCAGACTTCTCTTCGGTTTTCTGTCCGACTACGAAAAAACTGTCCTGGGCCACCTTCGGGGGGTTGTCCTTGAAGGGGCCGGCAATTCTCTGGCCCTCGATCGCTGGACGATCCGCCACCTCGACATCCTTCCCCGGGAGGGGATGGGGCAGGAAAGAGGAAGGGCAGCGAGCCTCGTCTCCCTCCTCGATCGCTGCCGGACTCCTCCGGGGAGCCGGATGCTCCGCTCCTGGCTCCTCGCCCCCGAGGCCGATGTTAACGAGGTCCTTTCGCGGCACCGGGTAATCCGGGGCTTTGACGAAAGACCTCGCCTTTCGGATCGGGTGGATAAGGTCCTGGGAGGGGTGGGAGACCTTGAGCGCATTCTCGCCCGGATTGCCATGGGCAATCGTCTTCACCGGGATCTCCCCGAGTTTCGCCAATCCTTTTCCTCGGCCCTTGATCTTCTCGATGTGGAGGGGCTCGAAGAGCTCTTTCCCGGCTATGGGCGGGAGTTCGGACTGAGGCTCCACACCGCCCCCCTTCGGGATCTCCTGGCCCGGGCCATCGTCGACGATCCTCCCCCCGTGCTGGGGGAGGGGCCCATCATCCGGGACGAGTTCGACGAGGCTCTCTCGGGTTACCGCCGGATCGAATCCGAAGGAGACCGCTTCATCTCCTCCCTCGAGGAGCGGGAGCGTTCCCGGACAGGGGTGGAGACTCTCCGGATCCGCTACAACCAGGTGGCCGGATACTATATCGAGGTGTCGAAGGCGCAGGCCCAGAAGATGCCGGCCGACTATCTTCGAAAGCAGACCCTGACAAACTCCGAGCGTTTTACTCTCCCCGAGCTGGTCTCCTTTGAAGGCAGCCTCCGGGAGGCCCGATCCAGGGTCCTGGCACGGGAGGCCGAGATTCTTGGAGAGCTTGGGCGGGAGGTCCTCGCTCAGCGGGAGGGCATCCATCTTCTCTCCGACTTCGTTGCCCGGGTTGATGTCCTCCTCTCCTTTTTTGAAATTGGCCGAAAGATGCGCTATGCCCTTCCCGATTTCGTTCCGGAGGGAGAGCCTCTTGTGATCAGGAATGGTCGCCATCCCGTGCTCGAGGCTCGCATGGCTCCCGANNGGAGCCGTTCATGCCCAACGATACCGACCTGGTGGCGGGTGAATTCATCGTCCTGACCGGTCCAAACATGGCCGGAAAGTCCACCTACATGCGGCAGGTGGCCCTCATTGTTCTCATGGCCCATGCCGGAGCCCCTGTGCCGGCAGATGAGGCACGGATTCCTCCCACCGACCGGATTATTGCCCGGGTGGGAGCCCAGGACAACATTCTAGAGGGAGCCTCAACCTTTATGGTCGAAATGCAGGAAGTCGCCAGAATCCTGAGTTCGGCGACGCCCCGAAGCCTCGTTCTTCTTGATGAGGTGGGGCGAGGAACCGCCACCTTCGACGGTATGGCCATTGCCTGGGCGGTGAGCGAATTCATTCATGACAGGATCCAGAGCCGGACGCTCTTTGCCACCCATTATCACGAGCTCTCCGAGCTGGCAAGGCGCCGGGAGAGGGTCAGAAACCAGACTGTTCGTGTCTCCATCCGACAGGGGAGGCCCCTCTTTGAGCATCGCATCGTCGATGGGCGAGCGGAGCAGTCTTACGGAATCGAGGTGGCGAGGCTTGCGGGACTCCCGGAAGAGGTGGTGGGACGTGCCTCCGAGATCCTCGGTTTTTGGGAGGGGGGAGCCAAGAAGACGGTCCTCCCGAAGGAGAGGACCCTTCCTCCCGATCGGGATTTTTCCATGCCGCTCTTTTCCTGGAAGCGGCGACTGGAAGAAAAAAAGGGCGAGGGAATGACAGGAATGAATGAGAGGGAGGGGAAAGAGTGATCCAAGAGGAACCAAGCATGACCCAAGGGGGAGACGATCCTCTGGAGAGCCTTGAGGCGATTCTCCGATCGGGAACCCCCGATCAGGTTCTTGCCGACGTGATGAAGATCAACCAGCTTCCGGACATTCTCGACTTTCTTGCCGAAGAGGGCGAGCTTTCCTCTTTGGCAGATCTTCCGGCCATGACCCCCGCCTGGTCCCTGTTTATTCGTAACTATCTGGAGATGTCCCACGACCGGTTTGATCTGGAGATGGAGATTGAGGATTCCTCTCAGGAGCAGGCGGTCTTTGGCTTGGGGATCATTCTTGACCTCGACCGCCCCCTTCCGCCGCGCATGACCCTTGAGGCTCTCGCACCGCTGGCTCGGCTGGTGGAGACGATCCTCTCTCCCGAGGGTTCGGGAGCGGAGGTCTTTCTCCACCCCCGGATACTGTCGTTTGCAGATCTTTATACTTTTTCGTATGATTCAAGGCGCGGGTTTGTGGACGAACGCATGACCTTCGGCTTCTCCATGGATTCCTCGGGATCTCTTGACCGAGTTCCTGTGATGAACGGGGATGCTCCCCTTGGGGACTGGGACGAGCCGGCAGAGAGTCTCCTGGCTCCGAATGATCCGATCCGACGCGCCTTCGGGAAGACCCTCGACAATGGTCGCGGGGCGATTGTAGGACTGGTGCGGATGACTCCTCCCGAAGATGAGGAGTGGGGCGATTTCCTTGATCGTCGGTTTTCCTCGGAAATCGGCGAAGCGATGGGTGCCCTCGTGGGCCAGATCTTTGACCTCACCGCCCCGTTTTCCGGGGAGGATGAGGGGCGGGAGGGGGGGCAGGTCTCCCTTGTTCCCTGGTCGATCCTTCTTCCGATGGGGGTGACCATCGAGATGGGGGCCTTTCTTTCCGAGGTTGTTGAAAATCAGAAGGATTTCGGGAAAAAGGGCAAGGATGCCCGAAAGAGCCTGGATATTACCCCGGTTTGGCGTGACGGGACTCTCATGGCCGAGCTGGATCTCTCTGTCCCGGGCAAGGGCCCGGCAAGGTTCCCTGTGGTTGATGACTATGTGGCGGGATTCATGGAAAACTACGTTCCGGAAATCGTGCAGTCGATGATGGGGCTCACGGTTCGATGGAACAAGAAAAAAGGCGGGGGGAGATTCCTCTCGCTGGGAGTGCTCTGATCCTTTCCCTTCGTTCCTTTTGCTCCCTACGCTCATTTGTCCTCTCTGCCCTGGGGGGAGTCCTTTTTTTCTCAGGCCCCCATTCGGCGGAGCCCGCTGATCTTCCTGCTCCCCTCTTTGTCACTTCTTACCCCCATGGGCGCCTCACATTGGCCGGCGGAGGGGATCGTTCTCTGCTCTTTGTTCTCTCCAAGCCTTCCGGCTCGCTCTTTCGCATCAATCCGCAAAATGGGCAGGAGTCCCTTCGCCTCAAAGGGATCCCTCACCCTGAGGACCTGGCTGTCGATACCGGGGGACGGAGGCTCCTGGTCTCTCTTGACGCAAGTCGGAGCCTCTGGGTCCTTCCTGTTTCTTCGGGGCCTCCCGTCAGCATGACGGTGGGGCTCAATCCGGGGCAGATCATTCGAACGCCCACCGGGGATCTTTATCTTGCGGCTCGGGCCGTCCATATCATCTACCACTTGAATCCGGTGACCGATCGACCGGATGGCTGGAGTGCGATGGGGGACATCTTTCCCCTGATCGCCTCCGACGGCAAGGGGGATCTTTGGCTTCCCCTGTCCCGGGGGGAGCAGGTGGCCGACCTGTCTCCCCGAACCCTTGAAATCCGGAAGATTTTCGACATCGACTCCTGTCGGGAGCCTTCCCGGGTGATTCCCCTGTCCTCGGGAGGCTTTGTTGTCGGGTGTCGCCATGCCCTCCTTGTGGAGGGACCGAATGGGGAGGAGACCGCTCGCCTGCGGCTTCGGGGACCCCTCTCCCGGGGAGTCCGGGACATGGCTCTTCTTCCGGGAGGCCATCGTCTTCTCGTCTCCTTTCAAAGATGCAAAACTCTGAATCTTTATCATCTTCCTGATCTTTCAAGGATTTCCTCGTTCCATCTCTCCTATCTCCCTGTGCGCTTGTATTATTTTGAAAAATGGCCTACTCTTTTCATTGTGATGGATGATCTGGAAAATGACAGGACAAGGCTTTCTGCCTATCCCCTCTCCGCTTTCGGAGTTCCTTCTCTGTCGCCTCAGATTGTCCAAAAGTCTCCTCCCCCTTCGCCGACGAAGCTTATGCCTCGTGCTGCTCCTTCACCCTCCAGCCCAAGGACCCGTTCATGACCGACATTCCCTCCCCGGCCTTCTCATTGCTTGCCTCCCGACATATTCTCGTCACGGGGGTCGCCAACCGGTGGTCCATTGCCTGGGCCGTGGCCCAGTCCATTGTCAAGGCGGGGGGACGCGTCACCTTCACCTATCAGGGAGAGTCGCAGCGGTCCACGCTGGAAAAGCTCCTCTCCGAGCTTCCCTCCGTGGGGCCGGCGCCCCTTCTCCTTTCCCTTGACGTGAAAAATGATGCAGAGATCGTCGCCGTGGCCGACCGTCTGGCGAAGGAGAATCTGCGGCTCGATGGCCTTGTTCACAGCATCGCCTTTGCAAAACGAGAGGAGCTCGACGGAGCCTTTCTCGAGACCAGCCGCGAAGGATTCATCCTGGCCCAGGAGATCAGCGCCTTTTCCCTCGTGGCGCTCTGCCGGGCCTTTCTTCCTCTCCTGAACCCCCAGGCCTCCATCGTTGCCATGACCTACCTGGGGTCGGAGCGGATCGTTCCCCACTACAATGTGATGGGGGCGGCCAAGGCCTCCCTTGAGGCGTCGGTCCGATACCTTGCCCATGACCTTGGGGCGAAGGGGATTCGGGTCAACGCCGTCAGTGCCGGTCCCATCAAGACGGCCTCGGGACGGGCCATCAAGGGCTTTGTCGACATGCAGAAGGCCGTCGCCGATCGGGCTCCCCTCAAGGGCCAGGAGCTCACCTCGGAAGAAGTGGCGGATGCCACTGTGGCCCTGCTTTCCCCACTGATGAGAGCGGTGACGGGGGAGGTCCTCTTCGTCGACCTGGGCTATCGCCAGATGGGGATGTTCTGAGAAATTCGGGAATGGGGGAAGGCTTTCTCTCATCCCGTCCAACCTTCCTTTGAAGGAGAGTTCCATGGACAAAGAGGTCACCTACCGTGTCGGAATTCCCGTGATGGGAGTCCGGGGAGAATCGCTCGGTCGGCTGGAAAAGGTTCTTTTGATGGAGTCGCGCCATCAGGTGACGGCGCTGGTGGTCCGCTCGCTCGACTCCATGCATATCCTTCCCCTCGACCGGGTCACAGAGCTCAATGCCGCGGAAATTCGGACGAACGTCACTCCCGAGGAGCTTCATGGCTTCCCCGTCTTCGACCCCACCCAGTATGAGGAGGTTCCCCCCTGGTTTTTTCCTCCGGGCCACCATATCGAGCTGGGAGCGCTTGTCACCATCAAGCCGCTTGATGTTCGGGAGCAGGGCGAAGAGGATGCCTTGACCCGCCGAGCCTTCATGGGACGGTCTGTGGCCATTCTCGCGGCCGCAATCGGAGTTTCCCTGCTGGTTCCCATCGGGGGATATATCATGGCCGCGGCCACCACCCCCGTGAAAGACTCCTGGCGTGATCTGGGGGTCAAGCTGCAGGACCTTCCGATGGACGAACCCGTCTCCCACTCCTTCCGGGCCTTCTCCGTCAGCGGGTGGATGCGTGTTCCCGAGGAGCGGTCGGTCTGGCTCATTCGCCATTCGGGAGTCTCCGATCCCCAGTCGGAGCCAGAGGACAAGATTCTGGGGCTCGATTCTCCCCTTGAGCTGGCCAACTCGGACCCTCGCCTGACCGTCCTCTCCCCCATCTGTCCCCATCTGGGATGTGAGCCCCAGTGGCACAAGGGCCAGAAACTTTTCATCTGCCCCTGCCATCACTCCATCTACCAGTTGAACGGGAAACGCATAGGGGGGCCCGCTCCCCGTCCGATGGACCAGCTTCCCGTCCGCATTGCTTCCGATGGTTCCATCTCGGTCATCTACGAGCAGTTTGCCATCGGTATCGCTGCCAAAAAACGTCTGGCCTGACAGGAAGGGACAAAAAATGGGACACAAAATTTATGCCTATCTCGACGAGCGCATCAGAATCTCGAGTCTGATGGGCTTTCTCCTGAACGAGCCGATGCCTGGCGGATCACGATGGGCCTACATACCGGGCTCCATGGTGTTCTTTGTCCTGATCCTCCAATTCATTACGGGGATGATGCTCGCCTTTTACTATGGGGGGACTCCCGATCATGCCTGGGACAGCGTCAACTATATCGACCACCTCACCTATAATGGCGTGGGGGTCGGACGGCTGATCCGGGGAATCCATTACTGGGGATCCTCGATCATGGTGATTGCCGTGGGCATCCACCTCCTCCAGGTCTTTCTCTGGGGAGCCTACAAGCGGCCTCGGGAGATCATGTGGCTCGTCGGCGTGGTGCTTCTCGGCCTGACCATGACGGCCTCCTTTTCAGGATACCTCCTGCCTTGGGATGAGCGGGCCTATTGGGGGACGATCGTCGGAACCAACATGATCGGTCTTGTTCCTTTTGTGGGTGAGGCCATCAAGGATGCCATCCGGGGCGGGGTGGGGCTAGGGGCCTTGACTCTTTCGCACTTCTTCACCCTGCATACGATGATCCTTCCCACCCTCTTCATTCTCTTTGTCATGCTGCACATGGTGATCTTTCGCCGGGTGGGGCCGGCCGGTCCCTTTTCCGGCTCTCCTGAAAAGCTCGAGGCGACGAAGGATACCTTTTACCCGCGCCAGGTGTTGATGGATGCCTTTGGGATGCTGGGAATCTTTATTTTTATCCTGGCGCTCGCCATCCTTCATCCTCCCGGACTCGAATCCGTTGCCAATCCTTCCAATGCAGCCTACAATCCGACGCCTGCATGGTATTTCGACTGGATCTTCGAGCTTCTCAAGCTCATTCGTCCGGAGATCGTAGGGGTCGTGGGGCTGCCTGTCCTTATCGCCGTCGTGCTAATTTTCTTGCCCTTCATCGACAAAAAGCCGGTGCGATCCCCCTTCAGGAGGCCGTTTGCGGTCTTGTCCACCCTCTTTGTCCTGACCGCCATGCTGGTGCTCTCCCTCATGGCCGAAAACGGGTATAAAAAACTTGTCGATGTCGACAGGGCGGCCATGCTCAGGGGCCAGACGGTCTTCAATACCGCCGGATGCATGGGGTGCCATACGCTCTTCGGGAAGGGCGGCAAGATTGGTCCCGACCTCTCAGAAGAGGGGCTCGTGGGCCATTCCGTGCACTGGCTGACCGTCCAGTTTGTGAACTCCAAGGCCCACTTTCCGGATTCCATCATGCCGGATTTCACCTATCTCACGCCGCAGCAGCAGCACGATCTTGCCATGTACATCTCTTCTCTGGGGCGCATGAACTGGCCTGATCCCACAAAGACACCCTAAGAAGTACTGCCGGCGGTCGCCTGTCAAAAAAGAGTGAAATGAAAAAGGCCCCTTTTCGGGGCCTTTTTTGTTGGGGGGGAAAGGGAGTTATCGGGCCGACTTGAGAAGTGAAATCGCCCGCTGCCTGTCGGGAACGCCGACAAAATAGGGCCGGTCCCCGACCAGTGTCGTGGGAACGGAACGAATGTTGAATCTCTCCGCCAGCTCCTTGCCGCGGGGGGTATCGATATCGATCTCTTCGTAGCTGAAAGGGATTTCCTGTCTGAGACGGGTCCAGAAACTTTTGGCGGCAGGGCAACTGGGACACCAGCTGGCATAGACGAGCCGAACCTTGGCCATGGATCTTTTCTCCTGGAAAATGGTGACGAGAACGGCTGTTGTCAGCCCCTCTCTCTTGTTCTTATAATAATTATAGCATCTGTGGGCTGGCTCAGGGAGAATGGATTCCCGGAAAAATGGCTTGGTGTGGCAGAAGGAAGAACGCGATGGATTACACGGCAATGGTGGTAGGAGGTGTGGCGGGGGGGCTCTTCGGCTTTCTGGTGAGCGCCGTCCTGACGCGAAACGGATGCGGGACGGTGGCTTGCCGGATCAATCGGAGCCCCCGGATTGCGACTCTCTATTATGCCTTTATCGGAGCCTCGTTGGGGCTGACTCTTCATGCCTTCTGACCGGCCGCACCTTCCTCCCCCCACATTGAGGCCCCTCGGTTCCCCCGCAGGGTCTCCTCCCCCGGTCGGGCCCTATAGCCCCGGCATCCTGGCCGGAGGCTGGCTGTACCTCTCCGGTCAGATTGCCCTTCAGGAGGATGGGACGATTGTGCCGGGGGGAATGAGGGAGGAGGCTCGACTCATTTTCTCCCGCCTGAAAGAGATGCTCTCCCAAGCTCGGGCCACTCCGTCCCATGTGGTGAAGCTGACGCTCTACCTGACGGACATGGAAGGGTTTCAGGGAGTGAACGAGGCCTGTGCCGCTTTCTTTTCTCCGCCCTATCCCGCCCGTGTCACGGTTGGAGTGAAAGAACTTCCCCGGGGGGCGAGCCTTGAGGTCGATGTGGTGGCCTATCTGGGGGAGGATTCCCACTGAGGGAAGGCCGTATGTTCGCGGTGGCCAGGGAGATAAGAGGGGAAAGAGGGACGTGGATCCTTAACAAAAAGTCCGACCGCCTTGGAGTGCTCCTTGGCCATCGGACTATCGTAGCGTGATCTTCTCCCTGATCCTTGGGGGATCAGGGGAGGGGTCAGATCGCTTTCTGAACTTTTCCACTCCGGATGCACCGGGTGCAGACGCGGATGCGGCGGGGTTGTCCCTCCACAAGAGCGTGAACTGACTGAAGATTGGGCTTGAAGACCCGCTTGCTGACGCGGTGAGAGTGGCTGATCTGATTCCCGACCACCTTGGTCTTCCCGCAGACGAAACAGTTGGCTGCCATGATAAGCTCCCGTGTAAGTCGTTCAATCGAAAATTCTTCATAGTCTAATCCATTTTGTGGGAGGGTTGCAATCCCCTCCCCGCTGTCGAAGACTCGTCCCTTGGTGTCTTGCGGAAACGGATGACTCTCTGATGACACCCTCTTCCCCAAGAGTGTGGGGTCCGGGAAGGGCCTTTGGGGGTGCCAATTTCTCAGGGTCTTGCGTATGATGGATCTCTGCATGACACGCTTCGGGGGGGGTGTCACAAACTCCCTGCCCCGGAAGGGCTCCGGATTGACCAATGTGCTCCATAGCCAGGGAGGGGGTCCCTCCCCGGAAGGAAGGTTGTGGCTTCTCCCCCTTTTCCCCGACTGAAACTGACCGCTCCCCTCTCGAGCTTTCCCTCGATCGGTCCCCGGCGACAGGCGCGCCTGGAGAGGCGGGGGCTTTCCACGGTTCTCGACCTTCTTTATTGTTTTCCCTATCGCTATGAAGACCGAAGGATCCGACTGGTCGTCTCGGAGCTGACGGAAGGAGCCGAGCAGGGATTTGTGGCGACGGTCCGGTCGATCCGAAAAAAGATCGTTCCCAAGATCAAGGCGCCGATTATCGAGGCGACTGTCTACGATCGCTCGGGAGAGATCCCCGTCGTCTGGTTTGGCCAGGAATATCTTCTCAAACACCTGCCGGAGGGCTCCCAGGCCTTTTTTTTCGGGAAGGTGGAGTATTCCTCATACTCCCGAGGACTGGTCCTCCGCTCTCCGGTGGTCGAGCCCATCGATCCCGAGCAGGGGCTCAGGCGCTCCTATCATATCGGTCGGATCGTTCCGGTCTACCGGGAAGAGGCCGGCCTCTCCACCGGAGTCTTTCGCCGCATTGTGGGGGATGTCCTGCGCGCCCTTTGGGGGGAGGCCTTTGACCCCCTCCCCGAATCCGTTTGCCGGGAGGCCCATCTGATGGGCTGGTTTCCGGCCATCGTGGAGATGCATTTCCCCCGGGAGACCGAACGCCCGATGGAGGAGCTTCTCCTTCCGGGCTATCCGCCCCGCGACCGGATTGTCTTCGAAGAGTTCTTCCTGCTCGAGTATCTCATGATGCTCCGGCGGCAGGGGGTTCATCATTCTGGCCGCATGTGGGTTCCTGCGGAGGAAGGTCATGATCCTGTCGCTGCGTTTGAGCGGCAGGCCCCTTTTCCCCTGACGGGGGCCCAGCAGCGAGCCTGCCGGGAGATTGCCAGGGACTTCGCCCAACCCCATCCGATGAATCGCTTTCTTCTCGGAGATGTCGGCTCGGGCAAGACCCTGGTGGCGGCCTTTGCCATGCTTCAGGCCCTTCGGGCAGGCTGTCAGACGGCCTTTCTCGCTCCGACGGAGATCCTGGCCCAGCAGCACTGCCGGACGCTCGCGGCTCTTCTCAAGGAAGAGCCGCCTGTCCTTCTCTCCCATTCGGTCAAGGGGCTTGATCGGCGTCGTCTTCTTTCCGGCATTGCGGAGGGGCGCCACAGGGTTATCGTTGGAACCCATGCCATCATTGAAGAGGGTGTCGTCTTTGAGAAGCTGGGGCTTGTGGTGATCGATGAACAGCACAAGTTTGGCGTGGCGCAGCGCAAGGCCCTGTGGTCAAAAGGCCCCAATCCGGATATTCTTGTGATGACGGCCACGCCCATTCCCCGTTCGCTGGCACTCTCCTATTACGGCGATCTTGAGATCTCCCTTCTCGACGAGCTCCCTCCGGGCCGCCAGCCCGTGGAGACACGTATCGTCCCCAAGGCCGACGAGAGCTTCTGGAAGAAGAAAGTGGCTCCGGTGCTGGCCCGCTCCGAGCAGGTCTTTGTGGTCTTGCCCCTGGTGGAGGAGTCGGAGAAGGTCGATGCCAAAAATGCCCAGGATGTCCATGGCTATCTTTCCTCGATCTTTCCTCATGTCCGGGTGGGGCTGTTGACCGGACGTATGGCGGGAGAGGAGAAGGAATCGGTCATGGAAGCCTTTCGAACGGGGGAGATCTCCATTCTCGTCGCCACGACGGTCATTGAAGTGGGGGTCGACATTCCCCGGGCGTCCGTCATGGTTGTCGAGAATGCAGAACGTTTCGGCCTGGCCCAGCTGCACCAGCTTCGGGGACGCATCGGTCGTGGCGGCCTTCCCGGGACCTTTTATCTGGTTCCGGGCGAGGGGATGGGCGACGACGGGAGAAGGCGGCTCAGGATCCTTGAGGAGTATTCCGACGGGTTTCATGTGGCGGAAGAGGATCTGCGGATGAGGGGGCCGGGAGAGTTCATGGGGGTGCGCCAGTCGGGGCTGCCGATGTTTGTGGTGGCCGACCTTGTCAGGGATGCGGAGGTGCTCTTTCGTGCGCGCCAGCTCGCCGCCTCCTATGTCGAGGGGGCGGCAGGGCGGATGGAGGCGGCGTGGGAGCAGTCGGGCCTCGAGGAGTTTCTGCGGCTTCGCTACCGGGAGGTGGACGTATGGCTCTCGATCCGATAAAGGGACGCAAGAGTCGACGATATTCCCGAGGGCTCGCGCGCGGGTTCCGGCGGGCGAGTCTCGCCCTTCTTCGCTCCGGAGCCGACTTCTTTCGCCTCGACCACCGCCTTCGGGGAGGAATCAGAATGCGCCTTCTCGACCTCGAGATCGAGAAGGCCTACCGGGATTTGGGAGAGTTCCTCTATGCCCGTCTCCAGCCGGAACCGCTCGACGAGGGGGACCTGGTCTTGCTTGATCTTTTGCGCAACGAAATCTGGCGCCTTGAGGAGGAGCGGCGTCTGGCCGAATCCAAGGCCCGGGGAGAGGAAAAAAGGAGTCTTGGCGGGAAGGGGGAGGTGTGAAGTCAACGCAAAGGGTTGCCGTCGTCGACATTGGAACCAACTCGGTCCGGCTTATGGTGGCGGAGGCGACGGGCAGGGGAATCGAGACAGTATTGTACCAGGATGGCCGCATTACCCGTCTCGGAGAGGGGATTGCCGCTACCCGGACGATTGCCCGGACGGCCGTTGACCGGACAGTGGCGGTGTTGAGCGAGTTCGCGGAGAGAATTCGTTCCTACTCCCCCGATGCGGTCTCCTACATCGGAACCTCGGCACTGCGGCAGGCCAGTAACCGGGAGGAGGTTCTTGAGCGCTTCTTTCGGGAAGCCGGGGTTCGGGTCCGGGTCATCTCTGGCGAGGAGGAGGCTGCGTTGACCTACCGGGGGGCGCTTTTTGGCCTTTCGATGGTCCGGGGCCCCTTTCTGGTGGTGGATATCGGGGGTGGCTCCAGCGAGCTGATCGTGGGCGAGACCCCCGTGGATTTCTGGAAGGCCTTTTCCGTTGAGGTGGGTGTGGTGACCTTGACGGAGGGTTGGTTTCGGAATGATCCTCCATCGGAGGCCGAGTTTTCTCAGGTGCGGCGGTACCTTGAGGAACGCTTTCGAGACCCGGTGGGGATGATCGCTCCTTACCTCGCCTCCGGGGCCCGGCTGGTGGGAACGGCGGGATCCGTCACCACGATTCTGGCGCTGATCCGGGAAATGGCCCGGTACGACCCGATGAAGGTCCATGGCCAGACCCTGTCCGGGAAGGAGATTGAGGGGCTTTTCAAACGGCTGAAGGCTGTGCCGGCCCGGGAGAGGTTGTCCTTTCCCGGCCTTGAGCGGGGAAGGGAGGACATCATTCTTGCCGGAACGCTGATTCTCCTCTCCCTTCTGGACTTTCTCCGGCAGTCGGATCTGGTCGTCTCCGCCTACGGTCTTCGGGAGGGGGTCGTCATGGACCTTGCCGGAGGGGGGGAGCCCCTCCGGGCAAATTAGGCCATGAGGCGCCGCCAGCGATCGGGATCCAGCGTGCGGTAGAGAAAAAAGAGGGAGGGATCCCGGGGATGCGCCTTCATTCCTGATTCGAGGATCGCCCGGGCCATCGCCTTGTCGGAGGAGCGGTTGGCCACCTCGAAGAGAACCCTGTAAAAGCCGGGCCGTGGTCCGTACATCGCTGAAAACCGTTCGGCCAGGGGCAGAATGTCCGCCGAGGGGTCGATGTTGTGCCGGTTCTCCGCGATCCTGTGAAGAAGCGTGACAGGCTCGCGCGAGGCTGAAAGGATCCTGTCATACCATCGGAGGGCTCCACGATAGTCTTTGCGGTCCTCGTCGATCATGGCCAGCACCCAGTAGGGAACCTCGCTCAGGGGGTCGACCGTCACCGCCTGCTCCAGAAGGGCATAGGCCTCATTCCGGTCCTCTCGGGGAAGGAAGGCCCGGGCCAGCCCCAATGTGGCCAGACGGTGGGCATCGTCGGAGGGAGGCTTCTCGCTCTCGATCCGCTCGGCGACCTGTCGAAGAATTCGTCCGGGAATCGGGGTGTCGGGGAAGAGGATCCGGGTCAAGGCCAACGTCTCGAGAAAGGTGAAGGTATCCTCAAATCGGGCGAGGAGTTTGAGAAGCTCGGGGATGTAGTACGGGTCAGGGCGGATGACGAAGCCGCGGAGAAGTGCGACGGCAGCCTTCTCGGGACGCTTCTTTCTGAGCCAGAGATCGCCCAGCTGGTAGTGGCCCGGGGCCGAGTCGATCCCGGCAAGGGCCTCTTCGGCCTTTTCCGGGTCTCCGATGTCGACCTGGAGGAGCCCCAGAAGAAGTTGTGCCTCCCGGCTTTCAGGGGCCAGGGCCAGGGCCCGACGGACAAAGGGAAGGGCGGCGAGCGGCTTGCCCGCCATCTTGTGTGTTTCGGCCATGAGAAGGCAAAGTTCGGCCGTTTCGCCTTCCTCCTCAAGAAGCAGCCGATAGGTATCCAGGGCCCGGCCAAACTCGTTGACGTTCGCCGCAAGTCGGGCGACATGTCTGAGAAGCCGGATGTTCCGAGGAGATTTTCGGAGAAGTTTTCGAAAGAACTTGAGGGCTTGGGATGACTTCTCGATCCGCTCGAGGCTACGTCCGTACCAGTCCTGAATGTCGGGGTTCTCGGGGTTCGCCTCCAGAAGATTTTCGAGATTCCTCGCCATGGGGGCAAAGAGGTCGATGAGCTCGAGTGTGTCGACGGTGGAGGCCATGGCCAGGATGTTTTCTGGGGAGGAGGGAATCCGGCGATGGGCTTCAAGGATCATGGGAAGGGCCAGCGGCCAGCGTCCCTCAAGGCCGTTGAGGATGCCCGCTTCCCTTAGAAGATCCGGGTCGTCAGGGAAGAGCCGGAGGCCTTCTTCGAGGACCCAGAGGGCCTTCTTTCGCTCATCGGTCCGATCCTTGAGGAGGCCAAGGAGGAGAAAGGGAAGGGCACTTCGATTCTTTTCGATCGCGACGGCCTTCCAGTAGCACTCTTCGGCCTGTGACAGAAGCCCCTGTCCTTCCAGTGCCATTCCTCTCAGGGTCTCGACGGCGCTGTCCCTGTCTCGTTCCGGAGCTGTCCGATCGAGAAGGTCGAGGGCTTCCGAGTAACGTCTCTTTCGTATCAGATCTCCGATGGCGACTGTGTCGGGGAGAGTGGGCATGGGATCCTTCCTGAATCGGTCGTCGTGAGAGCTCTCCGGGGGGGAGTCCGGAAGACATTTTGGCCCTATGTTAGCATAACCGGCCCGGTGACGGGGTGAGGAGTCGCGATGAACGGGGGACGGCCCGTCAATGTCGTTGCAGGACCACGTTGGCAGAAGATTCTTGAGCGGATACCTCCTCCGGAAGGGGGGCGCTTCTATGCCGTGGGGGGGTGGAGCCGGGACCGGATTCTGGCTTCCCTTGAAGGAAGGGCTCCCTCCGAGGAGGAAAAAGAGATCGACCTTGTGGCCGATCGGGGATTTTTCCCTTGGGTAGAGACGGTCTTTCGGGCCTTGTCCGGTTTGATCGTGGGAACTCCCCATGTGGAGAGGGATTTTCTTACGGCCCGGGTGGATGTCCTGGACGAAGGGGAGATCCTTCGGATCGATCTTGCAGGATTCCGGAGCGAGTCCTACCCTCGTCCGGGAGTCCTGCCGCGCACCCGTCCCGGGAGCTTCCCTGAGGATTCCCGAAGACGGGATTTTCCCATGAATGCCCTTTATCTCGAATGGGATCCGACGCGAAAAGGATTTCGTCGCCTTTTGGACCCTTTTGGCGGAGAGCGTGATCTCGCCCTTCGGATGGTCTCTCTCATTCGCCCGGAGGCCTTCTCGGAGGATCCCACCCGTATTTTTCGATGGGCCCGGTTGGCCAGCCGCCTCCGGCTCACATCCTCTTACGAACTTCTCCTCGCCCTGAGAACGGCCGTAAAAGACCCGTCCCTTTGGCATGAGGTCGGGGGGGCGAGAGTCTCGGGCGAAATGGAGCGCCTGCAAAGGGAGAAAGATCCTCTGGCCGCCATTTCGCTCCTCTTTTCCTCGAACGCCTTCGCCTCCCTGACCGGAGGAGCTCTCGCCCGTCTTTCTTTTCAGCGGAAACGTCGTCTGGGGCGATGGTTCTCCTTGAGGGACAGCCTCGAGGTGGGCGCAAAGAAGGATCCCTATCTGGTGGGGGCAAGCCGGGAGATGTTTTACCTGGCCCTTCTGGCGGGACTCCGGCGCAGGATCTTCGAGCAGGTCGCCTTGGCGTGGGGGATCGGAGCCCGGTTCAGAGAGGGGCTCGCGGAGACCCTTTTCCGGCCATCGAGCTGGCCGGGGGGGCAATCCTATGCCGGTCTGCTCAAGGAGTCCGGAGGAGATGGGGGACACCTGTGGGGGTTGGCGGACCGGATGGACAGGGGAAAGCTTCTTGACAGTCTTCTTCGATGCGGGGAGGAAGAGATTCCCCTCTGGAAGGACTATCTTTTTGACGGCCGCCGTCTCCCCCCCCTGGTCAGCGGAAAGGTCCTTCTGGGCTATCCTGCGATCTCGCCAGAAGAGAGACGACCGATTCTGGCGGAGATTCGCTTCCGTCAGAGGACTGGAGAGCTGAAGACTCCGGAGGATGCCCTTCACTGGCTGGAGAAGAGAGTCTCCGGCCCCGAGTGAGACCGGCGGGCCAAGCCGGGGATGTTAGTGGAGGACTTCCTTGACCATTTTGTTGAGGGAGTAGTAGTTGGCATCGCCGGGAATGACATGGCGGATGACCCCTTCCCCATCAATGACGGCGACCCAAGGCTCTCCATGAACGCGCCATTGCCGGACAGTGGCCTGCTCGGAGTCTTCGTAGTCGTCGATGTGGATGAAGGCCATGTCCTGGTGGTAGGTTCCCTGAAGCCCCTGCACGATCCGGTCTTCATGAACGCAGGGAGTGCAGTGAATCGGAGCTCCGAAGAAGACGAGAATGGGGCGGTGGTGGTAGATGGCATGGGAGAAGCTTTCCCTGTGGAGATGGTCAGGCACATTCATCGTGCAGATGTCGCCGAATCTTTCCCCCACCGCCAGGACCGGGTTATGGCTGATCGGCGCCCGGGTTCCCTCCTTCGGGAAGGAGAGAAACCAGTCGCACCCGGAGAGTGTCGTCAAGGAGCCTATGGCCAAAAGAAAAAGGATCATGGGAAAGAGGGGGCGACTGGCCCGGCGGGCACGGCGTTCCGACGCGGGGATCTGTGGGGGAAAGAGTGTTTCCATGGTCTCTCCAGATTGGAAAACTTCAGTGGTCAACCATTGCAGAAGGGAGAGTCGGTCTTACCTGATTGTTTTATCATAGGACGGCAGGTGGCCCCTTGTCATCTCCCGCGGAATTCAGGTAGTCTCAATCATTTCTTATCCGACAAAATTGGGTCGCAGACATCACTGTTTGGCTCGTATGCCGCTCTTTCAAACTTTTGGGGACCCTGATTGCCCGACAAGAAAAAGTCTTTTTCTCTCACAAACCTTGCCCTCTGCCATCCCCTGCCGACACTGCTTTTGCTTTTGGGGGTGATCACGATCGGAATACTCTCCTATCTGAAGATGGGAGTCGACCTCTTCCCCCGCGTCAGATTTCCGCTCGTCAGCGTTACGGTCATCGATCCGGGAGACTCACCCGAAGGGATCACGCGAGACATTGTCCGCCCCCTTGAAGAGAAAATTTCTTCCCTTTCGGGAATTCTGCATGTTCACTCAACGGTGGTCCCGGGGGCTGCTATCCTGACGGCTGTTTTCAGGGACAGCGAACTTGAATCGGATACGAGGTCGCGGGTGAAGAGGGTGGTCGAGGACGCCCGTGCCCGTTTCCCGTCGTCTGTTCGCTCCGTCCGAGTGAAGAGAGTCAACCCCACGCGACAGCCTCTGCTATGGATCCTCTTTCCGGAGGCGTCCTCCGGGGAAGGGGGCGCAGCGGACGCCTCTTTGAGACGCTTTGTGAGAGATACTGTGGTTCCCGGCCTCTCCAGGATAAAAGGGGTGGAGAGGGTGGAGCTCCTGCTTCCTCCCCCATTGGAAATGCACCTGACCCTCTCTCCTCAGTCACTGAAGTCGGAAGGAGGCTCCCTCACGGCTCTTGCGGATTGGCTCCGGGACAGGTCCCGGGAGTATCCCGCGGGAGCCGTGTCGTCAGACGGACACGAAACGGCCTTGAGCGTTCTGGGAGAGCCCCTTAAGGAGTCCGATCTCTCCCGGCTCCAGGTTCCGCTTCCTTCGGGAAAAACCGTCCTGCTCTCCTCGCTGGGTGCCCTGTCGAAGAGCTCCCGAAAGAAGGGAATCCTGTTTCGATTTGACGGGCAACCCGCCGTGGCGCTGAAGGTCTTTGCCCGGTCGGGAGCCAATCTTGTGACCCTTTCCTCGGGCATACGGGCGCGCCTTGCCACACTTGCTCCCTCCAAGGGGGATTCATCTCCGGCGCCTCGGTTTACCGTTCTCATGGATCGCTCTGTCGAAATCGGGAAAAACAACAGGGAACTTCTGGAAACTCTGACGCTGGGCGGATGTCTTGCCGTCTTGTCCATTCTTTTTTTTCTCGGGAATGTCCGGGAGACGGTGGTTGCGGCGGTAGCCATCCNNACCATCCCCGCCTCGATCCTGGCGGTTTTCCCCGCACTGCACCTATTTGGCTTTACGCTGAACACCCTGACGATGCTGGCCCTTTCCCTGGTGGTGGGGATTCTCATCGATGATGCCATTGTTGTGGTGGAAAGCATCAATCGCCATCGGGCCATGGAAGAATCCCTGGGCGAAGCCGCGAGAAACGGCGTCGGAGAGATTGCCAGGGCCGTTGTGGCCACCACCTTTTCCATTGTGGCGGTCTTTGCCCCCATGGCCATGATGCATGGGGTGCTGGGAGAATTCTTCCGGGAGTTCGGCTGGACCGTTTCCCTAGCCGTCATCGCTTCTCTGATCGTCTCCCTGACGGTCACGCCGGTCCTGGCCGGGCGAGGAGCTGTGCCGGGACTGGAAAGCTCCTCCCGGCTCTTCCCTGCGATGGGACGGCTGGGAGTTGCCCTTGGGGACTGGTATGAACGGGGGCTGATGGTGGCCATGGAGCGCCCGATTCTTCTCACCCTTTTTTCCCTCCTCCTTCTGGGCGCAGCACTTCTTCTTGCCACGCATCTCCCCTCCAACCTCATTCCTGAAGAGGACCGCGGGGTCTTTCTTGTTCATGTTCGGGTCAAGGGATCTCCGAGCCTTGAGAAAACCGATCTCCGCCTCGAGGTTCTCGCCGACAGTCTCCGAAAGCTTCCGGCGGTGAAGTCCGTTCTCTCTCAGGCGGGAGGACGGCAGGGAGCCCTTCCGTCCGAAGGGTTCCTTTATGTCTCCCTTGTGGACCCATCGCGCCGGAAAATGACCGACACCCAGATGATGGATCAGGCACGAAAGGTCCTTGCCGGATTTTCCGACATTACGGGGACGGTGAGCCGTCCCGGTCCCCTGGGTGGAACAGGCGAGACTCCCGCCTTCCAGTGCTTTCTTCTTGGACCCGATTCCGTCCGTCTCGACAGGCTGGGCCAGGACCTTGCGGCATTCCTCTCCTCCCAGGCCGGCATTCGGGACGCCCGAAGTTCGTCGGGCGGGGCAGAGGAACGTTTGGTCCTCCACCCCACGCCGGAGGCCATGTCTCGATTCGGTCTGACCCCGGGACGTCTGGCGGGATGGCTCTCTGACCTCAGTAACGGCAAGCCCGCAGGAAATATCGAGACTTCCTCCGGAGAGATTCCCCTGCGGGTGGGACTTGTCCCGTCGGCGCTGGACTCCGTTGCAGGGCTTGGTCAGCTGCCCTTTTTTGTGGCCCCCGGGAGATCCCTCCCCCTGTCTTCGCTGTCAACCATTGGGACCGAGTCCTCGGGGGAGCGTCAGAACCGGGACGATCAAAGCCCTTCTGTGACTGTGTCCGCAGAAATTCTTCCTCCGCTCTCCCTGGGGGAGACCATGGACAGGGTCAATGGATGGGCAAGGTCGGCTCTCCCGCCGTCCTACCACCTCCGGTATGCTGGCAATGCCGATGTACTCCGGGATGCCAAGGGGCAAATCCTGGTGGCCATTCTTGTTTCAATTGGCGGGGTTTTCCTGATCCTCTCTCTCCTTTTCGGGAGCATGCTTCTTCCCCTGGTGATCATGGTGTCCATTCCCTTTGGGGTGATCGGCTCCGTCGTGGCTCTCTGGATTTCCGGCATCTCAGTCAATATGATGGGGGCCATTGGACTCATCATTCTGTTTGGATTGGTGACAAAGAATGCTATTCTTCTAGTGGACTGCGCGAATCGCGAGCGGCGTCTTGGAAGGGGCCCGAAAGAGGCGGCCATCATTTCGGCGCGGACGCGTCTACGTCCCATTTCCATGACGACCTTTGCCATGGTCTTCGGAATGATGCCCATGGCCGCGGGGCTTGGAGCCGGAGGACGGATCAGGGAATCAATGGCCCTCGTCGTTATCGGAGGCCTGTTGTCATCGATGGTGTTCACGTTATTTCTTGTTCCCGTTGTCTATGCCAGGGTGGAGGGGCTCTCTGCTCGATGGACCCCGGGGAATTCTTCGAGACTGCACCGAGAGGAGGAGACTCATGGAACATGATCAACGGGTTCGCCGGACGACCATTGTCGGTGCGATTTCCCGGGCATTTCTTTTCGCCGGAATTCTGGGGGGATGCACCTTCAATCATCCTCATCCCACCCTTCACGCGGCGGGTCTCACTCCGGATGCCAGCCCCAACGGGATCATCGTGCGGGCGATCAATCCGTTTTACAACCGGAAGGCACTTCCCTACGAGCTGCCTTACACGATCCGCCTCGATGCCGACCATCCTTATGTGATTCATTGCGAGCATAACCGGGTTGTGAAGCTTCCCTCACGCTACCGCGATGTCATCGTTCGGTTCATTGGACGGGAAAACGGATATGTGCAGTCGGTGGAAGTGAAGGGAACGGACTGGAACAACCGGATTGATCGCCGGTTTTACTTTCACCCGGATCTCGACCGCTTCTTGCGGACACTCTCTCCGGTGGCCGTAGATAGCCAGAAGGGAATCGGGATAGGAAATTACGTCAACGGATGTACCGATCCGCTCCTGATACTTTCGGTGGCTCCCGGCACCTCAAAGGTCGTCAATGAATTTACCTTTCTCGGAGACTTTATCCAGAAGCTTCTCGATCCTCAGAGCCCGCTCAAGGTTTTCTCGTTTCTCCTCGTCGATCAGTGAGACAAAGACCCGTTATCATATAGGAGGCGCAGGAGGAGATTCGTGTATACGGTTGAAGAGATGCGACGAACGATCGCCCATCATGGGGTTCGATTGACCCCTCAGCGTTCGGCCATTGTGGAGGAGCTCATCCACTTTCCCGGCATCTTTTCGGTGGCGGATCTGCAAAAAAGGATGGAGGACCGACATCCTGACCTGGGACGGGCGACCCTTTTCCGGACGATTGACCTCTTTGTCCGGCTCGGCGTCCTCGAGCGGATGCATCGGGAAGAGGGAGAGGATGGGTATATTGTGGGGATGGCAGGACACCATCACCATCTCATCTGTCGCGTCTGCGGAGAGGTTCGTCACATCGATTTCTGTCCGATTGTCCCTGACATTGACGAGAGGGTTCGTCGGGAAGGATATGCGGAGACGGTTCACCGATTCGATATTGAAGGCATTTGTCTCAGTTGTCGCCAAAAGCGGGACAGCAAACAGAAGAAGGGATCTCAGGGTCCCAAGGGCTTGAAGGCGGGTAGCTCGCTGGAGGCAATATAAAGCCCGGCCCCGAGAAGAATCAGCAGGGCAATGATGAGAAGGACAGGCTTCAGATAGGAAGGAGGATGTGTGGACACGAGAAAAATTTTAGGCGGGTTGAAGACGGGAGTCAAGGGATCGGCCCTTGTTCTTGCCCTTGCAGGATCGTTGCTGGCGACGACCGGATGCACATCGGATAATGGCTCCGGATCGGCGATTTCCGTGGATGACCAGCCGACTCCTATCCGATTTGAGGGAAAGTCCACTCCGGTTCTTCTTCCCCGGACCAATCTCTACATCTTCCTGACTTCGAGCCGCCCTCTGTATATGCGGGATGGTGTCTATTATCAGTACTATCAGGATCACTGGTACCGCTCGGAAGATCTCAAGGGACCATGGGAGGCGATCGACGGAGACCAGATTCCGGATCTTCTGCAGAATCTTCCGCCCGACTATTACTACGACAATTTTCCTTACAAGCTGCGAAAAGACCACTGATTCAGGATGGTCTTTTCAGTCCCTTCGACAGCAGCCGTCGACCGGATCCTCCCTCGATCCTTGCCGCGATGAGGTGGCCGATTCCCATCCCGGTTTTTTTCGAGGCATTTCCTTCCCGACAGAAGATTTCCAACCATCCCGAGCTATTGACAAGACAGCCCAGCGATCCTTTCGGGACCTCCTGATATCTCCTGACATAGGGAATCGCAGTTCCGGCATGTGACATGTCCACCTTTTCCGGGAGGAGAAGGGCATAGTAGTCGAGAAGAATGTTGCCGAAATGGTCGACGTTCCAGGCCAGAAGGCGACCGTCGGAGGACTCGGGTGGATCGGCCCAGGAGGTTAGGGAATCCGTCGCAACCCGGGGGCCCATATCCTTTGGCGTCATCTTTCCTGCGGCTAGGGCGACGACGGCCGGGGCAAACAGATCTCTCCCCTGAAAGGTTGCGGTGGCCTCTCCCCCAAAAATCTCGGGAGAGTTCATATGGTAGAAGACCAGACCTTCCACCCACTCGGTCAAAAGTAACGGCAATCCGTTGTCGGGAAGAATGAAGAAAGCGTTCTGTCCTTCTCCGGCCAGGGGCCGTCGGGTGCTCCCCACTCCCGGGTCCACCACACAGAGATGAATGGTTCCCGGTGGAGAGATTCTCATGATGTCGACCAGGGGAGGGAGGGCCAGGGCCGGTGAAAAGAACGGAATCTCATGGGTGACATCGATCACCTCACAATGGGGGGCTTCGGACAGAATCCTGAGTTTGACGCTGGCCACATAGGAGTCTCTTGTTCCGAAATCCGATGTGAAGGTGACGAAACGTTTCATGGATCTTTTCCTCCGGAGGATCTCCACCAGGCGGGAGCTGAAAATGCCCCCAGAAGGCCGAAAATCGCCCCTCCCCAGAAAAAGTATAGGTTCGGTGTGGCCCAAAAGGCGATGAATCCACCCAGAAGTGCCACGTTAAGGGCTTCAGATCGGAGGGCCTGTCCATGATTTTGGCACAGAGCCTTCCATAAGACCATAAGGGTTCCGGGGGGAATGGGGAGGCGGGGAAGAAGTCCGGGCACCCGTTGGCGATAGTCCCCATACTCAGGGTGGAGAGCCATGATCTCTCTCTCTTCGATCAGGGAAAACCAGAGAAGGAGGGGAATGTCGATCCCCAGAAGAAGCAGGGCTCCTTGAGGTGAAGAGACGAGAGAAAGGGCGAGAATCATTCCGGCCGACCCGAGATAGATGGGGTGGCGGACGATTCCATAGAGCCCCTCGATATGAAGTTCCCTGGCTTCCGGCGTCCGGCTCCAGACGGATTGTGTTCCAAGAATGGATGAAGCCGAGAGGCGGAGAAAAAGTCCTCCGGCATAGAGACACAGTGGCGGGAGCATGAGTAGCCTTCGTTCAAGGGGAAGGATGGGAGCCCCGTGTCCCCAAAGTTCATGGAAAAAGGACCACAACGGGAAGGGATGGCGGGCGTTTTCCACCATGGCAAGGACAAAGGGAATGGCCAGCAGAAGGATGCGTAGACGGTAGGCTCCTTGGGCCAGAGGTTCCCAGGGTTGTGTGTTGCGTGGATCAGTGACGGGGGGCATGATGATCAATCCTCGGGGTGGGGTCATGAATGAAAACATCGTAGCAGGAAGGGGTGTCTGGTGAAAGTCCTGAATCTGGCAAGGATTTCTGGTGCGTGTTTCTTGCCGGGACTCCTTGTGGCCTCCTGTGCCGGTGCCCCCGGACCATCCTCTTCCCGTGTCCTCTCCGCAGAGGCCCATCAAGCCCTCCTCTCCGGAGACGCGGCGAAGGCCGTGCGCCTGGACCAAGAAGCGCTCGCCCGCTCTCCTGACGATGTGGTGCTTATGAACAACTTGGCGGTTGCTCTGGGAAGAATCGGGAAAAAAAGGAAGGCGGAGGCACTTCTTCAGCAAGCCCTTGTCAAAAGTCCAGAAAATCCACGCATCCTTTTGAATCTCGCAAGGATCGAGCTCGCTTTGGGAAAAATCGGCTCCGCCTATGGCTACGCTTCGAGGATCGTTTCGCGGGATCATTGGCCTGGAGGATTCCGAACCCTCATGGGCAAGCTCGATATTGACCGGGGAGACTATCAGGAGGCCCACATCTATCTTCACGAAGCCCAGGAGCGTCACCCGGAGAATCCGCTCATCTTGACCTACCTGGGGATCGTCCACTACCGGATTGGGGAATTGGCCGATTCGAGAAAAAACTTTCAGTCGGCACTTGCCCTCCATCCTTCCCCGGCACTGGCCCGCACCCTTCGCTCCTTGCTGGTTCATCCCGAGAGAGTCCTGGGCGGGGGAGTTCGAGGGGAACGCCCCAAGTCAAAGTAGCAAAAACTCCCGCTGACAGGACCCCCTTGAGACTTTCGGGGGAGTCCTCCCCACGAAAGAGTGATGTCGGGAG
>DGKK01000009.1:0-7378 GCA_002387725.1 Nitrospirae bacterium UBA4572
GGCTCATGAGGGAAGAGCCGGTGGGGGTAGAGCGGCTGGCAGAGCTTGTCCGGTTCTCCGATCCGTTGACGATTGCCTGAGTTTTGGGCTCCTCAGAAAAAAGGGGTATCTGAATTTCATGATTGATTTCAGGTCAGATCTCATCTTTCTCGATCAGATTCAAAAGCGTTGATACCCTCACTCCAAGGCTGATTTTCTCCCATTTGATTTCTGTTGATGACGGAAAACCGGAACTTACACTCTATCCCCGGAGACGACAAGGAGAGAGCCCCTGAGCCAGTGTTCCGCCAAGATTTTCTCCATCATTCTTGCCCAGACGTCTCCTTTTGGCAGCGCGATGCAGGAACGAAGTTCGAGGGTGCCCACCGGCAATCCGTCAAATAACCCTGGAAGCTCTTCCGGACGGCGCCATCGGGCTCCCCGATAGGATCCGATCCCCCCTTTCACCCCTTTTTGCCGATAAAGGAGACTGTCCCGGTTCAGCCATCCTATGGAAAAACGTCGGCGCGTCACCCGGACGATTTCACGGACGGCCTCCCGTTCATCGTCGACGAAACACAAGGCGGCGACCGAAAAGACCCTGTCGAAGGTCCGGTCGCGAAAAGGAAGGCATCGGAGGTCTCCCCCGATCCAACGAAGGGGGGCGGGACTGTGAGAGTCGGCAAAATGAAGCCAGTTGAGGTTTTTATCGAGACCTACAACGTGGATCCCCTCGAGATTGAAGCGGCGGGAGAACCATCCTGTCCCGCATCCCGCATCAAGGACGATCTCTCCAGGAAGAGGGCGGAGCTGACGGGAAATCAGACGGTATTCCGTTTCTCCGATCCATCGGCCGCGGGGGGAATCGTACCAAGAGTCGTAGGAGGCGGCGGGATCCATCAGGAGACCAAGCGTTTCCAGGCGGCGATCAGGTCGTTTGAGGCCCGGTCGACCTCGGGGAGAGTGGTGAACCGGCCGAGGGAAAGCCTGACCGCCCCCCACGCCCTTTCAGGATCCAGACCCATGGCCCGAAGCACGGAGCTGATTTCCTGGTTGCCTCCGTGACAGGCGCTTCCCGTGGAGGCCGCAATATGGGGAACGGCGGCCAGAAGATCCCGTCCCTTTACCTTCGGGAAGGAAAGATTGAGGGTGTTCGGAAGCCGGTCGGCGGGAGGGCCGTTGAGAAGAAGTCCGGGGATGCCCTTCGCCAGCCTCCCGTGAAGTCTGTCGCGGAGTTCTTCCATCCGGACCCGCTCCCTGCCGAGGTGTTCACGCGCCAGCCGAGAGGCCGTTCCCAGTGCCGCGATGGCGGGGACGTTTTCGGTGCCGGGCCGCAAGTTCCTTTCCTGCCCTCCGCCGGCCATGATTCGCCGAAGGGGGGTTCCCCGACGGATGACCAGGACTCCGATCCCCTTCGGGGCATAGAACTTGTGGCCGGCCAGGGTCAGAAGATCCGCACCGAGAGCCTTCCTGTCGACGGGAACCTTGCCGGTCGCCTGGGAGGCATCGACATGGACCCACGCTCCCCGGGCATGGGCAAGATCGGCGATGGCCCGGACGGGCTGGATCGCTCCGGTTTCGTTGTTGGCCTGCATGAGGCTGACGAAGACCGTCTCCGGCCCGATGATTCTTTCGGCAGATCCGAGGTCGACCCGGCCGGAGGAGTCGACAGGAAGAATCTGCCTTCTCCAACCTTTTTCCCCGAGACAGCCGAAGGGCCCCAGCACCGACGGGTGCTCGATGGCCGAAGTCACCAGAAGTCCCTCTTTTCTTTCACTCTTCATCGCCTTCGCAATTCCCAGGATAGCCAGATTATTGGCCTCGGTCGCGCTTCCCGTAAACACAATCTCGTCCGGTTCCGCCCCGATCAGAGCCGCCACTTCCTCACGCGCTGTCTCCACCTGCTGTCGGGCGTCCCTCCCGAAAAGGTGATCGGACGAGGGATTCCCGAAATTCTCTGACAACCAGGGCATCATGGCCGATACGACCTCCGGGGCCATCGGAGTCGTGGCATTGTAGTCGAGATAGATGGGCCGATTGGCGCCCCTCGGAGTTTGGGGATCAAAGAATCCCCTCATTCCAGATCCTTCCGCATTTCGAGATATTGTTCCCGGGCAATTTCTCCCCGGGCGTAACGTCGGTCCAGGATCTCCTTCGGCGTTTCCTCGGATATTGAATCGGCTCTTCGCGTTTCTTCATCCGGGGGCCGGCCGCACGGAGATCCTCGCATCCCCCTCAAGAACACCCCGGAAAAAAGGGCCAAGCCCATGAGGAACAGCACGGGAAAAATCCACATCCATGCCATCCCCGCCCCCATCGCGTTGCCCCAGGACATCGGCTGCCCTCCTCAGTCAGGCTCTCCAGAACTTCACACCCGGAGAGATGACAAATACGGTTTCGAAAGCCAGAGATAGTATCCTGATACGAGAAACATGAGGGAGCCTCCCGTCACGCGAAGCCACCGGTTCCCCCCGATCCGGCACCCCGCCCCCGCAAGGGCGTCCGAGGCCACCCCCGCCAGGAGAAAGGGAAGACTTCTCCCCAGTCCGAAGGCAAGGCCCAGCAAGGCCCCGAACTCCGGAGTCATCTTCGCGATCCCGAGGCCAGCCACGAACAGGAGGGAGACGAGGGGCGCCCCCGCACTGTAGAACAGTCCCACGAGAAAAGCCGCCGGGATCACGGGGATGCGGGAGAGAGCGGTCCGTAAGGGATTCCCCTGAGAAAGGACCGGAAATCCGCTCCCCCGTCTCCCTAAGATCAGAAACCCCAGAAAAAGAGCCAGGGCTGCCATCGCTAGGCTCCAGATTCCCCGGGCCGGACCGGAGATAAGGGCCAACTCTCTCCCGGCCAGAGCTCCCAGAAGAATCATGCCCAGCCACATTCCTGCCGCAAAGGACACCCCAAGGACGCGCCCCTTTTTTTTGGCGGAGGCATCTGCATCGCCGGCTCCCGCCAGGCCCGCGATCCCCAGTAAGGTCGGAATCGTGAACGGACACCCCACCGTCCCGAGAACTCCGGCCGCGACCAGGAGGGCGACCAGAAGGATCCCGGGGCCATGATGAAGATGGCTCAGGGAGGGATCGATCAGGGAACGGATCCAAGTGGAACCCGTTCCGGCATGGGGGACGGCCCCCTGAAGAGTGTTTTCCATGACATCACTCCTTTTTGCAAGTTTTCCTCGCCATTCCCGGAGCGGGGAATGCGCCTGTCCACTATGGGGAAGCTTCTTGGAAAGTCTCCTGCTGCCGCCATTTCGAGCAAGGGGGAAGCGAACTCATTTCTCCGGAACCGTCCCGGACGCGCGGAGAAGAAGGACGGCTTTTTTTCCAAGAGCCAGGCGCGCGGCGATATGAATGGCGCTTTCCTCTCCGACGCCGAGCGCCGAAGCGAGGGATCTCGAATCTGTTTCGGGCTGGTTTTCCAGGATCCCCAAGGCTTTGGCTTCCAGGCTCTCCATCCATTCCCGGAACATCTCCTGGAGTTCCGGTGTGGCAAAGGCGGCGAGCGAGGTCGTTCTGTCCATGGAAGACAGCATCTTCTCACACATCTCCATCATCCGCCCCATGGGCGGTGACGGGCGACCCTCCTCCGGCCCTTCTTCCTCTCCCATCTTGCCACCCATGGGACCATCGCCTCCTGGCCCCATGCGGGCCATCATCTTTTTCATCATTCCCATCCCCATCTCCATCGGCGATTCCCCCTCCGCTTCTCCGGCCTGTTTTTTGCTGGATTCCGGAGATTTCTGTTCGTTCTTTTCCATTTTACCCTCCTTCGTTGCCGATTTGGCCACGAAATCTTCATTAAAGGACCGTTCAGGAGATCTTTTGGAATTCTAAAGAGACCGGCACCGGGTTTCTGACGATATCCAGAACAGGGGAAATGTTTTGTGCCTCCGCCCATAACTTCTGAAGCTCTTGATCCGACGCTTTGCTCCCGACCCGGCAGACCACCCGGATCCCTTCGTATCCCGGACGGACGCTTTTTGAGAGTCCCAGAAATCCCTGCAGGTCAAGGTCGCCTTCCAGATCGAGCTCCAGAGAATCGATTCCGATTCCGCGGGCCGCGGCATTGTAAACAAAGCCGACAACCAGACAAGACGCCAATGCGTGAAGAACGACCTCCACAGCATTGGGCCCGGCATCGTTTCCAAGAAGGACCGGCGGTTCATCGCCTTCCAGAACAAAAGGAACCTTTCGGGAAGCATCTTCTTTCCCCGTTCCGTAAAACCCCTGGATTGTCGTTTTTGAATGAGCCCCGCCAACCCACCGGTTATGGGCCCGAAAGGTAAATCGGGCCAGAGGGGGAGAGGCCTTGACCGCTTCGACCGTCCCGGTCAACTTTTCAAGATCCACTCCGTTGGGAGTTCTTTTGTCCGCTGTATTCAAGGGAACCTCCTTGTTGAAAGTTTCATTCTTCAGGGGGACAGCTTATGATCGCCCCGCATCGACCTCGACCGTGAGCGGAATTGGCTGGGTCAGGCAGTAGACCGCCGGGCAGGACTTCCGGGAGAGTTCTTCGATCTCCCGAAGAACCGCCTCTTTGGCTTCGCTTGTCACCCGGAGAAGGATCCGGACCCCTTCGGTCAGAGGGTTATCCGACAACCCCAGCGGACGAGTCATATCCACCCGGTTTTCCACCCGGACCGAAAGCCGGTCGATGGCCACCCCTTTCTGCGTCGCGACCATCATGTAGGTCGACGCGAAACAGGAAGCCAGACCGAAAAGGCAATACTGGAGAGGATTCGGGGCACTTCCCGAACCTCCCATGGGAGTCGGGTTGTCCATCGAGAGGGTCGCTTCCCCCTTCTCGGTGGGAATCCGGGCTCTGAACTGGGGAGCTCCCTCCTCCAGGATCCATTCTCCTTCGACGGAAAATTCCTTGACCGCTTTCTCCGGTTCTTTCGAAAACATTTCGATGGTTTTTCCCAATGCTTTTTCGTTGACGTGATTCATCGGATCCTCCCTTTGCCGACAGACCGCCTGCCGGTTTCCGGAAACGGCTTTCCGGGTCCATAGGTCCCGTTCCCGTTCTTGAAAAACCGGTCCATTCTCTTTTGCCTTGACAGGAGATCGAACTCACGATTACATTAGATCAAAATTTTATTAATTTCAAACTTTATTAACTTCTAAATAAACGGAGTTTTCGAGATGTTCTTCAAACAACGCTCGACAAAGGAAGCGACGCTCTCCTATTTCTACGGGTGCGGCGGTCTCGGGCAGGCGGTGGCGGTGGATGTCGTGGAAGGGGATGAAGAGTGGTTCCTGCATGAGGCCGAAAAGGCAGGGGTCCGGCTGGCTTGGGTCATCGAGACGCATGTCCATGCCGACCACCTCTCGGGAGGACGAAGGCTGGCCGAGAAGACAGGGGCCTCCTACGGACTTCACGAAAGCGCGCAGAGGCATGTGCGATATCCTTTCCGCCCCCTGAAGGATGACGAAATCCTTCAGACGGGGAATGTCCTGACCCGGATTCTTCACACCCCCGGCCATACCCCCGACAGCCTCTGTCTTCTGGTCTCCGATCTGAGACGAGGGGAAGCCCCCTGGTTCGTCCTGACGGGGGACACCCTTTTCGTCGGTTCGGTCGGCCGGCCGGATCTCGGAGGAGCGCCGGAAGCGATGGCGGGGCAGATCTTCGACAGCCTTCACAAAAGACTTTTGGCTCTTCCCGACGAAGTCGAGATCTATCCAGGTCACACCTCGGGAAGCGTCTGCGCCGCCGGGATCTCCGGAAAACCCTCCTCGACGATCGGGTTCGAGAAGCGATTCAACCCCTTTCTGACCCTTGGAGACCGAAAGAAATTCATCGCCCACCTGACGGCCGACATTCCCGACAAACCCGCCGGATTCGAGAGGATTGTCGCGATCAATCTTGGACACCAACCGGCATCCGGTTCCCTTTAAGGAGGACACATCCCCGTATGGATACTGCTCGCTTCATTCTTGTCGCCGAAATGTTTTCGGCCCTGTCGCATCCCAAGCGCCTCGAGATCATCAGCCACATCGGGTGGGGGGAGCGGGGCTCGGGCGAGCTGGCCGAACTGACCGGGCTCTCGAAGGCCAACGTCTCCCAGCATCTCAATGTGCTGAAGGCCCGCGCCCTGGTTTATTGCGAAAAGGCCGGGACCTCCTGCCGGTATCGGGTGACCAGTCCCAAAGTGCTCGAGGTCTGCGACCTCATTCGCCAGATCATCCTCGACCAGATGGAGACCGACTCCGAAAAACGAAAGAGCCT
This sequence comes from Nitrospirae bacterium UBA4572, assembly GCA_002387725.1. Lineage (GTDB taxonomy): Bacteria > Nitrospirota > Leptospirillia > Leptospirillales > Leptospirillaceae > UBA4572. Next base: position 6,214 of record DGKK01000009.1, read on the forward strand.
GACGGAGATCCTGCCCTTCTCCCAGGAGCGGAAAGAGGGAGCGTGACTCCGCAATCCGCCCCCCCCTACCGCCGGGGAATCCGGATCAACCGGAGCCAGTTCCTCCACCAGATCCTCCAGGTCTTTTTCGTGGGCCTCGTCATCGGAATGGAGCGAACCGTTCTTCCCGCGCTGTCGGGGGAGTTTGGCGTGGCAAAGGGCTCCTTTCTGTTTCTTCTCTCCTTCGTGCTTTCTTTCGGCCTGGTCAAGGGAATGCTGAACTTTGTCGCCGGAAGCCTGGCCGACCGGTTCGGGCGAAAGCACGTCCTGGTGGCGGGATGGCTCGCCGGACTTCCCATCCCCTTCCTCATTCTCGAGGCCCGCAACTGGTGGTGGATCGTGGCGGCCAATCTCTTCCTGGGGATCAACCAGGGGTTCGCCTGGTCCATGACCGTGACGAGCAAGCTGGACATCACCCGGCCCCAGGAGCGGGGACTGGCGACCGGCGCGAACGAAAGCGCCGGATACCTCGCCATGGGCGTAGCGGGAGTCGCCACCGGCTACCTGTCCGTCCGGTTCGGCCCCCGGCCGGCCCTTTTCGGCTTTGGCCTGACCGTCGTCCTGGCCGCCCTGGCTATGGCCGTTCTCTTCGTCCGGGAGACGCTTCCCTGGGCTCGGGCGGAGCACGACGAACACAAAGAGGGGAGCTTTTCCGGCCCCCGGCCGCGATTCCCTCGGGGCGTTCCGGACCACCCCGGGGCCAAAGAAATCTTTCTCCTGGTCTCCTTCCGCCATCCCACCTTCCGGGCCCTATCCCAAGCGGGCATTGCCAACAAGATCGCGGACACCCTGGTCTGGGGACTTTTTCCCGTCTTTTTCCGGAGTCGGGGACTGTCCCTCACCGAAATCGGATGGCTGACCGGCCTCTATGCCATGACATGGGGGATCGCCCAGACGGCAACGGGGCATCTCTCCGACATCGTCGGGAGAAAGAAGCCCATCGTCGGAGGGCTCTGGTGCCTGGGCGGCGGGATCGCCGGCATCGTCTTGTCCCGGAACGTGTTTCTCTGGGGATTCTTCGCCTGCGTCATGGGGATCGGCATGGCCCTTCTCTACCCCACTCTCGTGGCCGCGGTCGCGGACATTTCTCCTCCCGCCTGGCGCGGACGGGCCCTGGGCACCTACC
>DGKK01000009.1:7405-7613 GCA_002387725.1 Nitrospirae bacterium UBA4572
CTGTCGGGGCTCTGGGTGGCGACCGGTTCGGAGGAGACCCATCCCGGACTGAATCCGGCCGACAAATCGGGGTCAGATGGATGAACAAACATTCCCTGACAACGGAAAAGAAAAAATTTCTTGTCGGGACACTCGCATTTTGTGGGACCCTCCTTGCCAGTCTCGCGGGAACGGCCCTGGCAGGTACCGGAGGACCGACGGGGGCCCC
>DGKK01000004.1 GCA_002387725.1 Nitrospirae bacterium UBA4572
TACTTTTTCATTGACATTCACAGCCGCCGGAGATTTCTTCTCGGCCGGAGGGGCCGCCTTTGTCCCGGCGGAGGCTTTTTTCGCCCTCTTCCGTCTTTCCCCGGACAAAGAGGGTTTCTCTTCGGATTTTTGGGGAAGGACTTTCTTTTTGGGGGTCCCTGGGCGTGCCTCCCTGGCGGGACGCCCGGCCTTGGGGCGGGGGACGCCCGGCTCCTCCCCTCCCTCCTTTTCCAGGTCGATCCCGAAGAGATCGTCGAGCCCCTCCGTCTCCAGGGCCCGGCCCCGGACCGGAGACTTTGTCGCCCCCGACGGAACCTTGGCGGCCTCGGCGATCAGCTCGGAGGGAGAGACATTCCGGAGGGTAAAGAGAAGCTCGGGGGAGGCGTCAAGACGGGCACCCACCCCGTAGAGGGCGGCGGCCACATGCTTGCACATCGAGGCCCAGTCGGGACAGGAGCAGGAGAGCGCGATCTCCTGAGGAGAGGGGAAGAGCCCCGAGTCGGGGTGGCAAATTTTCTCCATGACCCCTTTCGAAAACTTCCCCTGCAGGAGCTCGACGAGCGAAGCGATGGAGCCGGTGACCCCCGCGACGAGCTGGCTCCACCGCTCCTTCGCCGCCGGAGCGACGGTGATTTCGATCCGGTAGAGGGAGGACCCCATCACCTGTGCCCGCACCTTGCCCGGTTCGATGGCGAGATCGATGATCGCCCCGTTTTTGACATAGCTCCGTCCCCGGGGGAGGCGATTTGCATAGTCGCTGTAGGACTCCAGATTGTCGCACCACGCCTGCCCCCAGACGGTTTTGGCGATCTTACGTCCCTCCACGTGGACGGGGCTCAGGACCGTGCCGGCCTTCTGGGCCTTCCGGGCCTCCTTGAGGGCCTTCTCGCGGCGTTGGGCCACCGGAACATAGGGTCTGAAGCCGTCATAGCTCATGGTCTATTCTCCTAGGGAATGAATGTCGAGCGTCACGAGGCCCAGGAGCTCCTCGTCGGAAAGCTCGGTGAGGTTGACCTCTCCCCCGCCTTCGAGAAGGTCCCGCACCAGTTCGCTCTTCGAGCGGATGAGCGCATCGATCCGCTCCTCGACCGTCCCCCGGCAGATGAACTTGTGCACCAGGACATTCCGGTGCTGGCCGATCCTCCAGGCCCGGTCGGTGGCCTGGTTCTCCACCGCCGGGTTCCACCAGCGGTCGAAGTGGACCACATGGGAGGCGGCGGTGAGGTTCAGCCCCGTGCCGCCGGCCTTGAGGGAGAGGACGAAAAAGGGGACGAGCTCGTCTTCCTGGAATCGTCGGACCAGCTCCCGCCGCTTCCCCACGGGGGTCCCTCCGTGCAGGACGAGCCCCTCCCGGCCGAAGATCCCCCCCAAAAAGGCCGCCAGGGGGCCCGTGGTCTCCTGGAACTGGGTAAAGACGAGCATCTTTTCCTGCCGGGCCGAGATCGTCTCGGCGATCTCGCCGAGCCTTTGGAATTTCCCGCTCTCCTCCGGAGCCCACTCGCCGTCCCCCCGCCACTGGGAGGGATGGTTGCAGATCTGCTTGAATCGCATCAGGAAGGCCAGAACCTTTCCCTTGCGCCCGATCCCCTCCGCCTCCGAAAGCGTCTCCTCGAGCTCCTTCACCGCCTTCTGGTAGAGAAGCGCCTGGGTCCGGCTCAGGCCGCACCAGGCGAGAATCTCGGTCTTGTCGGGAAGATCCGAGAGGATGGACCGGTCCGTCTTGAGACGCCGAAGAATGTACGGAGCCACCAGGGTGCGAAGGGGACCGTAGTGGGTCATCTTCTTCGTCGCCTCGGTGAAGGCCTTCCGGGAGCCCAGAAGGCCCGGATGGGTAAAGTCGAAGAGAGACCAGAGGTCGGAGAGGCGATTTTCGACGGGCGTTCCGGTGAGGGCGATGCGGGCCTCGGCCTTGAGGGACTTGACGGCCTTGGTCTGCTTCGCGTCGGGGTTCTTGAGGGCCTGCGCCTCGTCGGCCACCACAAGATGCCAGGAGACCGCCTGAAGGTCGGGAAGGCGCATGAGCGTCCCGTAGCTCGTGATGACCAGGTCGNNGGGACGGGGCGAAGCGACGGGCCTCCTGCTGCCAGTTGGCCAAAAGGGAGGCAGGAGCCACCAGAAGGCTCGGGCGAGCCCTCTCGAGAGTCAGGAGAAGCGCCAGCACCTGGATCGTCTTGCCAAGCCCCATGTCGTCGGCCAGACAGGCCCCCAGGCGCATCCTGACAAGAACGTGGAGCCAGGACACCCCGGCCTTCTGGTAGGGACGGAGGGTGGCGGCAAGTTTTGCTCCGGGATCTGCCCGCGAGAGGGAGTCGGGACTCCGGAGCTCCGAAAGGACGGTCTCAAGCCAGTCTCCGGCCACGACCTCCGACCAGTCCGGATCCGAAGGAACGGCGTCGTCGAGAGAGGCCCCCGCCAGAAGCCGGGCCGCCTGGGCAAAGGGAACTCCGCCGCCGAAGGATCCTTCCACCCCCTCGAAGCGGGCGATGAGCGACTGCAGGCGCGCGGCGTCCACCTCGACCCACCGTCCCCGGATCCACTGCAAACCCTCTTCGCTGGCCAGGAGAGCCTGAACCTCCTCGGGGGTGAGAGGCTCTCCGTCGAGGGTGACCGCCATGGAAAAGTCCAGAAGGGCGTCCATGCCGAGAACCGAGGGGTTTTTCTGTCCCACCGTTGCGGAGACCCGGGGACGGGAGGGCCGGCCGGTCGTCCATCTCTTCGGCAGGCGCACGACAATGCCTGAGGATTCCAGCACCGGAACATCCTTGAGGAATCGGACCGCTTCGCCCACCTGCCAGCGGAGGGGGTGGTAGACCTCCCCTTCCGCCACCATCTCCGCCAGCCATCCGCAGCGTTCGGCCGCCCTTTGCACCGGGAGAAGCAGGGAGAGGAGCTGGGCGTTCTTCTTCCCCCCGGAATACTCGGAAAGTGCCCGGGAGAGGGGAAGGTGCTGGGCCTTGCCATGGGCGCCAAGACGGGAGGTATAGGTAGCGAGAAAGGCGAAGGGCGCTTCAGGATCCTTGGGATTTTCAGCAAGGTTGAAGTGGACCCGGCCGACGAGGTTCCACCCCGGGTGCATGGAGGCGAGGTACCCCTGAAGACCTTTTCTGGAGGTGGCCACGTCGGCCTTCACGACCGCCGCCATGAGATTCCAGAAGGCCTCGAGGATCTCCGGGGTCAGATATTCCCCGCCCGTCATCGGAGGACAGTCGGCACAGAGGCGCTCGAGGATTTCCCTTTCGGGGAGGGGAACCTCGAGGGGCTCCTCCTCGAAAACGGCTGTCAGGGCGGTGATGTATCGGCCGGAAAAGTCGCGCCAAAAGGCCAGAACCGGAGGAAGCGCCGTCGTGGGCTCCCCGGCCCCCAGGGCGACAAGACCGACTCCCTCTCCCCGGGAAAAGGCCTTGGTCAGCCTCGACGCAAGAAGGTCAGGAACCGGAGGCGCATCGGACGCCTCCTCGAACACCAGATGTCCCCGGGGAGTCAGTCTGAGGGTTGCGTTCACAAGACTTTTCCTGGAAAGAAGGGCCTGATGCACGGGACTCCGACTCCCGTCATCTCGCCCACCGGATCATGAAAACTCCGCGCAGGTTCATGGATGGGAAGTGAGAGTTCAGAGGATTATTTATGACAAAAAAGTTGGACTTGAAGTTTTAAGATATTTTACAGGACTGCCTTTTGAAATGGTAGGCACGGGCGGTCTCAAACCGCCGACCTCTACCGTGTCAAGGTATTAAAACCCATGGATTTTGCTTGAGGTCAATCATGATTATTTATTATTCGAAGCAAGATGAAGAACATAGAAGAATCACGATTAACCATCATTCTCCGATCTCACTGTGGCAAAATTGTGCCAAGGAAATTCACTTAAAAGGGACTCGCCAGGCTTGATTTTATCCTTTCATTATTCGATCTAACCCACTTTAAGGTCCTTCCCCGGACCCTAAAAAGGAAAGCAATATATCCTTAGAATTTTATTCCGTACTGAATTTTAAGCCAATGCCTATAATAGGGGTCAGAAATGTGACTCTTAATTTTTA
>DGKK01000047.1 GCA_002387725.1 Nitrospirae bacterium UBA4572
AAAGGTGCGGGTCTCTTTTTGATGCCGCGCGCTTCCGCGATCACATCCCCTTAATAAAGAGGCTATCTCCCAGAAATTCTCCTTCCTCAATGGGAAAGAAGGTTTTCTCGGGAAAATATCGCGCGGTGGTCGCTTGTCACTCCTACCCAGGAAAGCCGACGCCTTTCTCCTGTGTTTTTGGCAGAACCCGGCCCTTTTCCGAACGTTTTTCCCGACGCCCGGCAACGGTTCAGACCAAGAGGTTCGGTTCAAGATGGCGGACCAGCCCCATGGCTCCCACCGCCACCCCGGGCCATCCTTGTCCCGGAAAGACAGTATCCCCTACCAGATAGACATTTTTGAGAGGCGTTCGAAAGGAAGGATACCGGAAAGGAAAGTTCCGCATTCGGAGCGGGATTCCTCCCACGGTTCCTCCGGTGCGCCGGGTATAGCGGGCAAAGGTGCGGGGAGTTCCCACCAGGATCTCCCCTTTTTTTGCGGCACGAAACTCCGGGATCGACCGGAAGAGCTGGGAGAGAATGAAGTCCCGGAAGCGCTCCTTTTTCTCCTGGTAGGCCTCCCTCGAGAGGGATTCCCAACGTGATAGGTCGGTGTGGGTGGAGATCGTCACGCTTCGGTATCCCGGGGGGGAGAGACGGCGGTCGTCGGGATGGGAGAGGGAGAGGAAAAAGGAGTGGCTTCCGGTTTCTGGATTCTGGTCGTGGTGGATCTGGTGGTGAAGCTCCATCTCCGGAGAAAAAACATCCTCGACCATGAAGTGGAGTGTGGCGGCGCCCCATCGGTCGTGCTGTTTCAGTCGGTGGCGGTCCGTTTCCATTCTGGGTTCCCTGGCCCCGAAGAGTCTGTCCACCCCCCAGATATCCCGGTTCAGGATGACCGTATGCGCCGAGTAGTCACCGTTTGCGGTGTGGAGGATGTATCCCGAACCCTGTGGCTCAATTTTCCGGACGGGGTTTCCCCTGAGCACGTTCGGGATCTTGCGGGCAAAGGCCTCGACGACGGCCCCCATGCCTCCCATGGCCGTATGGGTGTCGAGTGTCGTATAAGAGAGGCCAAGAGCCGCCGAAAGGAACCACACCTCCCGGGAGGGGGCCTGATTGGTGATCAGAAGGAGCTGGCCGAGACATCGAAGAAAGCTCCCTGTCCTGACATGGGGGGAGAAGACGCTTCTGGCAGGACGGAGAGTGTCCCGCCCTCCCTCACGAAGAAGGCGGGCGGAGAGTCGAACGGCCTGGGCAATCTCCTTGGTGCGTTGCGGGGGAAAGGGCGGGAGATCACCGACCATATTCCATGCGGCGTCGGCGACACGAAATGCCCGGCGCCAGAGCCCCTCCACGTCGTCCTCCGGGAAGGCCATGGAAAATGCGGACAAAAGGGCCTCCCGATTTCGGCACATCCTGACGCTTCGGTCGGCGAGGTGGACCTTGAGGGCCGGGTCGACCGGAAGGGCGGGGAGGCTGACACCCAGAAGACAAGCCAGCCTCCCCAGCGGGAGGGGGGGCTCAAGTCCGATCAGTGTGGTGGCGCCGGCATTGTAGGCATGGCCGTCGCGCTCGAAGGTCCCCGAGCATCCCCCAAGATAGTCCATGGCCTCAAAGAGAATGACCGACCGGCCGGCATGGGCCAGCATCGCTCCGGTCAGGACTCCCCCTATACCTCCCCCGACAATGGCCACATCGTCTGTTGCTTCATCTCTCCTCCCTGCCATTCACACGCCCTCGCGTTGTTGGAGGATCTCCTGTGGCTCTTTCAGACTTGAACTAGGTCCGGGTAGTGCTTTTTGAGGGCGGCAATCTTGGGAAGGTCATGAATCACGATGTAGGGATGGGCGGGGTTTCGGTCGAGAAAGTTCTGGTGGTAGGGTTCGGCCGGGTAAAAGGCCCGAAGGGGTTCGATTACCGTGGCCACCGGTGAGGGAAAGAGACCCGTCGCATTCAGCTTTTGAATGTATCCCCGGACAACCTCCTCCTGCTGCTCGGAGGACACAAAGACCGCCGATCGGTATTGGGGACCGATGTCCGGTCCCTGACGATCCTTCTGCGTGGGATCGTGGACCACCGAGAAGAAAATCCGAAGCAATGTTCCAAAGGAGACGACAGAGGAGTCGAAGGTCACCTCCACGGCCTCGGCATGGCCGGTTCGCCCGGTGCAGACCTGCTGGTANNCCGCCTCTCCGCCGGCGTATCCCGAGATCGCTCGCTCGACCCCCCGTACATGCCGAAAGACGGCCTCGACCCCCCAGAAGCAGCCTCCCGCGAAGACGGCTGTCTGAGTCCCGGATGGAGGGAGATCCCGGTCGGGAGGAGGGAGGGTGGGTGTGGCGGGGGCTTCTCCGAAACACCCGAGGGAGGCGGCAAAGGCCATGGCGGAGGCGAAGAAGGAGGGGGAGTGCATCATTATTGGGGATCCTTTGGGGTAGAGTTCTTGTGGGGAAAAGGGACAAAGTCGAGTGCCGACATGTTGATGCAGTAACGAAGCCCGGTGGGGGGAGGTCCGTCGGGAAAGAGGTGGCCCATATGGGCATCGCAGCGGGCACAAAGGACTTCCACTCTTCTCATCCCGTAGCTCAGGTCTTCGCGCGTTGCGATGTTTTCTTTGGCCAGCGGTGAAGTAAAGCTGGGCCATCCGGTTCCGGAATCGAATTTGGCCTCCGAGGAGAAGAGGGCGGTGCCGCAACAGATGCATCGATAGAGTCCCGGCTCCTTGCTGTCGTATCCGGCCACCGAAAAGGGGGGATCGGTGGCGTGGCGTCGTGTCACGGAGTAGGACTGGGGGGAGAGTCGGCTCTTCCATGAGGGATCGTCGGAGAGACGATCCACCGATCGAAGGCCGGTCGGCTCTCCCGTAGGGGAAAACTCCATGATGGTGACCAATGCTTCCGGGGAAGAGGTTTTGGCAGAGGAAGAGTCCATGAAGCCTCCTTATATCCATGGTCTGAGGTGATTGCAAGGGGAACAAGGGGAATGAGAGGAAAAAGATCCTTCAACCATAAGGGTAAGGCCAGATCTCCTGTCTGGTCAATGGTGACGGGGAAGGGTCCGGACGCTCCATCCGGGTGGATCGAAGGTGATAGTTTTTGCGAAAGGGGATATTTCAGGAGGGATCCGTCGAGTGGCTCGAAGGGAGTTCGGGCTTTGACGGATGAGTCTTCTCCTATTTTTTGAGACGGCGGTCCATGAAGAGGGCTTTTCTGAAAAAGGTCTCGCCGTCCACCTTCTCATCGCTTAAGGCCATGGCGATGAGCTCTCCCCCAATAATCTCCGGAGCAAGGATCATATCGGGTTCGACCGTCTGGATGCGGGTGAAGTTGGCCCGGCTCCGCACGGAGACGACAGTTTTAGCCTTGGATCCGGTGTCCCGGGCCGCCAGGACCACAAAGGCATTTTCCGCATCGTCGTCGAGAAGGGAGATGATCGCCTGGGCGT
>DGKK01000022.1 GCA_002387725.1 Nitrospirae bacterium UBA4572
TCGATGACTCCTTATTGATGGAGTGGGAATGGCAAAGTATAATCCAGTCTGGGATTCAAAATGAAATACAAATCGGAATCTCTCCTGAGATAAATGGCCTGTAAAGGAGTTCAGCATGACATCTTTGAGCATTCGTCTTCCCGATGAGTTGGAATCCCGACTCTCTTTGGAGGCCCGCCGGGAAGGCAAGCCCCGGTCTGAGGTAATCCGGGAGGCTATTGCCGAATATGTGGTTCGGAAAGAGAGGGAACGTTTCATGTTAGAAGTGGCCGCGGCAGCCAGCGCTCTCGCTCGGGATAAAGCGGCGCGTTCCGAAGGTCATGAAATTGCTGAAGACCTTGCCGATGAAGGGCTGTATGACCTTGTTGTAGCTGAGCGTTTAGAGGATGACCCGGGCCGGAAGTGGTGGAAGTGATGCGTCGGGGAGAGATATGGGTCGCCAGACTTAACCCGAATAAGGGCAATGAGATGGGCAAGATGCGTCCTGTTCTCATATTGCAGGACGATCAGGTTCTGTCTTCTGGAATGCTAACCGTTTTGGCCATCCCTCTGACAACGCAGTGCCGGCCTTCCTTTGCTCCTCTCAGAGTAAGGATCCAAGCCCGAGATCGTTTGCTCAAGGACTGCTTCGTGGTTATCGAACAGATTCGGGCGCTGGATCGATCCCGCTTTTCAGAAGGTCCTCTGACGATCTTACACCAAGAAGAAATGGCGGAGGTTGAGAAAAGCCTCAAAGCTGTCTTGGGGTTGTGGTGAGAAATCCTCAGCCTAATGGTGAAAGGATGATGGAGGAGAAGTCTGTATACATCCTGGGGTGGGGCCCTTTCGTCGGGGGATTTTCATGTCGCAATTCTTCGCTTTTGGAGAGGAACTCCAACACAACGGATTGAGAGACGATGTGTTGTTTTCGGAAGGGTAATCTGTTATTAAAAGGTCACGATCTGCTCTCTGAACTGGGCAAGGGTTCCGCCATTTAAGTCGAGGAAAACGTCTCTTTCCTGTTGTTTGAACGGACAACACCATTTGTGGCCCCTCCGAGGAGTTTCGATGGAAAATGCAGAGCTCTGGATCTCCCGGGGAATCCTTTACGAAATTTACATCCGCAGTTTTTTTGACCGATCTGGGGATGGAGTGGGGGATTTTCGGGGCATTCTTGAACGAATGGATTACATTGTCCGTTTGGGGGTGAAGGGGATCTTGCTGAACTGCCCCTTTCAGTCCTTTGCGGGCAACAGCCGTCATCCCCTTACGGACTGGATGCGCCCCGACGGAAGTCTGGGGACCCTTTCCGAGCTTCTCCTCGTTGTGGAGGCCGCGCATGAAAAGGGCCTCAAGGTTCTTGCCTCCCTCCCCATCAATGCCACCAGCGACCGCCATGTCTGGTTCCTTGAGTCTCGTGACAGAAGCTCCCGCTATCTCCGCAAAAGCTTCTTCTGGTCAAATCGCCTCAAGCTTCCTACCTCCCCCGATCAGGAAGTGCCGGAAATCTCCAACTGGGCCAAGGACGAAGAGACCGGCCAGTACTATTGGTATCAGGACCACAAGGACGAACCTGCCATCAATTATGGGGATTCCGAGATCTGTGAGGAGATCCGAAGGGCCTTCGAGCACTGGTTCACCCTGGGATTCGACGGTTTTCGACTGGCAGGCGCCGGACGTCTTCATCGCCTGGGAAAGGAGGGAATCGAGCTTGTGACGGATCCCTTTCGTCAGCTCCAGGGGATCCTCTCGCCACTACGCAACTCCTTTCCCGATCGCATCTTTCTCTTTGAAACGGGTTCTTCGCCCCGAGGAGCTTTTTCCAAGGATTCCCGCCTCTTTTATCACTTCAATGGCTTTTTCCCCTCGGTCATTCGGGCCGTCAAGGAGGAAAACAAGGCTCCCCTGGAGCAGGCGCTCTGTTCCGACGAGTTTGCCGCCCATGCCCGCCGGGAGCTTCCGGTGCGCTGGACGTTGGATCTTCGCGAGCGATCGGAGGAGACCTTTGAAAAGTTCCTTGAGGATGACGGGGAAGGAGCCATCTTCCCGCTCGACGACAATCCTCCCCAGGACCGTCCGGTTCTGGCCCGTGTCGCCCGGATCATGGATAACGGCCGGCGCCGCCTGNNGCCAGCCTGTTCTTCACCTTTCCCGGAATCCCTGTCCTCTATTATGGAGATGAGATCGGCATGGGAGACCATCCCCATCTTCCCGGAAGAAATCCCGTCAGGACTCCCATGCAGTGGTCGTCTGACCGGAATGCCGGCTTTTCCAAGGCCGATCCCGAAGAGCTTTACAACCCCGTGATCGACGACCCCCTCTACAGCTATACGATGGTGAATGTAGAGAGCCAGGAGAGGTTTGTCGACTCCCATCTCTGGAACTTCAGGAGAATGATCGATGTCCGCAACCGCCAGCCGGCCCTCTGGGGGGAGGGAGAGTTTCGCGTGGTGGGAACGACCCACCCGGCGATCTTTGCCTTTGTCCGGCGGACCGGGGACGAGACCTGCCTGATTGTCCACAATCTGTCGAAGTCGTCGGTCTTCGGCGAGCTCGACCTGAGCCGGTATGCCTCCCTTGTCCCCCGAGAGCTTTTCGGAGGGGCGATTTTCCCCAAGATTCCCCGGCATCCCTACCTCGTGACGATGACTCCCTACTCCTTTATCTGGTTCGAGCTTCGACCGGAGCGGAAAAAGGCCCGTCCGAAAGTCGCGGAGGTGGCGCCATGACAGCTCTTGGCGGAGCGTCCGATTGGTACAAGGATGTGATCATCTATGAGATCCCGGTCAAGTCGTTCTTTGATTCAAATGGGGACGGGATCGGAGATTTTGCGGGACTTCTGGGGCGTCTCGACTATCTCCAGTCGTTGGGGGTGACGGCCCTGTGGCTTCTCCCTTTTACCGACTCCCCGCTTCGCGACGACGGCTACGATATCAGGAATTACTATGCCCTGTACCCTCCCTACGGGACGATGGAGGATTTTCAGCGATTTCTTGCGGCGGCCCATGACCGGGGGATCCGGGTGATCACCGAGCTGGTCCTCAATCACACGTCCAATACGCACCCGTGGTTCGTCTCCGCCTCCTCGTCCCGCTCCTCTCCCTTTCGCGACTATTACGTCTGGAGCGATACCCCCAACCGGTACAGGGAGACCCGGATCATCTTCAGCGACACGGAAAAGTCGAACTGGACCTGGGAACCCCGGACACGACAGTATTACTGGCACCGCTTCTTTCATCACCAGCCGGATCTGAATTTCGACAATCCCAAGGTCCAGGAAGAGCTGCTGAAGGTGGTCAAGTTCTGGTTTTCCCTGGGGGTCGACGGTCTCCGGTGCGATGCCGTGCCCTATCTTTTTGAGCGCGAAGGAACCAATTGTGAGAACCTTCCCGAGACTCACGCCTTCATGAAGCGGATGAGGGCCGAGGTGGACCGGGAGTTTCCCGGCCGGATGCTCCTGGCGGAAGCCAATCAGTGGCCGCAGGACGTCCTCCCCTATTTCGGCCAGGGGGACGAGTTTCACATGGCCTATCATTTCCCTCTGATGCCCCGCCTCTTCATCGCCATTGCTCGGGGAGATCGGAAGCCCGTCATTGACATCCTCGAGCAGACGCCGTCGATTCCGGAGAGTTGCCAGTGGGCCATTTTCCTTCGCAACCACGACGAGCTGACCCTGGAGATGGTCAGCGACCAGGAGCGCGACTATCTCTGGACCACCTATGCCCAGGATCCACGGATGCGCCTCAATATCGGGATCCGACGCCGGCTCGCTCCCCTCATGCAGAATGACCGGCGCAAGATCGATCTCATGCACAGCCTTCTTCTGACCCTTCCCGGAACCCCCATTCTCTATTACGGAGACGAAATCGGGATGGGAGACAATATCCATCTGGGAGATCGCAATGGAGTCCGGACCCCCATGCAGTGGTCCTCGGACCGGAATGGAGGATTTTCCCGGGCGAACCCCTCCGATCTGTATGCCCCGGTCATCCAGAACCCCATTTACGGCTATCAGGTGGTCAATGTGGAGAATCAGGCCCGTTACCCGACGAGCCCCCTGAACACTCTTCGTCAGATGCTCGCAGTCCGGCAGTCGGCCCGACTTTTCGGTCGTGGCAAGATGACCATCCTCAATACGCGTAACCGTAGCATTCTCGCCTATCTTCGGGAGATGGGCCAGGATGTGGTCCTGGTACTCAACAACCTCTCCGACCGGACCGAGTCGGTGACGCTCGACCTCTCCCGATTCAGGAACTTTATCCCGGTCGAGCTTTTTGACGGGAACCCCTTCCCCCCCATCCGGAAGTCCCGATTCCACTTTACGGTGAGCCCCTACGGCTTCTTCTGGCTGGCCCTCCGTCCTCCAGGGGCCACGAGAAAAGGCGCGCCCCGCCATCCCGACCGCCGCCTCATCGACCATCATGGCGGTGATGAATCTCATGAAAAATCCTCCTCTCCCCGGAGTCGGCGATCAAGGCGCTCCGTCTCCCCCGGAAAATCCCCGGGGTAATCGGCCCTCCCCTGCGGGGAACCTCCGTCAAAAAAAGAGCGTCAGGCTTGCACCTGGCGCTCTTTTTTTGTGGCCTGAGGGCCTTTTCCCTCGGGGGGGAGGCGTTCAGGGAGGAGGCTCGAGAAGGGGGGCGCAGGCCTGGCGAAGGAGATCGGCATACGCCGCGCGGTCGCAGGAGTGGTCCGGGGAGAAGGTTTCAAAGGCGCGGGCCCGGGAGGAGGGATCCGGATCCGAGAGCCCGGTGATGATGTAGCGGATTTTTTGTCCGGCTTCGGTGGGGATGCCCCGGGCGAGCCTCTCTTGCGCAACAATGGCTGTCAGGGAGGCCTTCCGGTAGTCCTGAGGATCCCGGGAGAGGCGTTTTGTCACGACAAGATCCGGAAGGGCGATCTCGCTGTCGCGAAGGGCCCGAAGGCTCTCCTCAAGGAGAAGCGAGGCCTCCGGGATCAAGCGCCGATATTCCTCGCGGTTCTGGGCTCGGGAGAGCAATGCCAGAAGGTCTTCCTGGACTCTCCGGATGAAAGGGGGGGTATCGGAGCGACGGCAGGCCAGCCCCCGGACCTTGATCTTGCCCGATCGGAAGGCTCCGGCGTAGACGGTGGAGACGGCCACGCCCGGCCGGCTCTTCGAGGGAAAGAACCGGAGCCAGCGATAGAGTCCCTCGAGGTTGATCGGGATGCCCGTGCGGGTGGAGATATTCTCCGCAAGACGCCGGCACTCGTCTTCGGTCATCTCCTCCCGTGAGAGCCAGAGGGAGTCGACGATCCCGTGAAGAAGAGAGTAGCCCTCTTCCTCGGCGATCTCCTTGGCCTGGAGAAGAACCTCCCGCCCCAGGGCGGTAACGCATTCGTGGGCGGCAACCTTTCCGAATCGGGCATTCTTGTAGCCAAGATAGCCGAAGGAGACGACGAGGAGCCATTTGAGGGCCCCTTGCCGCTGGTCATAGCTCCGTCGTTCTTCGGGGGTGGGGGCATGGTCCCGCAGCTCCTTGTATCGGGCACGCTTTTCCAGAAGCGGGGCCAGAACCCGGGGAATGAGCCCCTCCCGTCGGCGGCAGAGCGTGTGGTTGGTTCCGGCCACCGGGTTGTCCGGGCAGCAGGGGCAGTCGACCGTTTCCGGAGAGATGTTGAAGGTCTTCATGATGGCGGGATACATGGAGGCAAAGTCGAGCTCGCAGACTGATTCGTAAAGGCCCGGTCGTGGGATGAAGACCAGTCCTCCCTTGTCGCCCTCAAGCAGGTCGAGGGCATTCCGGAACTCTTCCGGCTCGCTCTTGCGCCAGGGGATGAGGATGCCTTCATTGATGGCGCGATCGATTTGCATGGAGGTGATGCCCGTTCCCGTGGAGCTTCGGGCGAGCTGCTGAACCGGAATGCGTGTCATGCGCGCCTGCTCGAGAAGGCCTTCAAGACCCGCTTCCGCATAGGCAAAGGAGTTGCTCCGGTCGATGTGCCAGCGTCCCGAGAGGGTCCACGCTCCGGCCGAAAAATGTGTCCGGCCGTAGGAGACAAAGCTCCTGTCCCGCCCTCCGGAGAGCCGGCCGATGCCCATCGGGTTCGGTCGGTGGAGGGGGAGGGTGTGTCCTGTCCGGGAGATCAGACGGGCGAGTCGGGGCAGGAGGATGTCGTCTCCATGGTCGGTGAGAAGGAGATCGGGATCTTCCCGGCGGAGGAGGCTGTCGATCGTTGCCACGAGATCGAAGGGATCGTCGCCGCTCAGAGAGCGGCTTTCTCCGTCCACCGTGACATGCAGGGTTTTGGGAAGAAGCGCCGGAGAGGACGGGGCCTCTTCGAGGCGGAGTTCCATCACCCGAATCGGCGGCAGTGTCCACTGGGGGTCGGCAGGAGAGTCTTCAGCCCGGATCTCCCCGATGCGTTGGTCCTCTCCCGCCCGAACGCGGCAGAGGGCCAGGGGAAAGAGTCCGGTTTCGTAGAGAAAGAGACGGGGAAGGTCGATGTCGACATTGAAAAACTCGGCCTCGGGGCAGCTTCTGGAGATCCTGGTAAAGACGGAGGAGAAGGTTCCTGGCCGGGAGGCCGAGACCTCGATGACCCACCGGGGGGCACTCTCCCATAGGGTGCGTCTTTCTGTTGTGGTCAGGGTGCAGGGGAGCGACATCCGGGCGATCTTCTCCTGAAGGCGAGAGATCGTTGGTGCGGGGGCTCCAATATAGAATCGTGGCCGGAAGGGGGCGACTAGAGCCCGCCGCTCTCCCGTGTCGGTCAGGATCCACAGGAGGATCTCCCCTCCGGAAAGGAGGACGTCGAAGAGCCATCCCCGGACCTCAGGAGAGGCGGCCATCCGAGATCCTTTCTTTTTNNGAGCCGTTCGACCTGTTGCAGGAGAGAGAGGCGGGCCTTTCGCTCTTCGATCAGCATGGAAAGAATCAGGATCGGCCAGGGGTCGAGGGGGGAGAGAACGGTCCCGGCCTGGGCATGCCGGCGAACGTCTGACAGGAGGGTGTCAAAGACCTCCTGGTCTTCCCGGCGAAGGGCCCGGCGGAAGGGTCTCCACTCATGAAAAAGGGCGTCGGCCCGTTCGGTGAATGTGGGAAGGGTGCGTCCCATGCGGGGCTCCTTGGCGAAGGGNNCTCAGGGGAGACGGTGAGGTGAAGAATCCGGGTGCAGGCTGCCTCTGCCTGTCGCCGGATCGGACTTTCTGGGCCGGAAGGGTCGGGGGAGGCCGGAAGGGAGAGAAGACAGGGGAGCGGGTAGCTTCGGGCCAGAGTCTTCAAAGAGCCGAGCGTTTCGGCAAGAAGACTTTCGGCCTCTCTTGGGGGGATGCGCTTCTCGGAGAAGAGGGGGACGATCCCCGAGATCACGAGGCCGCTCACCCTTTCTCGGGCCAGGAGGTCCTTGAGCCGGCTTCGGACGGAGGTGGCGAGCTGATGCAGGGTGAACATCCGGGCGACCCGGATCCGGGAGAGGACAAAGGAGGGAGAACGTCCCTGCCTCTGCCCTTCCCGGATCAGAAAGTCGGCGTCAAAGATGTTGTCGCCACAGAGGAAGGCCACTACCGATGTCGCATCGATGAGGGCAAGGGCTGTGCGGTGGAGGAAAAAATGAGCCCCCTCCCCGGAGACTCCCGTAATCCCTTTCAGGAGAGACTCTTCTGCCTTCGGCACATTCTCTCCCGTCTCAGACAAGAAGGCCATCGATGAGGCGAAAAACCCCGACCACGAGGCCGATAATGCGGAAGGATCCTTCCTTCCGAACCGGAATCTCCGGGAAGTCGGGATTCTCAGGCAAAAGGGAGAGCTGGTCCCCTCGCTGTCTCAGGCGTTTGACCGTGGTCTCCCCATCGATCGTGGCCACGACGATCTGTCCGTTGTCCGCCGTCTCCTGCTGGCGCACCAGAACGTAGTCACCGTCGAGAATCGCCGCTCCCTTCATGCTCTCCCCGTGCACCTTGAGAAAGAAGACCGGTCCCTTCCGGACCCAGGCCGGATCCACCGAAAGGTGGCCGGAGAGATTTTCCTCCGAGAGGATGGGGAGTCCTGCCGCCACTTGCCCCAGAATGGGAACCTCGACGAGGGATGACGAAGCGTCGGAGCGGGGGAGGGCGAGGCTGCGGGCCCCGCGCTTCCGGACCAGAAGCCCCTTGGAGACGAGACGGTCGATGTGGCCCTTGATGGCGCTGATTCCTCGGATTCCGGTCTCTGCGGCGATTTCGCGGAGCGTGGGGGGATACCCCCGTTCAACGATGTGGCGGTCGATGATATCAAGGATCTCTTGCTGTCTCTTTGTCGGAGAGGGGACGGGGACCATCGGAGGCTCCAGGAAGTGACCGGGTAAAAGTTTCTGCTGTCCTCAGAGAGCGGACGCTGTCAATGAGTCTAACGTGAACAAATGTTCACTCATTTGAGTGTATCAGTCGAAAGGTGAGAGATCAAGACGAAGGGTTGGGCTCAGGTGGAGAAGGGATGCTCAAAAAGGAGCGTCAGTAGTAAGGGCCGCCTTCGCTCCTGAGGATCTGTCCGTGAAAGAGGGGAGATCCCGAACGGATGAGCCAGGCGGCAAAGTCGGCGATTTCCTCGGCGCTGGCCAATCGTCCCCGGGCGGTGCGGGAGGCGATTCGGGCCTCCATGTCGGGGGTGAGATGGGGGCGACGGAGATCGGGAGTCACGACCATCTCGAGGCCCGTGACAACCGGACCGGTGGTCTTTCGGCTCCACTCGTGAAAGATCCCCTCAAGGGCGCCGACCCAGGCTCGGGCCGCAAGATATCCTCCCGCGCGATGGTGGAAGAAGGAGGGGAAGAAGACAAGCAGGATCCCACCGGAGGCGAGCCGTGGTCTGAGATGGTCGATGAGGCGGGTGACGCGGGAGAGAAAGGGGAGGATCTCCAGGGCATTGTCCGGTGGAGAGTCGGTGCGGCTGAAGGAGGGATGGGCGAAGAGGGACAGGCTTTTGAGAGTCCCGGAGCTCAGGATCCGGTCGATTTCATGGAGGGAGGAGCGGCTCTCCTCAGGGGGTGAGGCAAGATCCCAGAAGAGAGGGGTGGCATGCGTGAGCGAGGGGAGGGGATGTCGGTGGGAGGTGGCAAAGACGGCCTCGTGAGGGCCGGCAAGACGTCGGGAGAGGGCCTCTCCCACCTCTCCGCCCGTACCGACAAGAAGGTGGAGGGTGGTTGGCACAGGAGGGTCAGGGAATGACGACCGTCGCCCAGTCCTTGGGGAAGGTCGTGAGATTGTCATGGCCCTGAGGGGTGATGTAGAGCATGTCTTCGATGCGGACGCCCCCTCCCAGCCGGGGGTAATAGAGTCCCGGCTCCACGGTGATCACGTGACCTGGTTCAAGAGGAACGCCCGTCTTGCCCACGCGGGGAGCCTCGTGAATTTCGAGACCGACCCCATGGCCCGTTCCGTGAAAGAATCCCTCCATGCGCCCGTCCACCTCGCCCGTCTTGTAGCCCGCGGCCTCGAAACGGGCTTCGACTGCCTGGTGAAGGCGGGAGGACTCCACTCCCGGTGCGGCCAGGGCGATCGCCTCCTCCTGGGCCCTGAGAACCGTCTCATAGAGTTCCCGGAAGGCCGGAGAGACTGACCCCTTGAAAAGGGTCCGGGTCATGTCCGCATAGTATCGGCTCTCTTCGGAGAAGGGAAAGATGTCAAAGACGATCGGACGATGGGCGGGAAGAGGTCCGGATCCTTCGTTGTGCGGGTCGCAGGCCTGAATTCCTCCGGCAACGATGGTGTGCTGGCCGATGAGATTTTGGGCGAGAAGGGATTGCTTCAGGACGGCCTTGACCTTCTCGGAGGTGAGGGGGGCTCCCTCATAATGAATCTGCTCGCCCCTGATCTCGGACCGCCTGAGGATGGCGACCACATCGTGAAGGGCCTTCTCGACCCCTTCCTGGACCTTCCGGATCAGGAGGGCCTCCTCCCGGGACTTGAGCGCCCGTGCGGGGGTGAAGTCGCCTTCGACCGGGGTGACGGAGAAGCCTTCATCGGCAAGCTTTCTGGCAAGTCCCAGGGGAAAGTCGAAGGGAACGCGCAGATCGGTGACATTTCGGCTCTTCAGGAAAAGGGCGGCAATGGCGGAAAGCCCCCGTTTTCCCGATTTGCGGGCGGCTTCTTCCCATTCTGTGGTCGACAGGACATGGGTCGCCCGGCCTTCCTTGCGCCCGCGATCCCTCTCGAGGTCGGAGAGGAGCATGAAGCTTTCTCCGGCGATCTCGGCATAAATATACGGATCTGGTGTGAGAAATCCCGTTCGGTAATATAAATCGGGGTTTTGCTCTCCCGCGGCGATGACGAGAGTTGCGGTCACGCCCACGGGAACACCGTCATGGAAGCCGGCTGGCGACTAGCATACCCTGGGAAACGGGAATGATGGTCGTCAGGAAGTTGGGATTTCCGAGAATCTTGTGATTGAAGGACTCAATGGAGGAGTGGAGAAGCGAACGGGCTCCGTTTCCTTCGGGAGGAGTCATTCCCAGGGAGACCAGAATGCCACCGGGAGCCAGCTTCTTCTCGATGGCCGCATACCAGTCCCCAAGCTTGGTCCTTTCCTGCTGGAGATCGAGGACGATCAGATCCTGGGGAGACTCAAGGGAGAGAAGATGGTCCGGCCCTGAGGATTTCGAAATCTGAACTCGGGCAGACAGTCCTGCCCGTTTCATATAATTTGAAATGAGCCGCAGATTTTCATCGCTGACCACACCGATCGTGTGACGGGCTTTTTCGGGGAGAGCCTTCGCCAGCCACAAGGTGGTGGATCCATAGGCGGCCGTCCATTCAAAGACATGCTCCATTCGCGTCGTGGAGGCGAGAATGGCCATGAGCAGTCCCCCCGAGCGTCCCGGGTGAAAGCGGTTGTGCTGGGTCGTCAGGAGGGCGATCTCTCCGGTGAGAGGGTCCTTGTCGAAGGAGAGGTCAGCAAGGTATTTGTCGAGCGACTCTTCGTTGTTCATAGAGGCTTTCCTGATCCCTTTCTGGGTTGGTTTGGGCGAACAAGCCGGTCGGCCATCAGGCTCTATTGTTGCCTTCAGGTGTCAGAATGTTTTGTCGGAAGGGCAATCCCGGCTCCCGGGGAGGAGAAGGGACCCTGATCTGATCCAAATCGTTGGATTGATCATACCATTGGACGGGCGGAGATGAAAAGCGGTGGAGGCTCCCCTTCCATCATTTGAAAGACGAGGAAGAATTCCGATTTACCTAAGGCTCGGCAGCAGGTTATGATGGATTAGGCTGTTGTATGGCATGATCTTATCGGAAAAGCGCCGTAAAA
>DGKK01000032.1 GCA_002387725.1 Nitrospirae bacterium UBA4572
TTTCTATCGCGGAATTCGGGTCTTTAGCCATAACAGAACCTCCTGAAATAATTAAGTCACGGGAGGAGACTCCCCCACATGCCGCCCGATCCGTACGGGCGGCGATGTCCTCTTCTATGCATCTCCCGTGCCAGGCCAGTTCTGCGGGTTCTTTCCTCCCTGTGCCGTTTTCTTCAAGAGACTGTGACAAAACAATTAACCGTTCTCATTCAAACAAACGTCCCCCTCCCGATGAACCGGAACCGGCCAAGGCGGCAGGAGAGACCGTGCGGAATCGTTTCTCCCGAGAAACATTTTTCGCGCCCCGAAATGTTTCATGATTCATCCGGGAAACCTCCCTCCGATTTTTCGTGTCACCGATTCACCCCTGAAACAGGCCCTCCTCTTCTTCCCCAACCGGCCTCATCCTTTGCGATACCACACAGGGCGGCCCTCCTTTCCCGGTTGGCCTCTACGAAGAACCACCGGAGGACGGCGGGGAAGACGGGCGAGAGAGAGAAGCTCTAAAAGTCCCGGGAGTGTGCGGTCGAGCGCCTCCGCCTTGCGAAGGAGAGGAAGCGCCCGGAGGAGAAATCGCACCGGAGCGAAGGGGGAGCGGCTCGGGATGCGCCCCGAGAGCTCCTCCGCCAACTCCCGCTCTCCGAGGCCATAGTGGCGAAAAGCCTCCCGGGCCTGCCGGCAAACCTCGACCAGGGGGTCCCGGCACAGCCCCAGCCGGGCAAAAAGTGCATCGGGAAGAAGGAAGAGGGACCAGGCGATATTTTTTGCCGTTTCGGGGTCTTTCTCCGAAAAGAGCCCCGTCCGGAGAACCCAGTCGACGAAGTCGCCCTCACCGGATTTGCTCGCCCTGACCCACTCGAACCAGGGACCTTCCATCAGGGGTTTTCCGCAGATCCGGCTCCGGTTCTGCCAGACGACGAGAGCCTCCTCGACCATCCCCTTTCCTGCCAGCGCCTCGGCGTGGCCAGCATAGGAGCGGGCCAGCCCCTCCTTCCACTCCTCCCGGGGATCCCGCGATAACAGGGCTTGAACTCTTCGATGGCGTCCCGAAACCGGCCGTTCTCGAGGAACGCCCGGGCGCGTCTTTCGCGCTCTTCGGGAGATCCTCCCGCCTGCCTCCCGCTCTTCGCTCCCCCCCCGTGCCGATGTTTACTCACGCATTCTCCCCCCTCATGCCATGGACACGGCCCGGGCCGGTCATTGATCCTGTCCCCGGCCATCCCCGCCGGGAAACAGTTCCTGATATCTATTGGGAATCTCGGCATTTTTTCGTAGAATGATTTTTACAAAATAGCTCAGCAGAAAACAGTCCCGTTTTGAGATCGACCTTTTTGCCCCCCGCGCAAGGAGCGCCCGTGCCCCCCACCCCTCCCGACTTCGATGACCTCCTCACACCCCTCTCCGCGGAGGAGAAGAACATTCTGGCGCTCCTCGTTCTTCTCGACACCCGGAGCCTTCCCCCCTCCCTCATGAGGCAGATATCCCCGGAGAAGACTCCGGTCGCTCCCGCCCGGATCGCCCGGGTCCGGGAGACGCTCGAACGCCTGGACCCCTTCAAGGTCAAGAGCCCCTTCAAGTGGGAGAGCGCCCTTCTGGTCCGGCTCCTCACCCATCTTTTCGACACCGCTTCCCCGGACCTCCTGGCGGCCCTCGAGAGGGTTCTCGACTCCGGCCCCGCCCGCTACTGGTACTATAGCCCCGACCCGCCCGACACCCTCCCCCGGGACTACGCCCAGTTTCTCTTCGCCCTTTTCTCAAAGAACGCTCTGAACTTCAAGATGCGCCTCGAATCCTACGAATCCACCCGGCACTTCCGTCACATCTTCCGAAACTTCCGGGACTTTTTCGTGGGGGCCCCCCTTCCCCGGGAGTGGATCGACAAGGCCCCCGAGAGCATCCAGACCCAGATTCTGATCCATTCGGTTCGAGCGATCCTTGAGACCTCCGCCCCCGTCTTCGAGGCCGAAGAGCGGCTGGCGAGACTTCGCGCCCTCCCCTCCTCGTCAAAACAGGCCGATCTGGCACGAAGGCTCTGTCTCCACGTCGACCTCCTCTCGGGAGATCGCGCGAAGATCCAGAGCTTTTTGTCAACGACACCTCCTCCTCCCCTGTCGCTCATCCAGGGCATCTCCGCCTGGGAGCGGTTCATGGCGGGCGATCTCCCCGGCGCGAAAGAAGAGTTCCGGACCATGGCCTCGACCATCCGACGCCAGGAGACCAAAAAAAGACTCCCGCTTCCTGAGCCCTTCGGGATCTTCCAGTGTCTGACCCTCCTCATCCTTGCCCGCTCCGATCCCGCCGCCCGCAAGGACTTTCTCGTCCGGTCCCCCCTTGCAACATCCTTGAACTCGATCCATGGGCATGGCTACTCGGTCCTCGAAATGATGGAAAAGGCCGAGCACAGCCCTCCCACCCTCTTAAGAGACCTTCTCTCCAGGCTGGTTAAAGAGAGTGACGCAGCCTCGCCTCTCTCCCAGGCGCTGCTCATGGTGGCGATGGCCACGCTGGACCCCGCCGCCCTCGCCGCTCGGGAGACCGTCCATCTGGCGATGGCCTCCCGCTACCGCTCGACGACCCCCCTGGTGAGCGCTCTCATCGTGGCCGCTCACGCCCGGGTGGCCGGTGCCTCCTCCGAGGTTCACACCATGGCCGCTCGGGACGAGGTCCTTGCGTCCTTCATCCGGCTCTTCACCTCCCTGTTCGACGCCAAGGAACCCTGGGAGCGCGTCCTCGGGGGAATCGAGTCTCTTCTCGGGAACGAGTCTCATTCAGAGAGCCCCCCGGAGTCGACCAAGAGGATCGTCTGGACCTTTTCCAGAAAAACGATGGGGCTTGCCGCCTTCGAGGAGACCTTCAAAAAAGGTCAGTGGAAAAGAGGCAAGGAGATCCCCCTCAGATGGTTTTTGTTTAAGTCCGACAAAATGCCCCTCTCCGAGGCTGACAAGAAGGTCATCAAGACCTTTCATGCCTCCTCGTCCTACCAATCCTTAGGCGAGTGGGTCCCCGATCCGATCGCGACCCCGCTGGCCCTCTGCGGGCATCCCGCCCTTTACGACCACGACCACCCCGATCTTCGCATCGAGTTCGAGGAAGCCCTCCCGGAGCTTCTGATCGACGAGGCGCCCGGGGGATTCCGGATCGGTATGAGCCACCAGAGCCCCGAGCCCCGGGTGTATATCGAGGACCTCTCCCCCACCCGATACCGGGTGGTGAACCTCACCGGCCCGGCCGCGAAGCTCTCGCAGCACATCCCTCCCGAAGGGCTTCTGGTTCCTGCCGAGGCCCGGGATCGCCTCCTGGCCCTTCTCTCCCGGCGAACCCCCTTCGTCGAGATCCGGGCGGAGATCAATGCCAGCGACCTTCCCGCGGCAGAGGGAGACCCCTCCCCCATCCTCCAGATCTCCCCCCTCGAGGACGGGATCTCGGTGGTGGCGGGGGTCCGCCCCTTCGGATCCGACGGTCCTTTTTTCTCGGTGGGCCGGGGGGGACGCCTGGTGACCTGCCACGGGGGCTCTCCCGGAGGAGTCTCCCCCCGCCACGCCCGGCGCAACCACGAGGAGGAGATTTCCCGGCTTTCCGCCCTTCTCGACCACCTCCCCCTTCTCAAGGAGCAGGGGAGCGAGGAGGGGATCTGGACCCTCCCCGATCCCCTCTCGGCTCTCGAGTGCCTCGAGGCTCTCGCCGCCTGCCCTCTCCCCGTGACGGTCGAATGGCCGCAGGGAGAGACCCTGCGCACCTCCCCGCCCGTCTCGATGAAGAAGCTCAGGCTGACTCTCCGCACCTCCCGGGACTGGTTCGAGGTCTCCGGCAAGGTGGAGGTCGACGAATCCCTGGTTCTTGACATGAAGGATCTCCTTGACGCCCTTCCGAAGGCCAGGGGACGGTTCGTTCCGCTCTCCGACGGACGATTTCTCTCGCTCACCCAGAAACTCAAAAACCGTCTGGAGAGGTTCGCGGCCATCTCGGAGGAGGGGGGCAAGATCTCGATTCCCGGAACGATGGCGCTGGACGACATCTTTTCCGAGGCGGGAGATGTGTCGGGAGACGCCCGATGGAAGGCCTTCCGCAAGAAGGTCCGGGAGGCGGCATCCTATGAGCCGATCCTTCCGTCGACCTTCACGGGCGATCTCCGGGACTATCAGAGGGAGGGATTTGCCTGGATGAGCCGGCTGGCCCGGTGGGGGGCCGGAGCCTGCCTGGCCGACGACATGGGGCTGGGGAAGACGGTCCAGACGATCGCCGTCATGCTCGACCTCTCCAAAGGCGGCCCCGTCCTGGTCGTCGCCCCCACCTCGGTCTGCCACAACTGGGAGACCGAAATCTCCCGATTCGCCCCGACGCTCAGGGTCCACGAGCTCCGGAGCGCCCTCGACCGAAAGGCGATGGTCGAGGCGCTTGGCCCGGGGGAGGTCCTCCTGACAAGCTACGGACTTCTCGCCAACGAAGAGGCTCTCCTCACGGAGAAAAAATGGACCATGGTCGTCTTCGACGAAGCCCAGGCCTTCAAAAACGCCGAGTCCAAGCGCGCCCAGGCGGCGCGAAAGATTGACGCCGAATTTCGCGTCGCTCTCACCGGCACCCCCGTGGAGAACGACCTCGACGAGCTCTGGAGCCTCTTTTCCGTGATCAATCCCCGGCTTCTGGGCTCCCGGGAGAGGTTCTCGAGCCGCTTCGCCTCCCCCATCGAACGGGGGCGCGATCCCCGGGTCATGGCCGCCCTTCGCTCCCTTGTCCGCCCCTTCATGCTCCGGAGGACCAAGACCGCCGTTCTTTCGGAGCTGCCGCCCCGCACAGAGATCACCCTCGACATCGAGCTCTCGACGGAGGAGCGGGCCTTCTACGAGGCCCTCAGGCGCAAGGCCCTCGAGACGCTTGAAAAGCTCTCCGGACGAGAGAAGGGCTCCTCCCGGATCCACATCCTGGCCGAAATCACAAAGCTCAGACGTGCCCTGTGCCATCCCGCCCTGGTTGAGCCCCTCACCCTCCTTCCCGGGGCCAAGCTCGACGCCTTCCACCTCCTGGTGAACGAGCTCCTGTCGAACCGCCACAAGGCCCTGGTCTTCAGCCAGTTCACGGGGTTCCTCGATCGGGTGGCGAAATCCCTCGATGCGAAAAAAATCCCTTACCAGTACCTTGACGGAAGCACCCCGCCCAAGGAGCGGGAGAAGCGGGTCGCGGCCTTCCAGGCCGGCCAGGGCGATCTCTTCCTGATCAGTCTGCGGGCCGGAGGCACGGGGCTCAACCTCACCGCGGCCGACTACGTGATCCACCTCGACCCCTGGTGGAACCCGGCGGTGGAGGACCAGGCCTCCGACCGCGCCCACCGCATCGGCCAGCAGCGCCCCGTGACCATCTACCGTCTCATCGTCCGTGAGAGCCTCGAGGAGAAGATCCTCGAGCTCCACAAGAAAAAGCGCGACCTGGCCACCGATCTTCTCGAAGGAGGCGAGATCTCCGGCAAGCTCACCAACGAGGAGCTCATGGCCCTCCTCGGGGTCTGAGTCCCCCGATCCCTCGAGGAGCCGACGATGGCGAGGGGGCTGGGGGGTCGTTCCCCGCCCTCTCCCCGCGCTACTTTCCGAAGCCTTTGAGGACCTCCGACAGGGCTCCAAGGGCCTCCCCGATCCGCACGGCGATCTCGGGCGGGGGGAGGGGGATCTTCACATGGACCCGTCCGGTGTGGGGATCCCGCTCCACGACGCCTTTCGCCTCCGCCCCCTCGGGATCCCGGACGGCGGCCAGCGCCCCGGCAAGAAGTGAGCCCAGGCCGGCAAGCGCCCCCCAGAGATCGGCCTCCGCTCCGGGGGATCCGGCTCCTTCCGAAGGTGCCCGCCCCCCCTCCTGGAGGGGGATCTCCTCGAATGGCTCCGTCTTCTCCTCCCCCTCCCCCACCGGGGGCGGGGACGGCGTCCCGATCTCCTCTCCGGGAGCCACCGCCTCCACCGATCCGATCTTTCCGGTGACGTCCTCGATTTCCTTCATGAATCGGGACAGGCGGGAGCCCCCGAGAGAGATCTCCCCCGCTCCGCCGTCGAGGATCCCTTCCGACAGGGACTGCTTGAAGGACAGGAGACCCAGCATTCCCTCCTCGATTCCTCCCTTGGCCACGAAGTTCACGATCTGGACGGGCCGCTTCTGTCCCATGCGGTGGATCCGGGCGATCCGCTGTTCGAGGATGGCGGGGTTCCAGGGAAGGTCCATGTTCACCAGGACGGAGGCATGCTGGAGGTTGAGCCCCGTCGACCCGGCGTCGGTGGAGAGGAAGACCCGGCAATCGGGATCCTCCCGGAACCGTTCCACGAGCGCGGGCCGGCGGTCGGAGGGGATCCCCCCGTGGAAGCTCACGGAGCCGATCCCCCGCGCATCGAGCCGGCGGATCACTATGTCGTGGGTCCGGGTCCACTGGCTGAAGACCACCGCCTTGGTCCCGGGATCGGAGAAAAGGCCATCGAGAAGGGCGACCAGTTCATCGGCCTTCACCCCATGATCGGTCTCCGGATCGATGAGATAGGTGCTGTTGCAGACCATGCGCATGTTCTGGAGGGAGCATGTCAGCCGCCGCTGATCCACCTCCGAGAGGTATCCCGTCTTCCGCCAGCGGTTTCCGATGGAGGCGACGATCTCGGCGTTTTCCTCGTGGATGCGGATTTGGGGCAAGGTCATCGGAACCAGAAGATTCTGGTCGGTGCGCTCCGGCAGCTGGCCCAGGACCTCGGATTTTTTCCGGCGGAGCACCACAGGAGCCAGCGTTTGACCGATCTTCTCGAGTCCCTTGTAGCCCACCACCCGGCCGTGTTCGTCCTTCACCTGATGCTCGTGGAGAAGCTTCCAGGTGGGGCCCAGACGGTAGCGGTCAACGAACTGGACGATGGAGATGAGCTCCTCGAGTTTGTTTTCCAAGGGGGTCCCCGTGAGAACGATAGCGTAGGGGCTGTCGATTCTCTTGAGGGCCCGGGAGGCGAGGGTGTTCCAGTTCTTCACCCTCTGGGCCTCGTCCACGATCACCAGGTCGGGGCCCCACCCCGCGATCAGGTCGAGGTCGGGAGAGAGCTTCTCGTAGTTGGTGATCTTCACGAAATCCTCCTCCCGGAAGGCCTTCTCCCGGACGGCCCTTCCTCCGGAGATCACCCGGGACTCCCGTCCGGCAAACTTGTGGATCTCGCTCTGCCACTGGTACTTGAGGGAGGTGGGGCAGACCACCAGCACCTTCGTCACCCCGAAGTGGCGGGCCAGGATCTCGGCCGCGGCGATCGCCTGGATGGTCTTTCCGAGCCCCATCTCGTCCCCGATCAGGACCCGGCCGGTACGGACGGCAAAGAGCGCCCCCTCGACCTGGTAGGGGTAGAGGGGGACGGAAAGGAGGCGGGACAGGCGATCCCGGCCCTCCGGGTCTCCGAAAAGAGCCTCGAGACGCTCCTCGCGAAACCGGGCATCCCGCCGGGCGGCGAGAAAGTCGAGAACGTCATCGTCGGCCCGGATCTCGTGGCCTTGGGCGTGAACAAAGGCCAGAAAACCCTCGACGTCTCCAAGGAGCTCCGGGGCGATGCGGCCGTCCCGTTCCGTCCCGAACAGACGGCGAGCCTCNNGGCGGGCGGGCACTCGGTCCCCGCCCGAAAACAGACATGGAGTCCGCGATCGTTTTTCAGGAAGAGCTCGGAAAAGGGAGGACGATACCCCGTCGCAAAGGCCCGGGCGGCCCCGGGACGCGCCTCGAGGGTCGCCAGGACAAATTCGATGTGCTTGCAGGTTCCCAGCTCGTTCGTCCTGAAGTCCGGACAGGTACAGCGGTTGTCTCCCGGAGAGGCGCCCCGGATCTCGACGCGGTAGACGCTCCCAGACAGAGGGTTCACCACCCGAAACTCCGAAAAAAACGGATCGTGGCCCACGTTTTCCAGCGCGAAGTTCTGCTCTCGGCCAAACTGGCGCCGGAGGCGCCTCTGCCACTCCACTGGGGAGAGGTCGGAGGGAGGGACCGTTCGGGAGAGCTTTTTCTCCCGTGGCTTCTTTTCGCCCTCGGAGGAAGAAGATTCCTTGTTCATCGGGGACCTCCCTGATCTTTGAAGGATTCAGTCTTTTTTCCGGGAAGGTTCGTCCGGGCCGGCGACGATTTTCCGGGTGGACGCCCCGGTCGCGCCTTTGTCTCAGTCTCCACAACGGATTGGCCTGTCGCCGGCCTGGCCTTTTTTGGGGGGGACCCGGAGGTGGAGGCTGTTTTTTTCATCGCTGTTCCGGTCTTAAATTCCGCGACTTCCGTTTTTTTGGCCCCGGCGACCGCCTGTTCCTTGGACGATCTGACCGGGGTCTTTTTTCGGGCCCCCCTCGCCGCCGG
>DGKK01000061.1 GCA_002387725.1 Nitrospirae bacterium UBA4572
ATTCAATTTCGGTTTTTGGGATTCCTGTGAGCCCTCCCTTGACGCCCCATGAGGGGCTTCGTATACTTTTAATTAATTGGTCAATTAATTAAGGGGTGAGTATGGCAGGCACAGACGATGGAAAAAAAGAGGGAAAGTCTCTCCATGGGGGAAGCTCCGACGCCCCGGACAAGTCAGCCCAGCGAAAGCGGGAGATCCTCGATGCTGCCATGGTGTGTTTTTCCGAGGAGGGGTATTTTCAGACCACCAACAGGAAGATCGCCCGCAAGGCGGGAATTACCGAGGGGCTGATCTACCATTACTTTCCCTGCAAGAAGGCCCTCCTTCAGGAAATCATCGAGGAGAAGTTCCGCCATGACCGCTCCCCGGCGCAGCGGTGCTATACCCGCTGGGAGGCGCGATTCGAGATCTCCCCCCCGACGAGGGAGACCTTCCGGGACTTCCTTTTCGATCTCGGCCGGGCCACCTTTGAAGGGCTGGACAGGGACCGGGATGTCCTTCGCATCCTCCTGTCGGAATATCGACTCCTCGATGAAGGTCAGGAGCCCCTGTTCCCCCGGCTCGTCATGGAGCGCTCGATGAACCGCTTTTCCCGCCTTCTTGCGCTCTATCTTGCGGCAGAAAACTTTCCGGACTCCTCCACGGCGATGAAGGACTCGTTTTTCATCGGTCCGATCGTCTCCATCTTTCTTTTTCAGGATCTCCTTCAGGGCAACAAGGTCCGTACTCTCGACCGGGAGCTTTTTCTGTCGACTCTCGTCGATCATTTCATGGCCGGGATCGCTGCGATGCCGGTGGGAAAACAGGATGAAAAATCAGGGAAGGATTCTTCAATATGAGAAAAATGCGTCAGGCGTTCGTGGGGCTTCTGCTTCTTCTCCTGGGCGGGGGAGGAGTTGTTCTCGAGGCGGTCCATGCCCGGGCCGACTCTGTCATGCACCGATATGTCGGAGTGGAGACCTGCGAGGTCTGCCACTCGGCCAAGAGGATCGGTGATCAATTCGATGCCTGGGCCGGAAGTCCCCATGCCCGCGCCTATGCCGACCTGACGACGCCAGAGGCCCGGGCCATTGCCGACCGCCTGCATGTGGCCGACCCCACCCGGGATGGACGCTGCCTCTCCTGCCACGTGACGGCCTACGGGAAACCTCTTCCGGAAGTTCTATCGACCTTCCGGAGAACGGATGGGGTCCAGTGCGAATCCTGTCACGGTCCCGGCGAGGACTATGCCCACTTTTCTGTCATGATTTCCCCGAAAAAATCGAAAAGGGCGGGAGTTGTCATCCCTGACGAGACGACCTGCAAGACCTGTCACAACCCGAGTTCTCCGACCTATAAAGGGTTCGACTACCATGCGGCACTTCGAATGATTGCGCATCCTGTCCCGGCGGAAACAAAGCGGGAAACTCTTGAAATGGGAGATGAAAAATGAGCGGTGTTCAGGCAGGGACGCCACCCGAGGCCGATTCTGGCCGCAACAGGAGGCGAGGGATCATCATCGGCGTGGCGGGTCTTCTGGCCACGGCCGTCATCGCCCTTCTCTACATGAGATACAACGAGTTCTATGTCTCGACCGAGGACTCCATGGTGGACGGAGACATTGTCATGGTCTCCGCGAATACGCGAGGGAGGGTCATGACCCTCCCGGTCAACATGGGCGATCCCGTTCACAAGGGAGATCTCCTGGCCCGTATCGATACCACAGGCTTCGGGGCCCTTGAGTCCATCGGGCAACGCAATGTCTCTGCCTTTGGAGACCTGGCCCGGACAAAGGCCCAGGAGGTCTCGCTGTCGGTGCGTCTGGCGAATGCCCGAAGGGATCTGGCCCGGGGGGAGGCCCTGAGAAAGGGAGGCTTCATAACGGATTCCGACCTCGACCATCTCCGGACGGTCGTGGATGATCTCAATGCCCAGCTCGCCGAGATCCGGAAGCTGGCCTTCGTCAACCGCACCGCCCTGGAGACCACCGAGTCCCATCCCCTCAACTACACCATTCACTCCCCCCTCGACGGACAGGTGGCGGAACGCATTGTCCAGGTGGGACAGGTCGTCTCCCGGGGGCAGGCCGTCGTCTCTCTGGTCGACCCCAAGGATACCTGGGTGACGGCCAAGGTCAAGGAGACCCGGATGGGCCATGTGCGGGTGGGGCAGAAGGTCGACATCACCATCGACGCCTATCCCGGACGGAAGTTCCATGGACATGTCTTCCAGATTCTTCCGACCTCGGCGGCCGCCATTTCCCTTCTCCCTCCCGAGAATGCCTCCGGCACCTTCGTCAAGGTGACCCAGCGTGTTCCGGTAAGGATTTCCATTGACGATGCCAGGGATGTCGTCCTGCGTCCGGGGCTTTCAACGGAAGTCCGCATCCACATCCGGGACGGTTCCCCGTGGTGACTCACGAGTCCGGAAGCCTGATGGGGCACTCCCCCCACTATCGATGGTGGGCCCTGGGAGTGGTCATGCTCTCTCTCTTCCTTCCGGTTCTCGATACGACCATTGTGAATGTGGCCCTCCCCTACATGATCGGGAGCCTCGATACCAATCAGGACGAAGTCCGGTGGGTCATCACAGCCTATTCCATGGCCTTTGCGGTGAGTACGCTTGCGAGTGCCTGGCTGCGGACCGTCTTCGGGATCAAGAACCTCTATCTTGGCTCCATCGTGCTCTTTGTGGCCTCCTCCTTTTTTGCCGGGATCTCGCCCAATCTGAACCTGATGATTGTCTTCCGGGTCCTTCAGGCTGTGGGGGGAGGGATCATGATGCCCTTGGGCTTCACGATCATCACGGAGGCCTTTCCGGCTCCGGAGAGGCCCAAGGCCTTCGGCTTCTTCGGCATCGTGGTGGTGCTGGCTCCCACCATCGGTCCGATCCTGGGGGGATGGCTCGTCGACAACATGAACTGGCGTGATGTCTTTTTCATCAATGTTCCCTTCGGATTCCTGAGCTTCTTCTTTACGATGTTCATTCTTAAGAAGGACCGCAGCCATACGCTCGTTCCCTTCGACTATGCGGGATTCATCTCCCTGGGAACGGCCCTCTCCTTTCTCCTTGTCGGTCTCACCGAAGGGGAACGCTGGGGATGGACGGCCTTTTTTGTTTACGAATGCTGGGCGGTGGCCTCTGTCTCCTTCTGGATCTATGTCATCACCGCCTTTTTGGTGAAGCATCCCCTGATCGATCTCTCCATCTTCCGGGATCTGGACTTCGTTCTCATCATGGTGGCCAACTTCTTTCGCGCCATCGGCCTCTTCGGGCGGATGTTCCTGCTTCCCCTCTTTGTCCAGACCTTCAATGCCTTCACCGCCACCGATGCCGGGCTGGTCCTCCTTCCCTCCTCTCTCATGGCCGGAATTGCCATGCCGGTTCTTGGAGCTGTCTCCGCCAAGGGCTCCGACAGCTTCAAGCGGGGCCTCCTGGTGGCAGGGTTTCTGATGCTGGCCTTCTCCCAGTTCCTGTACGCCTTTCTTATGGGAGTTCCGTCGATGAGCCAGATTATCGTGGCACAGCTTGTCTTCGGTCTCTCGATGGGGATGCTCAACGCGCTCCTCTCCTCGATCCCCCAGACCCTGGTGGCTCCCCGCCACATTGGTCTGGCCTCGAGCCTCCAGAGCAACATGCTCCAGATCGGAGGGGCGCTGGGGGTGGCGGTCCTGGGAAACATCCTCGACCATCAGGAGGCGGATTTCTATTCCCAGTACCAGTCGAATGTGACCCACCACGCCTATTTTTACCAGAGGGTCCTTTCGTTCCTCTCCCAATCGGCTCAGCACGGCCTTCCCACGGCCGATCCGACCGCGCGGACCGGGGCCATGGTGATCGGGCTTGCCCAGACGCAGGCGGCCATCTCTGCGTACAATGAAACATTTATCGTTGCGGGCCTCATGGCCCTTCTGGGGATTCCGATGATCCTTCTCATGAAGAAGCTCTCCCAGCGCCATGACCCCTCCCAAGGAACCCTTTCCGGAAAACCCGAAGTTGTGCATGGAGGATTCGAGTGAGACGTTTGTTGCTTTCTGCCTCATATGTCATCGTTTTTCTGGCCCTGTTGCTCCCGCCGGCCTCTGCCGGGGAGCTGCCCGATCCGGAGGCGGCCACGGATATGACGGCCGTCGCCCCCGACGGACAGTCCATCACCTTGGGCGATGCCGTCAGAGAGGCCCTTCTTCGCCGCCCGACCCTCAAGGCGGCGGAGCAGAGCGTCCTTCTTTCGAAGGCGCAGATGGGAGCCTCCCGTTCGGGGTACCTGCCCACACTCCAGGCCTCCTATTCCGACACGGTGGGAAACAGCATCTTTGGTTATTTTCTCATCCCGGGGTATCAATATGCCAACTACAACCTGTTGACGGTGGCCCTGACCCAGACCGTCTGGGACTTCGGCCGGGTCCATTCCCAGATGCGGCAGAGCCGGCACCAGCTGGGGGCGGCCGAGGCCCTGAACCGCCGGGAGGCCCAGACGGTAATCCGGGACGTGGAAACGGCCTATTACGATCTCCTGAAGGCCCAGCATCGGGTTCTTTCCGCCCGCCAGAGCGTCGTGGATGCCTCCTCCCACCTGGCCGAGGCCCGGGCCCGACTCTCGGCCGGCGTCGGGCTCAGGCTCGATGTGACCCAGGCCAAGGTCAATCTCGAATCGGCCCGCCTCGACCTCATTCACGAGGAGACCCTCCGCCGGAAGGCCCAGGTGGATCTGGGCCGGGCGATCGGGTTTCGAAAAAAACGCCCCTTCGTGGCCCTCACTCCCGCCGAGCCGGAAAGGATTCCTCCCTTTCCCGATGGCCCGGCTCTTGACCGCCTGATTGCTTCCCATCCCGAGATCCTGGCCGATACCGAAAATGTCCGTCAGAAAAAGGCGGCCCTCGATGCTGCCAAGGATCAGAACTATCCGACCATCACCGGCAATGCCCAGTATTATCTGGCCCAGATCTCCGTTCCTCTCTTTGGGCTTCCCACCAATCCCTTCTCGACGGTCAACGTGGGAGGGGTCCTGAATATCCCGATTTTCTCGGGGGGATTGATGACAAGCCAGATTCATGAAGCCCGGGCCGACATGAGACGGACAATTCACCAGGCCGAAGACGACCGTCTTCGGATCCTGGCTCTGATCCGTGACGCGGCCCTTGATGTAGAGGAGAATCGGGAACGCCTTCGGGAGACGGAGACGGCTCTGGAAAACGCCGAAGAAAACGACCGTCAGGTCGAGGCGGCCTATCGGGCCGGAACGGCCCATTCCGTCGATGCCATCGATGCGGAGACGGCCCTTCGCCGGGCGCGGGTCGATGTGGATTCCGCCCGATTCGACCTGATGAGCTCCATTGTGGCCTATCATTACGCGCTGGGCACGCTCACCTCCCCGGGGGCCCCCTGATGGAGTCCGATGAGGTTGAACTCTTTGCCGACGGGGCCTGTTCCGGAAATCCCGGTCCGGGAGGATGGGGCGTCCTTCTGCGCTGTCGGGGCCATGTTCGGGAGATCTCCGGAGGGGAGTTTCAGACGACGAACAATCGCATGGAGCTATCCGGGGTGATCGCCGGTCTTTCGGCCTTGAAAAAGCCCTGCCGGGTCATGGTGACTACCGATAGCCAGTATGTGAAGAACGGGATGACCACCTGGATCCGCTCCTGGAAGAAGAATGGCTTTCGGACCTCGTCCGGACAGCCGGTCAAGAACGAGGATCTCTGGAGAGAGCTCGATCGTCTGGCGGCCCTTCACGAGATCACCTGGCACTGGGTGCGGGGCCATGACGGACATCCGGAGAACGAGAGGGTGGACCTTCTGGCACGGGAGGCCATATCGTCGGTCAGAAAGGGGAATTCGCAAGGGGCATGAGGTCTGTCGAGAGGGGGAGACGAATGTCTGTCGGAAGGTGAGAAAGAACGGACGGGCCGAAAATGATCGAAAATGGAGGAGCTTTTCCGGGAGGAAACAAAAAAGGGCCAAGGTCGTTGACCTTGGCCCTTTTTTTTAGTTCTTCTTGTCGTGGTGCTTCNNGTGCCACTTCTTGTGGTGCGGGTAGCAGCGATGGTGGCGCTTCCAGTAGCGGGTGTGGTGGTTGCAGCGATGATGCTTCCAGTGGCGCTTGTGGTGGGCCTTCTTGTGGGCCTTGTGCTTGGCCGGTGCCGGGGTTGTTGCCGGAGCCGTTGCCGCCGCGGGGGCTGACGCATCGGCCGCAAAGGAGACGGGAGCCGCGACCAGGGAAAGGGAAAAGACCACGGCTGCGAGAGAGCCGACAATGGATGCCAGTTTTTTCATTGAAACTCCTTGAAAAGGGGTGGGGTATGAGATCACACGGCTAGCAATAAGCTACCAAAGCTTGCGAGGATTCGCAAGGGGCGAAGAATGCGGTCAGCATTTTTTATCGAAACCGTGGATTTGGTTCGGTGGAAGGGATGTTGGGAGAGTGTCCGCCTCCTCTCCTGAAAACGAAAAAAGGGAGGTCTTGAACCTCCCTTTTGAAGAGATCCCGAACGGGGAGAGCTTAAAAGTTGAACCCCGCCGTGATGGGAATGTACCAGAGGCCATTTTGTGAGGCAGTGTGGGGAAGTGCGTCCATGAGATAGGCGAACTTGGCCTCCACGAAGACATAGTCAAAGTTCATCCCGAGGCCCACATCTCCATAGCCGGACCAGGCGTTGCTTTGCCCCTTGGCGGAGAGGGCGGGCCCGTTCGTGTTGGGGAGGGAGAGTTCGTAGGCGGCCCCGGCATCGACCACGGCGTAGAGATAGTAGTCGGCACTCCCGTAAAGCTTCGCCTCGAATCCCCCGGTAAGCGGGGCCGATTCCAGGGCGCTCGTGTTTGCCCCCGCGCCCTGGAAGAAGTTTCCCTGGACCTCAAGCCGGAAGGCGATGGTGTCGTTGAACCAGTAGGCCACTCCCAAACCGGCTCCGTAGCCGTTGTCCATGAGGTTGTTCCACGTGGGGGTGGAGGTGTTGGAGTAGATGCTGCCCGTATTGGGGCTCACCAGGTCGTAGTTTCCGAAGACCATGAGGTCCCAGACGCCGGGGCCCGAGGTGACGGCCCAGGACCGGGCCGGGAAAAGGGCTCCGGCGAAGACAAGCACCGCCGTCAGAAGTAGGGCCGAAAGGCCTCCGACCAATTTTTTTGCGGGAATCATTGTCCCCTCCTTGTATTGAGTTGTCATTTTGATCCCATGAAACCTGCCGACGAATCACTCTTCGGTCATCCGGAAAAAAAGTTT
>DGKK01000039.1 GCA_002387725.1 Nitrospirae bacterium UBA4572
GAATTCAGCGAGTCATGATCCCGACCCTTTTCCCCTTCTTCCAGCCTCCTTTATTTCTCGGACTTTTTTTGTCGCTTGCTCTCCTCGGAGCCTGCGCCCTCGCTCCCGCCCCTCCCCCGCCAAGCCCCCACCCGGCTCCCGCAATGCCTCCCGCACGAAGCGGGACCGATCTCATCCTTGAGGCGATTTCCCGGCAAAACTTCGCGTTGGCCACCAAAAGGCTCAAGCGCATGGCTCCCTCCCACAAGAAAAAGATTCTCATTTCCCTTCTTCGCAACGCCGAAGAAGCCGAGGCCATTCGCTCGGCATTGGCGGAGATCTCCCGTCCGACGGCCCCATCGGCTGGCGAGGCCCTTCAGCGCCTGTATTCGCTCTCGCCAAAAAGCTTCCGGGCTCTTTTCCTTCCGCTCGCCCCACCCCTTCAGACCAAACTTCTCCTGACATTGATCCGGGGAGGACAGGAGCGATTGGCCATCAGAACCCTCCGGCTTCTCCCTCCCTCCGCAAGGGGGCAGAACTCATTTCTGATCGCCAAGGCCTATGCCCGATGGGCCCGGCGACGTGAAATACAGAATCGTCTCTTCGATGCGCTGGAGCTTTCGCGACAATCTCTTCAGCTCGACCCGCAAAATGCTCTGGCCCGCTCCGTGGAATCAAGAATTGAACGGATCCGGCGCAAAAAGATTCTGGAGGGGCTTCTGGCCTATCGGCACAGACATCTTCGTCAGGCCATCATTCTCTGGAAAGAGGCCCAGTCGATTGACCCTTCCCAGAGCGAGCCCAAAAAGTATATTCTCAAGGCTCAAGCCATTCTCGAGAAAATTCAGTCCCTTGACCCGTCAAAAAAATAGGAAAACAGCCATGGAAGCCAAACTTTTTGCCGAATGGTATACTGATCCCCTTTGTTCCTGGAGCTACGCCGCCGAATCAGCCATGGAAACCTTCAGGAGCCACTTTGGCCCCCGTCTCGCTTTTACCCACCGTCTCCTTCCCCTCTATCGTGATCTCGGACACTTTCTCGCGGACCATGGGCTCAAATCGGAAGCCGAATTTGCTCCCCGGATCCTCAAGGTCTCCAGAATCACGGGAGTTCCGATGAGCCCTCGGGTCTGGGAGCTTGGGCGGGCGCCAGAATCGATGGAAGAGTGCTGCCGGTTTGCCAAGGCGGCCCTGCTGACAGATCCGGAGAAGGGCCATCGCCTCCTTGCCCGAATGCGCGCTCTGGCCTTCGTCGAGGGCGAGCCGATCGGAGATCTCGACCTTCTTCAAAAAGAAGCCGGACGACTGGGACTTGACGGAAAAGAGCTGGCGGAGCGCGCCCAGAGTGCCGAGGTCAGGACCGCCCTTCAGGAGGATATCGAGAAGGGGAAGTCTGAGGGAGTGACCACCCGTCCCACCCTTATTCTCACCAATGAAGGGGGCGACAGGGTCTTTATCGGAGGTCTCAGAAATCCCGACCTCTTTATCCTGGCAGGAGAAACACTCGTGGCCGAAGATGCCTGAAAAAGGAGACCGTCCCTTGAACCAACCGTTAGTCGGCCTTGTCATGGGCAGCCAGAGCGACTGGGAAACGATGCAGGGAGCCTCTGAAATTCTCGATCGATTCTCGATCCCCCACGAATGCCGCGTGGTCTCGGCCCATAGGACTCCGCTCGACATGGTCGATTACGCCAGAGGCGTCAAAGGCCGTGGCCTCAGGGTCATTATCGCCGGGGCCGGCGGGGCCGCCCATCTACCGGGGATGATCGCCTCCCTGACCCCCCTCCCCGTTTTGGGCGTTCCCGTCGCCACACCCCACCTGGGGGGGCTCGACTCCCTTTACTCCATCGTCCAGATGCCGAAGGGGATCCCCGTGGCGACCTTTGCCATCGGCAAGTCCGGCGCCGTCAACGCCGGACTCTTCGCCGCCTCGATGCTCGCTTTGGGGGATGACGATCTCCTCAGAAAAGTTGAGGCCTATCGGGAGGAGCTGGTGGAGCAGGTCCATCAGATGACCCTCCCTCGCCCCTAGGAGTCGGACGCTCGTGATGAAATCTTCCCTGGCACGATCCGGAATGATTCGCCCGGGAGCCACTCTCGGCGTTTTGGGAGGGGGGCAGCTGGGACTTTTTTTTGTTCTTTCCGCCCGGAGGATGGGATACAGGACGCTGGTTCTCGACCCCGATCCGGCCAGTCCCGCCATGGTTGCGGCCGACCGCTCCATCGTCTCCCCCTACGACAGCGAGGATTCCTTGCGGGACCTTTCCGACTCCTGTGCCGCCATCACCACCGAGTTCGAAAATGTGCCGGCACGCTCTCTGGAGTTTCTCTCGGATCGAGGTAGGGTCCGTCCTTCCTCCACCTCTGTGGGAACCTGCCAGGACCGGATTCTCGAGAAGACCTTCCTGTCAAGCCATGGCTTTCCCACGACTCCCTTTGCGCTCGTGAGCCGGGAGATTCTTCCTTCTCAGGATGAGATTCGCGGGCTCATTCCGGGCATTCTCAAAACAGCCCGGGAGGGGTATGACGGAAAAGGACAATGGCCCATAAGAAATTATGAAGAGCTGGCATCTCTGGTCTCCCGTTCTGCCACTCCCTTTGTCCTCGAAAAACGTCTCGATCTGGCCCGGGAGTTTTCCCTCCTCATCGCTCGGGGCAACGAGGGAAAGACCGTTCTCTACCCGGTCGCCGAAAACCACCATGAGGCAGGAATCCTCCATATTTCGTCAGTGCCTGCCGACATCACTTTCGATCTTGAAAGGCAGATTCGTGAGATCGGGGAATCCATCGCCCGGACCCTCGACTACACAGGAGTCCTCGCCGTCGAA
Organism: Nitrospirae bacterium UBA4572; assembly: GCA_002387725.1. Taxonomy (GTDB): domain Bacteria; phylum Nitrospirota; class Leptospirillia; order Leptospirillales; family Leptospirillaceae; genus UBA4572. The sequence goes on from DGKK01000039.1 coordinate 2,808, forward strand.
TATTTCCTCGACACCTCGGGAAATCTTTTCGTCAACGAGCTGGCTCCACGTCCTCATAACAGCGGCCACTACACCCTGGATGCTTGCGTTGCCAGCCAGTTCGACCAGCAGGTTCGTGCGCTCTGCGGACTTCCTCTGGCATCGTCCCGACTTCTCTCCCCCTGCGCCATGGGAAACCTCCTCGGACATCTTTGGTCAGGGACGGAGCTCCCGGATTTTTCGTCGATCCTGGCAGAGCCTCAGGCCAAACTGACTCTTTACGGGAAGAATTTCCCGCGCCCGGGGCGAAAGATGGGGCATTTCACAGTCCTCGGGTCCAGCGCCCAGGAAGCGGCCGCGACAGTCCGCTCCCTTTTGACGGGCCTCTCCGTAAAAGACTCCCTCTCCTCTTTATTGGAACCATAAGAGCCCCTCGCTGGATGAAATCGCAGGGGTCGCATCCGTACCCGAAAAACCACTCCTCGTCAGAGGGAGCGTCTCTCACCCCGGAAAGAATCCTTAAAATCGCCGAAGTTTTCTTCATGAGAGCCGAAGGCTGGATTACGGAGCGAGAACCTTGGAAAGCGGGAAGAACGATCGGCAAGGTTGCCGAAAACACATGAGCCCCCCAATGAATTTTCGGTTATCTGAATTCCATGATTGATTTTCTGTATTCTGGCCGCCTCTATCTCTGAATATAAATCCTACTTTCATGGTTGATTTATCAAACATTAGCTCTATAGTCTTAATCCATATTTTCTGATTGAACACGCCTAACCAAGAGGAGTTCATGCCCGAATCCCTTCCTCCAATTCCCGTTGAATCCATTACCTCCAGAATCTTCCTCATTCGTGGTCAAAAGGTTATGCTTGATTCCGACCTGGCCGAACTATACGGGGTCAAGACAGAACGCCTCATCCAACAAGTCAATCGCAATTCTGCCCGTTTTCCAGAGAAATTCTCCTTTCGCCTCACCCACGAGGAGTTCTCAAACTTGACCTTGCAATTTGCAAGATGAAGATCCTGGGGTGGCCGCCGAACGCTCCCTTATGTTTTCACAGAACATGGGGCAGTTATGCTTTCGAGCGTTCTGAGGACAGACCAGGCAGTTCGCATGTCGATCCTCGTCGTCGAGGCCTTTGTCCAACTTCGGGAGATTCTTTCCTCCCACAAGGAATTGGCCCACAAGCTGGAAGAATTGGAACGGAGGGTCGGGACCCATGATCAAGTCATCGTCGATCTGGTCGAGGCGATCCGGCAACTGATGGAGCCACCAGCGGAGAAAAGGAACCCGATCGGTTTTACAACCGACGAGGAGAGATAATGGTCCCTGTGGACGACGTGGCTCGATTCTCCCGTTTTCTCAACTAAAACGGACCCGTCAACTACCCCGCCCCGAAGGGCGGAGCTTGAAAGGAGGTTCGACA
>DGKK01000030.1 GCA_002387725.1 Nitrospirae bacterium UBA4572
GGAGGAGACGAAGTTGGAGTGGTAGGCCGAGGAGAGGGCCAGAAGGCCTCCGAAGCCGATGGAGAAGGCCAGGACATCGATCGTCCGCTCCGGGCGACCGAGAAAGATCCCCGCCGGGAGAAGAACCAGGGCGAGGCAGAGGGAGAGCTCCAGAAAATTTTCGGCCATGGGGAGGAGGGCATAGAGCATCAGGATGCCCACCGCGGAGCCCGCGGTGATGAAGCCCAGGAAGCGGAAGATGGCCGGCGCGGGATCGTCCATGGCGGCAAAGAAGGAGGAGGCCACGGCCGCCATCANNCTCCCGCCAGAAGGCGGTGATGGCAAGGATTGTGACAAAGATCCCCGCGGCCGAAAGGGCCGCCATGTCGTGGTCGCGATGGGGAGCTGGCGGCGGGAGGGGGGAGATTTCCAAAGGGGACTCCCGATGCCAGAGGGCCCGGGACTCCGCGACCAGGATCCCCACGTCCCGGAGCCGGGAGAGCAACGTCTCGCAAAGGGGCGACAGTCCCCCCCGGACGAACGGGTGAAGATCGGGGAGGGCGTGGTGGACCTCCCCCGGGCGACCGGGTGAAGGCTCTCCGGGCTCGGCGAGGGACTCCCGGAGGCGGNNGAAGGAGTCCTGGGCCGCCGTCCGGCACGCGGTCTCCCAGCCGGGAAGGGACTCCCGATAGCGGAGGATCTCCGAAAAGAGAGGGAGCACGTGGGAGAGGTGCCCCCGAACCCTCTCGAGCCGGCCAATCTCCTCCGGGTGGGAGGCGTCATAGGCGGCAAAGAGGGACAGCGGACCCAGGGAGAAAAGTGAGAGGTAGAGGCGGGAGAGGCGCAATCCGAAGGAGCTCCGGTCGAGAGTGTCGGAAAGGAGCGTCCGTCCGGCCGCCTCCACCTCCTCCTGGAGGGCCGCCAGCCGTTTGGCATAGAGGGCCAGCGCCGAACGGGGAAAAAACAGCTCGTTCACCAGAAAGGTGGAGAGGATCCCCAGGCAGACCTCCTCGACCCGGGCCAGGGCGACGAAAAAGATCTGGTCCGGATGGAGGACGCTGGGAAAGCCGATGAGGGCAACGGTGTACCCCGCCAGGATGAAGGCGTAGCTGCGGGGTGTCGCATCGATGAGGGAGAGGTAGAGGCAGATGGCGACCCAGGAGGCCAGCGCCAGGGTCAGGAGCAGCGGCATGTCCACCAGTCGAGGAACCAGGAAGACGGCCATGGCCGCTCCGACGAAGGTCCCGACAAACCGGTAGAGGGACTTGGAGCGCACCATGCCGGTATAGGGCTGGGCGACGATGAGAACGGTCAGAAGGGCCCAGTAGGGCTGGCGCAAGTTCCACCTGAAGGCGATGGCCAGGGCCAGGAGGGCGGCGACAAAGGTCTTGAGGGAGAAAAGAATCTCTCCCGCAGCGATGCGTGGGGCTGTCATGGGGGAAGCGTCTCACTTCTCCTTTTCCATGGCGACGGCCTCGTGTCCGGGGGAGAAACGGGCCATGAAACTCGGGGAACGGGAAAGCGATACCGACCGCTTTGCATGGTGACGGAGGGAGGCCCTTGAGCGGCTCGCCCGAATGGGTACGCCGAGGGCGACATTTCATGGCTTTATTGTAACACAGAGCGAGATGGGTCTGTCTTCCCGATCGGAGCTAAGGAGGGCATGGCAGCCATTCCACGAACCAAAAAAGCGCCTGCCCGCTCGGTCCCGGTCAGTCTTTACGGATAGGAAGCCCTGCGGAAGAATCCCGGACAGACAATGCCCCCCTGGCGATTGGCGATAATAAGTTGTCAGCTTATAATCGACACATGTATATCCACGAGACTTGACCGCGACATTGGCAGAGGAGCACCATCCTGTGCAGCTTTTGACCGGACCACGACAGTGCGGAAAAAGGTCCCTGCTCTCCCACCTTTCGGAGGGATCCTTTACCAAGATCACCTTCGACGACCTGCAGATGAGGACGTTGGCCCATCGGGACCCGGGCCTTTTTTTTCGAGCAGTTCGCCCCACCCGTGTTGCTTGATGAGGTTCAACACGTTCCCCCCCCTCTTTCCCGAGATCAAGAGAATTGTCGACCGACACAAAAGGCAGCGTTTTGAGACCGTATTGAGACCGGACAACCTGTTCCGGATGACAGGATCCAATCTTCTCCTCTCGGAGGCCACCGGATGCATCTGACGAAAGATTGCCTGGCCGTCCCGATTTCAGAGCTTCACGACTTTCTCCTGGAGTACTCCGCAGGAAAATCGCAAAAAAACCAATAGACAAAGGCGACCTCGGGGAGAACGTCCACCAGGACTCCCCCTCAATAAGGAGGGGCAAACCAAAACCGACCTCTTTCCGGCAGATCGCATCGACATCCGACACCCCTCAAAGCCATCGGCGTCAGGGCCACACCTCCCCTCAAGATCCCAGCTCGCGGGATCCTCTCAACGCACTTGAAAAGGTCATCGGCATCGGGTCAGGGAACTGACAAGGATCTTGCCAAGGAGCATCATCACGGACGAGACCAAGGTGCCCCACGACAACGACTCATGTCTTCCAGAACACAGGGATAGTCCTGTGGATCACCCTGTCTATGAAGGGAGTCATTTGGAGGGGAAGCTTTCGGCGGGTTTCAGCCTCGGAACGGGTAGAAGGATGGGGTCACATCCCGAGTTCAGAAACTTTCGGCTTATCGGTGAAATCAGACAGGACCGTGTTCCCGGGAGATTTCTCCTCTACCGAAAGCGAATCATGGAAAGAAATCTCGACATGGTTCTTTCGAAGCCCAACCCCCATATTAATTCGGGATTCCAGTTCCCGCATTCTTTCCATAATATTTTCAAAGGAAGGCGGTTCTTCGCGAAACATTCCACTTTTGATCATTTGCCCATAATCCTCCTTGAGTTTTTTCCTCATCTCATCGTTTGACGGATAGAGGCGAAGATTTCCATTAAGACAATCGTCATACCTGGCATTGGACGACCTGAAGAAGGCCTTCTTGTATTTGACGACATCTTTTAGAAGAAACAATTCAGTGATTGCTGTCATTCCGATTTCATGGTCTGCCAGTTTGGCTACGTCGAACCAATGCCTCGAAAGCCGGTCAAATCTCTCGCGTAGTTTATTCCTGTTGCATTCGACCTGGATTAGCGTGGCTTTTTCCCAAAATGTGCGTTTCGGGTCCAGAACATCGACTTGTGCTTCGGGCAATTCGACCGACGGCAAAAATTGAGCAATCTCCGTCCGGACTTGGATAGATGTCTGTGGATCGATCGAGTTCTTTCCTCCAAACTCGACGAGAACGCTCGATGACATATAACGACTTCTGTCCGATTGACCAAATACGGTTGGGTATCCCAGCGTCACACTTTCCCCAGTCTTGTCAATGTCGAGCCAGAACCTAAGAACCGCAATTGACTG
>DGKK01000051.1:0-21166 GCA_002387725.1 Nitrospirae bacterium UBA4572
CCTTTCAAGCTCCGCCCTTCAGCGCGGGGTGGTTGACTCCAAAAAAATACGCGGGGAAAAACCACCTCCCCTCGCCCCTCAGCTGACATCGATCCTCCGTTTTTCCTGTTTTCCGGCATTCTTTCCTCTGTCATCCGCATCTCCTCTCCATTGGAGAGCCGGACAAAACACTCCTGCTTAAACCATAGGATGTCCAAAGAGATCCTTCCGCATCCGCGCCTGATCCCTCGAGATTTTTCTGACCGGCCGCCTCCGCCCCGATCTCGAGCCAGCCTCGAGCCAACATCGAAAGAGGTCAGTAGCCTGGACGATGAGGGGGACAAAAATTGCCTCCCCACGGACGTCGGGATCCTTGACGCCACGTCCGGTCTGCCATCGTTTTTGACGACGGACTGGCCGATTTTCATCTGATCGAGGGGTGGGTCATACAAGGAGGATCGGGTCGTGACGCCGAAACATCTCCGGACGAAGACCAAAGCCACCAGGAGCAGGAAGGCGTCGTCAAGGGATTTGGGGGGGAGCTCTTCGCAAAGATAGGAACCCAGATCCAAGGTGCCGGCACCTTCAGGCAAGCCCCCCCGATCGCTTCCGAGAGGCTCACCGGGTTCCTTCCGCCTCAGGCGATCCCGGGTCCGATCCGTCCCGAGGCAGCCAACCCCGCGATCTCGTGGGGAGAAAGAGGTCGGGAGAGGGCATATCCCTGAATGAAGCGGAGACCGGCCTCCCGAAGGATCCGGAGGGATTCCCGGCTTTCGGCCCCCTTGGCCACCGCCGGGATTTCAAGATCCCGAAGCATCGACAGGACGCCCCGAAGCATGGCGGCGGCCTTCGGATCGAATCCTCCGGAGTCTCCCCCGGGAGACAGTTGCCGGGAGAGCTTGACCCTGTCGAAGAGCCCCGACCGGAGGATATCGAGAGAGACGATGCCCTCCCCGAAGTCGTCCGCCACGAGCTTCACCCCCAGATCGCGCATCCCCCCAAGGACCGGAACATCGTCCCCCAGCCGGCCCTCCGGGAAGGCGATCTCGATCTCCAGCCTCTCCGGAGGGAGCCCCGTTTCGGCGAGCACCTCCCGGAGGCGAACCACGGGAGAGACGGACCCCCGGAGCTCCCGGACGGAGAGATTGACCGAAACCGGAAGGGGAGGCTCCCCGGAGGCATGCGGCCAGGCGAGGGCCTGGCGCGCGGCCTTTTTCAGAACCCAGAGGGAGAGTTCGGCCATGAGACCTCCCCGAAGGAGCTGGGGAAGGAAAGATTCGGGAAGAAGACGGCCCTGCAAAGGATGGTTCCAGCGAAGCAGGGCTTCGACCCCCCGGATCCTCCCGGAGACGATCTCCACCTCGGGCTGGAACTCCAAAAGGAGCTCGGAACGCTCGAGAGCCCGACGGAAATCCGCGGAAAAGCTCACCCTCTTTTCGAGCTCGCCTGTCAGATCGGCGCGGAAGAAAACCACGGCATTTCCCCGGCGCTCCTTGGCCTTGTACATGGCGATGTCGGCGTGTCGAAGGAGGCTGTCGGCCTCCTCTCCGTCCTCGGGAAAGACCGCCACTCCGACACTGGCGGTGACGGAAACCTCCTGCCCTCCGACCATCATGGGCTCAGAGAGCGCCAAGAAGAGTCTCCCTACGCTGGTGACTACCTCCTCCCGACCCGAAAATCCCGTCATGATGACGGTGAACTCGTCTCCCCCCATACGGGCAACGGTGTCCTCCTCCCGCACCGCCTTCACAAGCCTCTCCGCAGCTTGCCGGAGGACGATATCCCCGGCGGCATGGCCCAGGGTATCGTTGATCTCCTTGAAGCTGTCGAGATCCATGTAAAGAAGGGCCAGGGGAGAACCGGAGCGCCTTGCCCGGGCAAGGGCCTGGTCGAAGCGATCATGAAAGAGCACGCGATTGGGAATCTGGGTGAGATAGTCGTAGCGGGCCTGATGGGCAAGCTGACGCTCCATCTCGCGCTTTTCGGTGACGTCCCGGAAGACGAGCACCACGCCTGTCGTCCGCTCCCCGTCCCGGATGGGAGAGGCCGAATCCTCCACGGCCAGCTTACGGCCATGGCGGGTCAAAAGACATGTATGGTTCGAAAGCCCCACGATGTGCCCGGCGGAGAGGCACCGGGCCACCGGATCGGCCTGNNCCTGCCGCTCCTGGGTCTCCTCAGAAACCGCCAGATAGACCGTCCCCACGGGCTGCCCCGACGCCTCAAGGAAGCTCCATCCCGTGAGGATCTCCGCCGCCGGATTCATGAAGGTCACGAGCCCCGAGGCATCGGTGACGATCACCCCCTCGCCCAGGCTTTTCAGGGTGACGAACCACTGCTCCTTTTCCCGGGCCAGGGCATTCATGAGCTGGCGACGCCGGGAGATGTCCCGGATGGTCACCATGTAGCCGGCGATGGCCCCGCTTCCCTTGGAGGAGAGGATCTTGCGTCCGGAGGCTTCTCCGGGAAAGGTCGAGCCGTCCTTTCGCCGGTATTCGACCTCGTAGGCCGAAAGCGAGTCTTCGGCCTCCCGGGAATAACGGAGGCGTCCCTGCTCGATGAAGTCTTCGGTGCGGGCATAGAGGATTGAAATGGAACGGCCGACCAGCTCGTCGGGATCGTAGCCGAAGATCCGGGAGACGGAGGGGCTCGCCAAAACGATGTGGCGCATGGGGTCGACGGCCAGAATCGCATCCACCGACGATGCGAAGATCGCTTCGAACCGGTAGTGCTCCTCCTCCCAGCGGTGCTTTCTCGATGGCATGCTGCGACAGCCTCCCCCCTGCGAGCCTTCCTTGATCCCTCCCGGGACCCGTTCCTGTCTTTCCTTAGGTCAGCTTTATTTTATCAAAATATATCAAAAAAGCACTAAAATTGTTTTTAAATGAGTCTCTCAATCTCTTACCGATCTTCAATTCCGATATCATTCCCCGACCCTCAACCCGGCTTTCCCCTGAAACTTACCGGTTTGCCGGGGCCGATGTCCCGGAAGAAGGAGCGCTCCCGCCGACAACCTCGTAGGGTATCACCCGAAATGTCCAGCCCGCCTTTAAATGAACGACCGGGGAAAGAAAGCCTCCGAAAAAGTCCTTGAAAATCGGAAGGCTCCCCTCCGCCCCTTCGGGTTGGGCCTTTGCGGGAAGGGAAGCCTTCTCTTCCCGCGCCACAACCCAAAGGTGGCCGGCCACCTTCGGGAGCTTTGGAGGCAGTGCCGCCTCGAGGGAGAGGGATTTCTGGCCGTCCGTCGGAAAGGAGACCCAGATTCCTGCCGGAACCGCCACGCCTTTAGTCAGGGGCTCGGGATCAAGAAGGATGCCCCGTCCCTGCTCATCCACATCGACGAGATAGACTCTCGCCGGACGGGTCGAGAAGATCCGGAGCGTGACGGACTCTCCCGCCCGGAGTAGCCCCGAATGTCCAACTCCCGAGGTGCGCAGGAGAAATCCGGGATCCGGCGGATGGAGGCTCTTGACCCTCCCCTCAATGGCCACTTCGCAGGACCGGCTTTGCCCCGCCTCACGGCATGACTCCCGAACCACATGGAATCGGGGGAAAAGGCCCAGAATCTTTCGTATTTTTTTCAGAGTCTCCCTTCGGTCCCGGAGACTCGAGACGCTGTTGCCCTCATAAAATGACGAAAGCTCTCGGGTCATCCCGCTGCAGCGGTCGAGGCGATCGACGGCATTTTTCTCCGCCCGCGCGAGCACGGCCCGGTCGGAGGCCCCCTTCGGCAGGATCCCTTTCCCGGCCATGAGAAAGTCCAGCCATTGGCCGGAAGAGGATCGGGTGATCGTCCCGCAGGGCGAAAGGAAAGGAACCGGAGAGGGAGGGGGAACAGGGTGTTCAGGAGCCACCGGTTTTTTTTTGACAAGAGGCGGCGGAGAAATAGGGGATGACGGCATCGCTACGGGGTTTGTCGGCGAAGGAGGAACTCCCCGGGTCACACAGCCCGGCAGGGAAAGGGAAAACACCAGAAAAAGCCACAGAAGGAAGCGACGTGCGCCCATGGAACCCTGCCTCCTGAATCTTGAACGTTTATCTCCCCCCTAAATGCCGCAGGGGAGGTCTTGGAGGAGGCCTTTCCCCTCTCGAGGGAAACTTTTCGGAGGGATGATCGAGGTCGCAGAGAAGCTTCCCCTTCCGTCGTCGACAAGCGCCCTCACCTTCCACTCTACCGCCGCGGCGTTAAAAATTGAAGCCGCATAAAAAATCGGATAAGATGCGAACAGACAAGGAGGTGCTATGGAGCGAGAGGACGCGGCAGACCGTCAGAAGGATTTCTCCAGGCCCCCCGGGAGTCTCGCGGGACCCAGGGATCTGGGCCCCTTGGGAGCCACTCCCGTCAGGGAGGGCACCCTCTTCCGGGTCTGGGCCCCCCAATCCCGCTCCCTCGACCTTGTGATCGAAGGCCACCCCTCCGCCAGCGAGAGGTACCCCATGGAACGGGAGGAGAACGGATATTTCCGCCTCCTTCTCGAAGGGGCCCGGCCCGGAACGAACTACCGCTACCTCCTCGACGGCGGGATCCTTCGCCCCGATCCGGCCTCCCGGCTCCAGAGATCGGGCGTCCATGGGCCGTCGACCGTCTGGTGGCCTCCGGAAGATTCTCCCCCTCCCTTTTCAGCCCCCCCTCTTCGAGACCAGATCTTCTACGAGCTCCATGTGGGAACCTTTTCCCCGACCTCCGACTTCGACGGAATCCTCCCTCTCCTCGACCATCTGGTCAAGACCGGCGTCACAGCCCTTGAGCTCATGCCCCTGTCCCAGTTTCCCGGCACACGGAACTGGGGATACGACGGGGTCTTCCCCTACGCCGTCCAGTGGTCCTACGGGGGGCCGGACGGCNNGGACGGCCTCCTGCGGCTTGTCCGGGAGGCCCACCTCCGGGGGCTCTCGGTCTTTCTCGACGTGGTCTATAACCATCTGGGCCCCGAGGGAAATTACCTCTCCGACTTCGGCCCCTACTTTTCCACCACCACCCGCACCCCCTGGGGCAATGCCCTGAACTTCGACGGGCCTGACAGCGACCATGTGCGGCACTTCTTCCTGGAAAACCTCCGAAGCCTGGCCCTCACCTTCGACCTCGACGGCTTCAGGCTCGATGCCATCCACGCCATCCGGGATCAGTCCCCCCACCCCTTCCTGGCCGATCTCTCCCGCCTGGCCAAAAATATCGGATCCCGCCGGGGGCGGCCGCTCCCCCTCATTGCCGAGTCGAACGCCAACGACCGCTTTACCGTTCGGCCCGTGGAGGAAGGAGGGCTCGGACTCGACTCCCAATGGAGCGACGACTTTCATCACGCCCTGCATGTGGCCTTCACCGGAGAGCGGCTGGGGTATTACCGGGATTTCTCGGGCGTCGACGACCTGAAGGAGTCCCTGGCCCAGGGCTTCGTCTACCGGGGGCAGTACGCCCCCTCCTTCCGGTGCCGGCGGGGGTCGGATTCCCGGGACCTCCCCGGAGCATCCTTCGTTTTTTTCGCCCAGAACCACGACCAGACGGGAAACAGGATGCAGGGAGAGAGGCTGGCGGCCCTCCTCCCTCCGGAGGCCCTTCCGGCGGTGGCGGCGCTGGTCCTTCTCTCCCCGGGCCTTCCCCTTCTCTTCATGGGCGAGGAGTACGGGGAGACCCGTCCCTTCCTCTACTTCACCGACCACGGAGACCCGGAACTGATCGAGGCCGTCCGGCGGGGACGGAAGGAGGAGTTTTCCGCCTTCTCCTGGGCCGGTGACCTCCCCGATCCCCAGGATCCGGAGACATTCGAACGCTCGCGTCTCATTCTTGCCGATCCCGCAAACCCCTTGAGCGACTTCCAAAAGCGGCTCCTGGCCTTTACCTCCCGTCTGGCCAAGCTCCGGAAGACCGTATCGGCCCTCTCTCCTCCGGAGGCCATTGGTGGGGATCAAAATCGGGTCTTCTCGCCCGCAGACTCTGTCCTGGCCATCGAACGGCGGGATCCTTCCCGGGAAGTCCTCCTTCTGGTGAACCTCTCGTCCTCCCCCCGGCAGATTCCCCTCATCCCCCTCTTTTCCCCCTCGCCCCTTCCCTCAGGAGGAAAGGAGATCCTCCTGGACTCCCGGGACTTCTTTGGCTCCGGAGAAGCCGCGGCCCGCTCCTCGCCCAAGACGACCGGGGAGGACGATCTCTCTCTCGACCCCTTCCATGTCCTCCTTCTTGACGGGAGGCCCCTGTGAAGCCCTTTTCCCCGGGGGAGCTCCCCCGCCCTCCCCTCACCACCTACCGTCTGGGTTTTCACCGGGGCTTCCGGCTGGCGGCCGCCACCCGGCTTCTTCCCTATTTCGAGCGTCTAGGCGTCACCACCCTCTATGCCTCTCCCCTCTTTGCTGCCCGCACCGGAAGCGGCCACGGCTACGACCTCATCGACCCCTCCCGGCTCAACCCCGAAGTCGGCACCTCCATGGAGCTCGAGCGACTCTCCCGGGAGCTTGGGAGTCGGAACATGGGCATGATCCTGGACATCGTCCCCAACCACATGGCGGCCCACTATGAAAACCCCTGGTGGCGGGACCTCCTTGAAAACGGCGAAGCCTCGGCCTTTTCGATGTTCTTCGACGTCGACTGGACTCCCCCCCAGCAGGCCCTGGCCCATCGGATCAGCCTCCCGGTCCTGGGAGAGCCCTTCCGGAGGGTCCTGGAAAATCAGGAGCTCGAACTGGTCTTTACCGGGACGGGATTTGCCGTGCGCTATTACGAGACGCTCTTCCCCGTCGATCCCGCCACGCTCCCCCCCGTCCTTTCCGAGATCCGGGAGACCCTCCGGGCCTCTTTCCATCCGGAAAACGACCCCGCCCTGGCCACCCTCGACCTCCTCCTCTCCCGGACAGAAGCCCTGCCGGCGCGGTGCGACAACCCCCTGGCCAAACGCCAGAGGTCGAGGTCCCGACGCACTCTCCAGGGCCTTCTCAAATCCCTTTATCGCGAAAGCTCCGCCTTCCGGGAGGCCCTGGAGAAGGTGCTGTCGGAATACCGGGGGATCCGCGGAATTCCCTCCTCCTTCGACCGCATGGAGGCCCTCCTCTCCACCCAGGTCTACTGGCTCTCCCACTGGAAGACCGTGACCAGGACCCTGAACTACCGGCGTTTTTTCGATGTGGCCGACCTGGTTGGGGTCCGGATGGAGGACGATCGGGTCTTCGAGGCCTTTCATCGCCTCGTCGGGGAATGGATCAAAAGGGGCTGGATTGACGGAGTCCGGGTGGACCATATCGATGGCCTCCGCGACCCGGCCACCTATCTGTTCAGACTCTCCCGCCTTCTCCGGGACGAACATCCCGAGTCGGTTCCCCTCGTCTGGGTGGAAAAGATCCTGGGGCGGGACGAGACCCTTCCCGACTGGCCGGTCATGGGAACCACGGGCTACGAGTTCGCCTCCCGCGTTCTGGATCTCTTCACCGACCCGGAGGGGGCGCGTCAGGTAAGGGAGTGGTATGAAACCCGACTCTCTCCGGGCCAGGGATTCGAGGAGGTCGCCTACCAGCAGAAGAAATTCGTGGCCGAAACCCTCATGGGCGGAGAGCTCAGGCGCCTCACCCTCCTCCTCGAATGGATCGCCATGGAGGAGCGTGACGTCCGGGAGACCGGATTTAGAGAGCTCCAGACCGGCCTCGTGGAGGTCACCGCCTGCATGGATGTCTACCGCACCTATATCCGGGAGGACAGCGTGCCGGATGAGGCGAAGCGCCGGATCGGACGGGCCCTTGACCTCGCCAGGACCCGGCATCCGAACCGCCGTCAGGGACTCTTCCGCTTCTTCGAACGGGTCCTGACCCAGGGGCCCCCTCCGGGGGCCAGCCCCGAGAAGAAGGCGCGATGGGCGGACTTTGTCCTCAAATGGCAGCAGTTTTCAGGGGCGGTCATGGCGAAGGGGGTCGAGGATACCGCCCTCTACCTCTATACGCCCCTCCTCTCCGCCAATGAGGTGGGAAACGATCCGGGGCGTCCCCCGACAGGCCCCGAAGACTTCCACCGGTTCAACCGGGAACGGCTCGACCGCTTTCCCCTCTCCCTCTCCGCCACCTCCACCCATGACACCAAGCGAAGCGCCGACGTCCGGGCCCGGATCGCGGCCCTCTCCCTCTTTTCCGAAGAATGGATCAAGGCCGTCGGGCGGTGGCGGCGCTGGAACCGACCCGCCCGACAGGCCTCCCGGGGCGTTCCGGAGATCCCCGATCCGGCCCTGGAACATTTTCTGTACCAGACCCTGATCGGAGCCTGGCCGCTCGAGGCCCCGGACGAGAGCTTTGTCCGCCGGATCGAGGGCTATCTCGTGAAGGCCCTGCGCGAATCCAAGCAGCACACCAACTGGATCACCCCCGACCCTGCCTACGAGGAAAAGGTTCTCCGCTTTGTCCGGGAGATCCTCCGCCCCGAACGGGCGAGCCCCTTTTTCAAGGACTTCCTCGCCCTCCAGAAAAAGATCGCTTCCTCGGGCGCCCGGATCTCCCTCTCCCAGCTCCTGTTGAAGGCCACCGCCCCCGGCGTCTTCGACCTCTACCGGGGAGAGGAGCTCTGGGACCTCTCCCTGGTCGACCCTGACAACCGGCGGCCGGTGGACTACACTCGCCGGATCCGTCTGCTGAACACGGTGATCGACCAGTGGTCCCGGGAGCCGAAGGAGGCCTTCCAAAGCTTTCTGGACTCCTGGGGCGACGGACGGATCAAGCTCTTTTTGACCTGGATCCTGTTAAACCTCCGAAAGGACCACCCTGCCCTCTTTCTGGAGGGCGCCTATCGCCCCCTCCCCCCCCGATGGGAGGAAGAGCAGGGAGCCGTGGGATTTTTTCGAAGCCTTCACGACCGCGACCTTCTGGTGGTGACCCTGACGACCCATGTGTCGGGAATGGCCAACGGCGGGATCGCGCTGGAGCGTCCCCCATCCGGAGAGATCCCCCTGCCGGAGGGGAGCGCCGATCCCTGGCTCCATCTTTTTTCGGGCGTCCCTGTATCGCCTGTGATGAACGGCAACGAAGCCGTCCTTCCCCTGGACCGGGTTCTCCAAAATGCTCCCTTTGCCGTTCTCTACCGGGGACCCGCCCCGTCCCTCCCTCCGGGAAATCCCCCCTCCCCTCACCAGAAAAGAGGACTCTCATGAGAACCTTGCCCGGAAAACCCTTCCCCCTGGGCGCCACCTGGGACGGGAAAGGGGTCAATTTCTCCCTTTTTTCCGAAAATGCCGAAGGCGTCGAACTCTGCATCTTTCCCGACCGGGAGGCCTCGGTCGAGTCGGTGAGGATTCCCCTCACCGAGCGCACCAACCACATCTGGCACATCTACCTCCCCGAAGCCCGTCCGGGATGGGTCTACGGCTATCGGGTCCACGGCCCCTACGACCCGGCCCGGGGACTCCGGTTCAACCCCGCCAAGGTCCTTCTCGATCCCTACACCAAGGAGGTCGCCCGGAGAGTCCGCTGGAACGACACCCTCTTTGCCTATCCCCTGGGAGATCCCCAGGAAGACCTGATCCCGGACAACCGGGACAATGCCGCGGGTGCCCCCCTGTCGGTCGTCGTCGACCCCGCCTACATCTGGGGGAGCGACCGTCCTCCCCGGACGCCCTGGTCCGAAACCGTCATCTACGAGACCCACGTCAAGGGATTCACCGCTCTCCATCCGGAGCTTCCCCCCGAAATCCGGGGAACCTACGCGGGGCTGGCCAGCGAACCGGCCATCGACTACCTCCGCTCCCTGGGAGTCACGGCCGTCGAGCTTCTTCCGGTCCACCACCACGCCAGCGAACACACGCTGGTCACCCGGGGGCTCACCAATTACTGGGGATACAACACCCTCTCCTACTTCGCCCCGGACAACCGGTACGGCTCGGGGACCATGACCCCGTCCAACGAATTCAAGATGATGGTCCGGTGCCTCCACGACGCCGGCATCGAGGTCATCCTCGACGTGGTCTACAACCACACCTGCGAGGGGAACCACCTGGGCCCCACCCTCTCCCTCAAGGGGATCGACAACCCCACCTACTACCGACTGGTGGAAAAGGATCCCCGGTATTACATGGACTACACCGGGTGCGGCAACACCCTGAACATGCGCCATCCCCAGGTTCTCCAGCTCATCATGGACAGCCTCAGGTACTGGGTCCTCGAGATGCACGTGGACGGCTTCCGCTTCGACCTGGCCAGCGCCCTCGCCCGGGAACTCCACGAGGTGGACAAGCTCTCCGCCTTCTTCGACGTCATCCAGCAGGATCCGGTCATCTCCCAGGTCAAGCTCATCGCCGAGCCCTGGGATGTCGGAGAAGGGGGATACCAGGTGGGGAACTTTCCCTCTCTCTGGACGGAGTGGAACGGACTCTACCGGGACTCCATCCGTCGCTTCTGGAAGGGCGACGGCCGCCAGGTGGCCGAACTGGCCACCCGGCTCTCCGGCAGCAGCGACCTCTACGAGCAGGAAGGGCGAAGGCCTCACGCCAGCATCAATTTCATCACCGCCCACGACGGCTTCACCCTCAACGACCTAGTGAGCTACAACGAAAAGCACAATGAAGCCAACCTCGAGGAGAACCGGGACGGGAACAACGACAACATCAGCTGGAACTGCGGAGAGGAAGGTCCCACGGACAAGCCGGAGATCCGGCAGCTCCGGCTCCGGCAGATGCGCAACTTCCTTGCCACCCTCCTGGTCTCCCAGGGGGTCCCCATGATCTGCGGAGGCGACGAGATCGCCCGGACCCAGCGAGGCAATAACAATGCCTATTGTCAGGACAACGACACCACCTGGTACAACTGGGATTTGAGCGACGACCAGAAAAACCTCCTGGACTTCACCCGGTACCTTGTGGCCCTGCGGCGTGGCCAGCCGGCCCTCCGGCGACGCAAGTTCTTTCACGGCCGCAAGATCCGGGGGTCCGAGATCAAGGATATTTCATGGTTCTCTCCCACCGGCCACGAGATGACCGACGAGGAATGGAACGCCGACTTCGTCCGCACCCTCGGCGTTCGCCTCTCGGGAGACCTGATCGACGAACGGGACAGTCTGGGACGCCCCCTCGTGGGGGAGACCCTCCTGATCCTCTTCAACGCCCACTACGAGGCCGTTCCCTTCGTCCTTCCCGCCCACCGAAAGGGGGCTCACTGGTCCCTTCTTTTCGATACCGCCGACCCCCGGGCAGGAGCCTTCCGCCCCCGGAAGTCCTTTTACCGGGGAGGGAGAAGCTACACGGTGGAGGGGCGCTCCCTGGTTCTCTTCTCCCTGCAGGAGACCCAAAGCCGCTCCGGCGGGGAAAAGGGGCACGCATCGCCAACATCTTCCACCCTCTCCTCCGAGAACCCCACCGCAACCATGGCGCCCCCTCCGGTCAAGGATTCCGGCTGATGGGAACGAAACTGCCCAGTGCGGGCCTTCTCTCCCTGTTGTGTCTCCTGTGGGGAACCGAGACCCTTCCGGCGAGGGCCTTCAAGCTTCCGGACCTTCCCCGGAAGCCTCCCGACAAGGCCATTCATCCCTTGCCGTCCCGACATTTCTCCGGTCGTCTCGAGGGGCTCGATCTTCGCCACCATCCGATGACCCTCACGGCCATTTTGGGGGAGGGACATCCCCTGGTCTTCCGCTTTGCCGGAGTTCTGGTTCCGGACACCATGGTCCTCTCCGGCGGAAAGGCGGTGGGGGTAAAGGCCCTGAAAAAGGGGCAAATGATCCGGATCGACTATCAGGAGGGGGGAGGAGCAGGAGAGATCCGGAAGATCTTTCTTCTTCCCATGGATTCCCCCTCCCCAAAAGGGGTCGCCTCCCCTCCTTCGGGAAAGAACCCTCCCCCGAAGACGCTTCCGCCAAGCGGACTCCGGACATCGAGCCGCTGAATCGAGAAAACCTTCCTGATCCTGTTGGCCTGATCCTGTTGACCAGGTCCCGGGCCTTGCCGGACCCTCAGATCGCCGGGCAACGCCTCCACAAGGGAGGCTAGCGGGAGGGCTCGAGGCGGTCCGGCATGAAATGGGAGAAGATTCCGGCCGCCAGGGCGGCGACCCCGGCAAAGACCAGAAAGGCAAACCTGAACCCCACATTTCCCACCGACACCCCCTGGAGCGCCGGCCCCACCACCGCGCCGAGAGCCATGGCAATCTGGGAGAGCCCCATCAGAAGGTTGAATCCCTTCTTTCCCCGGGTCAGATCGCTGACGATGAGCGCCACCGAGACTCCGTAGATTCCGGCGGAGATCCCGTCGAGAATCTGGGTGGCAAGAAGGATTTCGGTGTTCATCGTGGTGGCGCAGATCATCGACCGGATCGGCATGAGAAGAAAAGCCAGGGAGAAGACCAGCTTGTGCCCCCACCGGGAGCTGACCCGCGCGGCCCACCAGGCCACGGGGATCATGGTGGCCTGGGCCAGGATGACGACCCAGGCCAGCTTGCCGTTGCCTCCGTCGAGAAAGCGCAGATAGAGCATGAGAAGGGGCATCACCGGGGTATTGGCCACCTGGAAAAGGGCGGTCGATATCAGAAGGGTGCGGATGGCGGGGTTCCGGAAAAAGTCGGCAAAGACACGCCACAGGGGACGCTCGTCCCGGACCTCGTCGTGCTCCAACGATCCGGGACCGCTCCGGGTCTGGTGGTAGACCATATCCTTCCGGCGGATCAGGCCGATGGAGAGGAGGGCCAAGACCGACCCCAGGGTGATGGGGAGGAAGCCTGACAAAAGCCCGAGGCGGTGGATCAAAAAGGATGTTCCGGCGGCGGAGACAAGAAAGCCGGCATGGTTCCACATCTGGTTCTGCCCCATGGTCCGGGCAAAGTTCCGGTGGCCGGAGAGAGAGAAGGCCAACGTCGAGGAGAGGGTGAAAAAAAAGGCGCTTGCGCCTCCGGAGACAAAAAGAAGGGTGTCGGCAACCACAGGGGTCCCTCCCGCCAGGGGAAGCAGGGTCAGACCCAGTCCGTAGACAAAGACCACGACAGAAAGGAGGGTGCGGTGGCGGGGAGTCATTTCGGCAAAGAGCCCCGACAGGGGCTGGAAGATGAGGGCTCCGGCCCCGAAGATGGCGGTGGCCACGCCGATCTCGGAAAAGCTCCAGCGGGCTTCCTTCAGGTAGTCGGTCAGGAAGGGGATGCTCACCCCGATGATGACCCCCAGCCAGAGGTTGAGGAGGTTCAGCCCCAAAAAGCTCCCGGACAGCCAGGATGGGAGAGGGAATTTCAGGGAGAGCTCCCCCGTCACACTCCTCCTCCGAACTCGGGCAGGGGGGCGTCAAGAAGGGCGAGGATCCCCGAAAGGGGAATCTCGACCCATCCGGGACGATTGTCGATTTCATAGGCCAGTTCGTAGAGGGCCTTCCTGAGAAGACAAAGCCCCAGTATCCCACCGGCCGGGGCCGGCTCGGGAAGGAGTCCCTCCACCTCCCTTCCATAGGCCCCAAGATAGCGCCCGAACTGCTCCCGGTACCACCCCTCCGCCCTCTCCCGCCCCGTGGTCCGATCCGGAAGGGCCGACACGGAAAGGTAGTGAAAGGATCGGAGCATGCCGGCCACATCCTGAAGGGGGGTCGTGCGAAGGCGACGCAGAGCCAGCGGCACCGCCGGCTCCCCTTCGAAGTCGAGAAAGATCACCCCCTCGTCCCGTGTCACCAGCACCTGTCCCAGATGAAAGTCCCCGTGGCAGCGTATCCGCATTCCCCCCGGACCCCGGGCGCGGCAGTCCCTCAAAAAGTCATCGAGTCTCGACCTCCGCGAGAGCAGGTCCTCGGCCCTTTCCCGGGCAGACCCCGATAGCCCGGACTTCCTCTCCTCCAGCGCCCGGAAGACACGCGCGATCCTCCCGTCGATCTCCTGGCACAGACCGGCCAGATCCTCCCCGGTGAAGGGCCGGGGAGAAAAGTCGGGGTCGGAGGGATCGCCCCCCAGCGCCCGGTGTAGGCGGGCGGTCTCCCGGCNNGGCCCAGCCGCTCCACCATCCGGTCGAGTATGCCTCCGTCGCCCTCTCCCGACAGGACCGCCGGGAGGCGGGAGAGAAACCAGGACCACCCCTCTCCCTGATTCTCCACGAACTCCTGAAGGAGCCCCAGAACCAGAGGCTCTCCCTGGGGGGTCTTTGTCAGGAGGGCCCCGTAGGTGGCCGGAATGGGAAGCCCTTCTCCCTGTCTGGAGAGAAACTCCCCCACCTCAAGATCAGGATTGATCCCCGGGGCAAGCTTCCTGTAGCCCTTGAGCATGAGCCTGCGCCCAAAGAGCAGGGAGGTATTGCTCTGCTCCCCTCCAAAGACCCGGGGAACAAGATCCGGATCGAACGCTACCTGCCGTTTCTTGAGAACCTCGGTCCTAACCCGTTCAAGGCCGGCCGGGGGAGAGTCCGGAACAAGCAAAAGGCGCAGGAGCTCCCGGCCGGTCTCCGCCACAAAGAATCCGTCCACGAGCCAGAGGGGGTCCTCTCCCGGGGAGTCGAGAGGGGCGATGAGCCCCGCCTCCGGAACCTCCCCCCCTCTCGCCCGGGCCAGGGGAAGGACATACCGCTCGTTCTCCCCCTCCCCGAAGGCCACCTGGAGAAGGCAGAGAAAGAGGGGGCCCCGCCCGCCGCCGTCGAGAGAAAATATCCTCTCGGCCATGACCGACCGGAGGGAGCGGGACTTCGACCCGAACCAGCGGCGGGAGGGAAGAAAGTCCCCGAGAAGATCGGGAAGGGGGCTTTGGGAGAACCACTCGGGAAGAGCCTCCCAGCTCCTTCCCCGAAGGTCGAGGGCCGGCCGCCCCCCCTCCCCGCTCATGGCACTCTCCGGAAAACATGGAAAGGAAGTCGGCGGGGATCGGCGGGATCGAGACGAATGTACCGCCGCCCGGGAGGCCATCCGTACCGGGCATTGTCCATGAGATCCTCCACCTCGAACGCCTCCTCCTCCCCCGCAGGATCGAAGGTCAGCCACCCCTCCTGGACCCCGTGGGGATCGAGGTTGACCACCACCAGGATCCAGTCATCGGGCCCCTCTCCCGTCTTGGAATAGGCGATGATCCGGTCGTTGTCCACCGGATGGAACCGGAGGGTGTGGTTCCACCCCAGGGCCCTGTGTTCCCGCCGGATGCCGTTGAGCCGGGTGATGACCGGGGCCAGGGAGTGCTCGGGGTCGGGACGCCAGTGGCGAATTTCATACTTTTCCGAATCGAGATATTCTTCGCTTCCTTCCCGGAGGGGACGGTTTTCGCACCACTCGAAGGGCGGACCATAGATCCCGTAGGAGGCCGAGAGGGTGGACGCCAGAGCGAGCCGAACCAGAAAGGCCGGCCGCCCCCCCGTCTGAAGATAGGCATGGAGGATGTCCGGAGTATTGGGCCACAGGTTGGGGCGAAAAAAATCCCGGACGGGGGACGAGACAAGCTCGGTCAGATATTCTTCGATTTCCTGCCGGGTATTTCTCCAGGTGAAGTAGGTATAGGACTGCGAGAAGCCAATGTGCCCCAGATGGTACATGACCTTGGGGCGCGTAAAGGCCTCCGAGAGGAAAACCACCTTCGGATCCACCGCCCGCACCTCGGCCAGGAGCCATTCCCAAAAGGGAAAGGGCTTGGTGTGGGGGTTGTCGACGCGGAAAATCCGGACCCCCTTCTCGACCCAGAAGAGGACGACCCTTCTGAGCTCCTGCCAAAGGCTCTCCCAGGCGTCGGACAGAAAGTCGAAGGGATAGATGTCCTGGTATTTCTTGGGGGGATTCTCGGCGTAGTGAATGGAGCCGTCCGGACGGCTCCGGAACCATTCCGGATGCTCCCGGACGTAGGGATGGTCCGGCGAGCACTGGAAGGCCAGGTCGAGGGCCACCTCGAGGTTGAGCCTCTCCGCCGTCTCGAGGAACTCCCGAAAGTCGCCCAGGGTTCCCAGACGCGAATCGATGGCAGTGTGGCCTCCTTCCTCGGAGCCGATCGCCCAGGGCGATCCCGGCACATCTCCCGTGGCCGCCGGAGTATTGTTGGGGCCCTTCCGGAAGGCATGGCCGATGGGATGGATGGGGGGAAGGTAGACCACATCAAAGCCCATGGCGGCAATGGCCGGAAGGCGGCGGGCGGCATCCCGAAGGGTTCCGTGAAGCCCGGGAACCGTTCCGGAGCTTCGGGGAAAGAATTCGTACCAGGCCCCCCGAAGGGCCCGCTCCCGCTCGACATGAACCCGAAAGGTCCCGGAAAGGGTCACGAAGAGTGGATCGGGAAAAGCCCCGGCCTGATTTCCCCGCTCCTTGTCCAGGGCCAGCGTCACCCTCTGGTCGAGATCTCCCTCCTTCTCCCATCGGGCGAGCCATTGGGCCAGGTCAGCAATCTCCCCCCCCTTGCCGGCCCGGGCCATGTGGCGACGGATGATCTCGGCCCCTTCCAGAAGCCAGATCCCGTAATCCTCCCGCTGACCGGCCCGGACCTTTTTCTCCAGACCTTCCTGCCAATGCGCCACCTCGTCGATCCAGGCCCGGATCCGAAACAGAACCATTCCCTCCCGGCGCATGATCCGGGTGGCCGTCCAGAGATCGTTGCCCTGGGCGACCATGGGCTGGCTTTCCCAGGATTCCTCTCCGGCATCACAGACCTCGAGGACGACCCGAAGGGGTTCGTGGCCGTCGGCAATCACGTCGGCCTCGATGTCGAGGGGCTCTCCGGGTATTCGCTTGGCGGGGTACCGGCCTTCGTCCACCGACGGAGCCACACGCTCGATCCTGACCCGGTGGCGACCGTCGGCCAGGAGCTGTTCGGAAGGGGACATTACAACAGGGGCATGATTTGCGTTTTTCAATGACGCCTCCTTTCGTCTGTCGAAGTCGCCCAAATAGACCCACGGGTTCTCCGGACGGGGGATTCGGCTGGCAGGTCTCCCGACGGGTTGGTCAGGAGGCGGCCAATGGGGGAATGCCAAGGGCGGTCAGCCAATGGGAATGGGTGCAAAAAACAAGAACATGGGGAGAAGTCTGATGCCGAAGCCAGTTACTTCGATCCCATGGGATTCTTCTCGTCCATCGGCCCGTCTTCTAAATTTGCTCGAACATTTCCTGACAGGTCGACAGAACCTCTCCTCGCTGGCCGGCCTCGAAAATGGCCGCATGCTCCCGAAGAGGGTGAAGAAGCTTGACGGATTTCGGCTCGTTTTTCAAAATCTCCCGGGAAATTCTGAAGGCCTCATCGTCGCTCTCATCCCGGGACCTGGCATAGAAGAGACTCCTTCCCACAAAGCGGGCGCAGCCTTTCTGCTGAAGGATGAAGACGATCGTATAGTTTCTGACGGGAAGAATGGAAATCTGGCTCTGGGCCTTGGCGAGGGCCCGGTCAAAGTATCTCCCTCCCGTGAGGTGGTTCCGTTTTCTTCCTTCAAGAATGCTCTGGTACCAGCCTTTTATAAGATCGGCGTGAATCGATCTCATGACATAGCCGGAATGACCCCGGTAAGCGGCAATTTCCCGGACCTCCTTACCGATGTAGAGATTCGCCTTTTCGAAGTTGAGATCCCTGATCTCCTCCTTGGCCAGGGTTCGGTAATCGACAGGAGTGATATAGCCTAACTCCCCCATGTTCAGCTTCCTGAGAAGAATCTCGATCCTGCTCTCGAGAGATTCTGCCCTCTGAAGAAGAATCTCCCGGCCCCGGAAATTGGACGGGGGAACAAAGAAGGACGAGTCTTGGCACATCCCCGGGGAAGACGCCCCCTTCGACTCGAAAGAAAAACAATGCAGACGGTCAAGCTCGATCAGCGTGCGATGAAAGACCTGTCCATCGACCTGCAGGTCGTGGATCAGGAGGTTCCTGTTCCGAATCAGGTCGCTGACAAGCGTTCCCAGAGAAAAAATCACGGCGGCAATGCTGATGATGAGGGTGATCACTCCCTTGTCGGAGGAAGGATCCGGGCCTTTTTGAGAAATTTCCCCTCCCGAGAACCCTCCTCTCCCAGAAGTGTTGCCGGAACCGATCATGGGTCAGCAGACTCCATGCCGATGGCGAAGTTTATGTGCGAAAGATGAGCCCCGGGCGAGAGAATCTGCGGCCCGGGAAATGTCTGAAAGGAGAAGATCCGCCATATCCCGGCTGAAGTTTTCCTTCACCACCACCCGAAGGATCATCCGATCGGTGAGATCGGCCGGAAGGGGATAGGCGGGCACGATCCAGCCCCGCTCCCGAATTTTCTCGGAAAGGGCCGCCGCGGAAAATCCTGCCTCTTTTGCCACCTCGAAGGTGACGATGGGAAGATGGTCCGCCGGGCCGATGACCCGAAAGCGCCCATCTTCGGCCAGCCTCTTGGCCAAAAAGCGGGCATTGGCCTTCGATGTGGAATGAATGCGGCGATACCCGTCGACCCCCAGTCTCAGGAGCATGTAGTACTGGGCCAGCATCATGGAGCTGCCCCGGGAGAAATTGAGGGTGTAGGTCGACTCCTCCCCTCCCAGATAGTTGACGCGAAAGACCAGCTCCTCGGGAAGATCGGCGGCTTNNCCAGCCGATTCCCGGATAGACGAGACCGAACTTGTGGCCGGAGACATTGATGGAACGGACGCGGGGCAGCCTGAAATCCCAGCGGAGATCGGGCTCAAGGAAGGGAAGGACGAAGCCCCCGCTGGCTCCGTCCACATGAATCGGAATCTCCCACCCCTTGGTGTCCCGGACCTTTGCGAGGATCCGGTCGATCTCCTCCACCGGATCGAGATGGCCGGTGTAGGTCGTCCCCAGAATCGCCCCCACGCAGATGGTCCGCTCGTCGACCGCCCTCTCCACCGCCTCGGGATCAAGGGTGTAGCGATCCCCCGCCATGGGAAGGAGCCGGAGCTCCACCTCGAAATAGCGGGAGAACTTCTCCCAGACGACATGGACGCCGCTCGACGCCACGATGTTCGGACGGTCGGCGGACAGCCCCCGGGCCAGACGCTCCTTTTTCCAGCGGGTCTTGTGGGCCAGAAGGGCCAGCATGATGGCCTCGGAGGACCCGACCGTGGCCGTGCCGATTCCTCCTTCTCCCTTCGGGGCATGAAAAAGTCGGGAAAGCATGTTGACGACCCTCTCCTGGATCACGCCGGTCTGGGGATATTCTTCCTGATCCACGAGATTCTTGTTCAGGGTACAGTTCACCAGCCTTTCGGCTTCGGGCTCCATCCACGTGGTGACGAATGTGGCGAGGTTTAAGGAGGGGTTTCCGTCGAGGTTCAGCTCGTCGATGATCAGACGATAGACGGCCTCCGCCGGGATCCCCTCACCGGGCATTTCATAGCGGGGAATTTCCCGGGCAAAGGAGCGGCCGCCGTAGGTGACGGAGAGAAGGCGTTCTTCGGGGGTAAGAGTGTCGAGGGAGCGTTTTTTCGAGAGCATGGGAGAATCTCCTTTCGGTTCGGTTTCTGAACATCCGATCCCGGGCAAGGGAGAACTCTCCGGATTGGCTCCCGTAAGCCTTTAGTCCGAAGGACGGGAGAGGTCGGGAGAGGGCTCCTGTGGCACCTGGATCTCCTGGTGGTACCGGGAGTGGTACAGGGTTTCGATTTTTTCGAAGGGAATCCTGGTCACGCAGACCTTCGAGAGAACCGGCGACTTCCTTTTGCATGTGAGCGACAGCCGGAAAAGGGCATCCTGGTCGTCGACGGTCATCCAGAGGTCGTTGTGTCCCCCCGGGGAGAGGGCCGAAGGCGTTCCTCCGGGAAGGGCGAAAAGGCGGAGATCGAAGCCTCCCGCGCTCCCCTGCGGGCGAGAGAAGAAGCCGCCATGGGGGTGGCTCTCTCCCGGCGGGCGTCCGCTCACGAGCCCGGTCACCAGATAGACCCCTCCGGAAGGGAGAGGGACGAGATGGGAGATCATCCCCGAGGTAGTTTCAAGAGAGGCCAGGCGGAGCTTGGGGGGATTCTCAGCGAGATCGACCCAGCCGATGGCTCCCCCCTTCTTTGCCGACAGATAGAGCGCATCGTCCTTGTCCGACACGACCGGCGAGGTGAGGGTCAGATCCGTTTTCCCCGGGGGATAGGTCGTCTCGCAGGAGAGGCGGCGACAGGCAGGGGGAACACGGACCAGCGTCCCTTGCCGATAGCTGACCCACAGATCCTTCCGGCGGGAATCATAGGCCAACCCGGAAGGGGTTCCGGACTTGGGGGGAAGGGGAAGAAAGGAGAGACAATGGCGCCCCTGGCACCCGGAGGAGATCAAGACGATCTTGTTGGAGAGGCGATCCAGGACGGCCAGCCTCTGCCTTCCCCGNNTCCTGGCCGCTCGGGAAGCGGGTGAACCTCGAGACAGCCCGCCGCAAGACACCCTCGGGGAAGATAGTCGACCTTGTCCCCGAGACGCAAAAGGACATAGGCGCCTCCCCGAACCGGGTCGGCCACCACATCGCCCGGATCGGACAGTCCCGGAGTCAGGGGAATCAGGGTCGCGCAATCTTCGCTCCGGCAGGAAGGAGGAAGAACAAAGAGACCATTTTTCAGCGTGGAGGAGAGATAGAGGCTTCCGTACCGGTCTCTGGCGACCCCCCGGAATCCGAAGTTCGAGACAGGAAGAGTCAGGGAGGAATATTCGGACTCGGGAGAGGCCGTCGAAGCCCCCGAAGGAGCGCCTTCTCCCGCAAGCGCGGGGAGACTCGACATCGAGAGAATCCCGGGAAGGAGAAGCCCCGAAAAAAGCCGACGCACGAAGGCCGACCGGTCAGACCGGCGGATGAATGGCATTTTCTTCTCCGATCGCATGAAACAGGTTCAGAATATCATTACGGCCGGCCCCCAGATCGGGCAAGCCTGATGACGATGTCGCCTCCGCATTGAGGCGAACCCCCCCCGACACCGGAGAGACGGTCAGAAGCAGGCGGGTGGCATGGTGCCAGAATGAGGGCTCCACCCGAATGACAATCTTTTCCGGAGACTGTTGTTCGATATGCCATCCGGAAAATCCCTTGATGGAACGGGTGATGTTGACGGCCAGCTTGGCGGGATCCCCGTAGAAGGTCCGGGGAGCGACCTCGGGAAGGGGATAGCCACCGGTCGTCCAGGCCCGGTTGAGGGTGAAATAGACGGCGATCCGGCGAACCGGCCCCGGCGGGTTGATGAAGGCCGCGTTGTTGGCGATCAGATCCCCCCCGAGGTAAACAAAAGCGGCAAAAATGACGAGTCCGGCAATCTTGAAGGCCTTCAACGGATCACGTCCTTTCGACGCCGGCTTTTTCCACTCCGGAGGCCTCAAGGTAGCGTTCGGCATCGATGGCGGCCATGCATCCCGATCCCGCGGCGGAGATGGCCTGCCG
>DGKK01000051.1:21186-68880 GCA_002387725.1 Nitrospirae bacterium UBA4572
AGGGCGGTGGCCGATGGCCACGAAAAATCCCGAGCAGGAAATGATCGACTCGGCCCCGGTGGTGACGTCCCGAACCCGCACTCCCGTCACCATCCCCTGGGAGACGTCGAGAACCTCGAGAATCTCCTTGTTCCAGGCAAAGGCGATCTTGGGGTTCTCGAAGGCCTTTTCCTGCATGATCTTGGAGGCCCGGAGAGTGTCCCGCCGGTGGACAACAGTCACCTTGCTGGCAAATCGCGTGAGAAAGAGGGCCTCCTCCAGAGCGGTATCCCCTCCTCCAGCCACCACGATCTCTCGCCCCTTGAAGAAGAATCCGTCACAGGTGGCGCAGGCCGACACGCCGGCTCCCATGAGGGCCTTTTCCGAGGAGAGCCCAAGGAATTTGGCCGAGGCTCCCGTCGCCACGATCACCGTCCAGGAACGGATCTCCCGACCGTCGTCGGTCGTGATCGAAAAGCCCCCCTCCGGAGACTTCTCGATCTTTTCCACGATGGCCGTTTCAATGCGGGCCCCGAAGCGGGTGACCTGGGCCCGCATCTTCTCGATGAGCTCGGGTCCCGTGATCCCCTCGGGAAATCCCGGGAAGTTCTCGACCTCCGTCGTGATGGTCAGCTGTCCTCCGGCCTGGGGACCTTCGATCACCAGCGGGGACAAAAAGGCCCGCGCCGTGTAAAGAGCAGCTGTCAGCCCTGCCGGGCCCGTTCCCAGAATCACCACCTTTTCCAAACGATCCACCCCTTCAGAGAGCCTCATGGCTCCCAATACGGAAAGATTGACCCACGTCCATCGTCCTGCCAGCCTGAATGCCCCGGAGGACCTCCCTTCTAACAATACCAAGGAGCGAAAAAGTGGGTCAACCGGAGCCCGTCCGGCTCAATCTCCTGTCTGTTTCGGCGAAAGATGTCCCACAACCTTTTTCTTCACTTCGGGCAAATATCCCAGGTAGTCGACCCCCTCTGCAAAGCGGAGTGTCGCCTGGTCGGCCTGTTCCCGATACTGCCAGGTGGCCAGGGCAGCTTCGGTATCGAGGAGATATACCTCCGCCAGCGTCAGGTCCACAATGGAAACAAGGTTGGCGGTATAGCGCTTTGTGGCAAGGACAAGGGCGAGATCCGCCTCTTTCACAGCCTCGACATAGGCCCGAACAGAGGCCTGATCCGCAAGAACATGGGCCCGGGCCTGTACGACCTGATCCCGAATGTTGTGGGACCAGTCGGAGATTCCGTATTTTCGTTCCCGGGACTTTTCCCGGGCAGCTTCCGTCAGGCCCCGGATCATTCCGCCGGTGTAGATCGGAATGGTGAGCGATCCTCCTCCCGACCACCATCCGCCTCCCGGAGCGTAGCTTTGCCCGGTCGTCATATTCCCCATGAACCCATAACTCCCGAACGCAGAAATCAGAGGATAGTGCTGGGCCTTCTCATAGCTCGTCTTTTCCCGCTCCTGTCGAAAGAGCATGCGATAGGCGTTGATTTCCGGCCGGTAAGTGAGCCCCCGCGTTATGGCCAGATCTCTGGAAACCGGCTCCATGGAAGCCTCTGATGAAAGCGGGGTCGTCAACGTATAGTCTGACCGTCCCGCCTGCCCAAGACCCATCACATCGTTCAGGTGAGAAATCCGGGCCTCAAGGTCCTCCTTCTCGAACTCAAGGAGTGCCCGGGCCTTTTCATAATCGACGCGAGCCAGATCGAAGTCGAGCCGCGAACGGTAGTCCGCCTTGTAAAGGGAGCGGGTCAGGTCCATGACAAGCTTTCGCTGGTCGAGGTTCTTCTGGTAGACCTCGATAAGCTTCTTGTCGAGGAGAACCCGGTAGTAGGCCTCCTTGACCTGAAGGATCACCCAGGCATCCTTGCTGTAAAGCCAGTATTCGGAGGCTTTTTTTCCGGCCAGGCGCTCTTTCACCCGATGCTCGAACTTTCCGAAGTCGAGAAGAAGCTGGTTGACGCCGATCGAAGCCACGCCCAACGGCTCGTTGGAGGATGAAATAGACCCCATCTTGGCGTAGTCCATCGGGAAGATCGGGGTCATGAAATTCATGTTGTTGAAAGACTGGTTGCCCAAGCCCGGATTGCTTTCACCATAGAGGGCCCCTACCCCGACGTGAGGAAAAAAGTGGGACTGGGAAACCTTTACATGAGCATTCTTGCGTCCGACCCGATGGCGGAACCAGCCGAGCTTCGGATGGTGCTTCAGGGCAAAGTCGACCGCCTGGTCGACAGAAAGAATCTCCGGAGGAATGCCGTTGTCGGAGATCGTTGTCATATTCTCGGCCCGGGCGTTGAGCGTCCCTCCCAGATGAAGGGTCCCCGCCAGGGCTCCAAAGAAGGCAATCGCCTTCATCAATCCCAAACGCCCGGCCGGGAGATTTTCCCGGCCGCATATTGACTGCTTCATGAATCGTCCTTCCTTGACGCGTGTCTCTTCTGACCCGGTCACAGCTGGCGGGCCGGGCGGAAGGGCACGGGTTTCAGCGGAACGGCGTGGACCGGTTCGCCGCTTCTCGCATGCCATTTTCCTGCGATAACGAGCTGATCCCCGGCAGTCAACCCAGAGAGGACCTGAACCCATTTCGCATTGTCGATGCCAATAGTTATGGGAACTTCCAGAGCCTTCCCGTCTTTAACCACCATGACAGAGTATGGTTTGTCCCGCCGGGCCATGACGGCGGCTCCGGGAATCAGGATCGAATTCCTGTACTTTTCGAGATAGAAGGTAAACTTCCCGTACATGCCCGGATGGATCACGAGGTCGGGGTTCTCCATGTCGACTTCGGTCCGCATCGTCCGGGTCGTCGGGTTTTCCGCCGTGGCAAAACGAGTGACCCGTCCCCAGAAGGTTCGATTGGGAAGCCCCGCAAGGTGGACCTCCACCTTCTGACCTCTCCGGATCAGAGGGGAAACATCGGCAGGCACCCAGACATAGGCCCGAAGGGTATCGACCTTCTCGATCGTCACGATGGGCTGAGCCGTCGAGGTGGCCTCGGTGCCTTGAGACAGGAGCTTGCCGGGATCGACGAAACGTTGTGTAATCATGCCGTCAAAGGGAGCCGCTATTGTCTTGTAGGCAAGGAGCGCTTCCTCGTGGCGCATCTGGGCCACCGTCTTGAGGTAAATCGCAAATTTCTCCTGGACGCGCTCCTTCGAGATTAGGGACGGATGGTCGAGCCAGACGCGCTTGATCCGGTGATAGGTGAGATCGGCAATACGAACCTCTGCCACGGTGCGCTGATAGGTCTGGAAGAGTTCAGGATCCTGGATATAGGCCAAAACCTGTCCCTTGTGGACATAGTCTCCCTTGTCCACATTGAGATATTTCAGATAGCCCGGAACGTGGGCATAGAGAACGGCCTTCCGGAAGGACTCCACGGCCGCGGGAATGGTCACCTTGTGGTGAAGTGTCCTCAGGCGAACCGGCATCACCTGAACCGTCGGAAAGGGGATCGTCGGAGGTTTCGGGGGGTTGAGCCACATGTAGGCAAAGAGAATGACCGGCCCCCCGATCAGAAAGGCAAAGACAAGAAGAACCGAAAGACGGACGCCTTTTGGCAGATGGACATCGTTGAGATCGATCTCGTGTTTCCATTCGGGGCGGAAGGACTCATGGTCTTCAAATTCCGCGTGGGACGCCCCGCCCGGGGGGGCTCCGGAGGATCCTCCAGATTCGCTCATTGTCGTTCCTCATATTCCGGACAATATTCTTCCGGATTTGTTGACACCATTCTCAATCTCTCCCTACCATCAATGGATAGCCGGTTGCCCCTGCCAACTTCGTCAGGCTGTAAGGAACGAACCTCAAGACCCTTAAAGGAGCCTCTCTCCATGATGACCACAATCGATACCCGCCCGTCCCACATTCGAGCCGGACTTCACATAGCACCCCGAACCCGCGTCCTGGTGTCGGTATCAGGCGACGACCGGGCCTCTTTTCTTCAGGGGCTGCTCTGCCAGGATGTTGCCGGACAGAAAACCGGAACACTTCGATACGGATTTTTCCTGAGCCCCAAAGCCCGGATCCTCTTCGACAGCTGGATCGGCGTGCTTCCCGATCGTATTCTCCTCTCCCCCTCGCTCTTCTCGAAAGAGGATGAAGAGGCCTTTCTGGCCCATCTCAAGAAATATCTTTTTTTCAGGACCAAGGCGACCCTATCCTCCGAGACAGGGGCCTTCATCTCCGCCTCCCTCGTCGGGCCGGAGGCCCTGGCCCTGGCCACCCCCCTCTTTGACCCAGAGGCCGAGGAGGAGGGAGTGAGACGCCTCTCCGAGGGAGGGTTCGCCTTCCTTCGTCCCGGGATCGGGGCCTTCGATGCCGACACCGGAGGCTGGATCGACCTCTGGCTTCCCGCCGAGAAGGCTGGAGATCGTCTCAAGGGACTTGAGGAACGGGTCCTTTCCCGGGGCGGACAGCGCCTCGACGATACCGGGATCGAAGTCTACCGGGTCGAACGCGGGATCCCTGCCGTTCCTTTCGAACTGAACGAGAGCCATTTTCCCGCCGAAGCCGGCCTCGACACCCTGGCCGTCTCCTACAACAAAGGGTGCTATGTGGGCCAGGAGCCGGTCACCCGTCTCAAGTTCCAGGGTCAACTCTCCCGGAAGCTTGTCGGCATTCGACTTGACGGGCCCTTCGTGTCGGAGGTGACTCTTCCCCGGCACCTTCTGGCTTCAAACGACAACACGGAGGCAGGAACCCTTACAAGTCTCGTCTCTTCGGTCGTCTGCGGGGGTCCCGTGGGGCTTGCCTATGTCAAGCGGGGGCACTGGGATTCCGGCGAGCCCCTTATCGACGGGGAGGGAAACCGCTTTGAGGTATCGGAGCTTCCCCTCCTCCCCCGGGAGTAGTCCTTAGCTCGTCCGGGCAAGCTTTCTGTTCTTCCATTTCTCCTCCCAGGTGTGGAGGATCACATAGAAGATGGGAACCTGCACAAGGGTCAGAACCGTCATGACGATAAGACCGCCGATCACCGCCCGGGCGAGGGGTTCTTCCGCCCCCGACCCCACTCCCATCCCGACTGCGGTGGGGATCATGGCCAGAATTGTCCCGATTGCGGTCATGAGGATCGGCCGCAGACGGGTCGATCCGGCCTCGACCACTGCCCGGTAAAGCGGAGCCCCCTGTTCCCTCAGGCGGATGGCGAACTCCACCAGAAGCACGGAGTTGGAGACCCCGATGCCGATGTCCATGATCACCCCGATGAGGCTCTCCACATTGATCCCGGTGTGGGTGGCGTAGAGCATGGCAAAGACCCCGATGAGCCCGAACGGAACCGACATCATGATGATGAATGGGTCGAGAAAGCTCTGGAACTGGGCCACGAGGGCCAGGTAAACCAGAGCCATGGCCAGAAGCACGGCCATCCCCATCGACCCGAAGGAGCGGTGCATGGAGGCGAGCATCCCCGATTCTCGCCAGCTATACCCTTCCGGAAGCTTGTAATGGGCCATGTAGTCGTCGATCTTGTCCCCCACTCCGCCCAATGAGACCCCGGGCGCATGGGACACATTCACAAGAACGTCCACCACCCGCTCCACATTGTAGTGGAAGATGGCCGGAGGAATGGTGATCCGGCGGATGTCGGCGATGTCGCGAAGATAGATGGGCGGGTTCTTCGACCCGGAATGGGCCGTGTCCGTTCCCATATTCTGCCGCACCAGGATATTCGACAGGGCGTCCATGGAATTGATCTTGTCCTCGGGATACTGGGCGGTCAGAAAATAGGGGTTCCCTGTTCTCTGGTCGACCCAGAAGTTCTCTCCGATGGCCACGTTCGTCACCAGGCTCGTGATCACATCCTTTTCGACATCGAGCTCCGAGACTCCAAGAAACTGGGCCTTGCTTCTGTCGACATCGATGAACATTGACGGGTAGTGGATGTTCTGCTTCACCCGGACATCGGTGGCCCCGGGAAAGGTCCGGATATGGTCGGCAATCTCATGGGCAATCTGTCCGAGCTGGCGATAGGAGGCGCCCAGAAGCTGTATATCGATGGGAGCCTCACCGGATCCGGCCAGAATCTGGGTGATGATGGAAGAGGACTCGTAGTAGAACTCCACATTGGGAAAGTGGGACGCCAGATAGGGCCGCAATTCATCCTCAAACTCCCACATTGATCGCTTGCGCTCGTTGGAGGGGTTGAGCTGGACTAGGATGAAGGCCATGTGGCTCCACAGGTTGGTGGTATACATGGCATCCCATCCGGGACGGACCCCCTCGTTGATCACGATGTGGACGATATCCTTGGCCGGGATGATCCGACGGATGGCAGCGTCGACCCGGGCGCTGATCGCGTCGGTCTTTTCGATTCGGCTCCCGTCGGGAAGGCGCATCTGGATGATGAAGGCCCCGGTGTCATCGGGAGGAAAGTACTGGGTTCCGATCTGGGAGAAGAGAAAGAAGGAGCCGACGAAGGCAAGAAAGATGAGGATCGAAACCGGACCCCGGTGGCGCAGGGCAATCTTCAGATATCCCCGATAGAAGCTCTTCAGCCGGTCAAAGTACTCGTTGAATCTCTCGATCCCCCGGCGAAAGAGCGTCCTGCTGTTTTTGTAGGCGGACTCGGGCTTCAGAAACCACGCCGAAAGGACCGGAACCAGGGTCATCGAGACGAAGTAGGAGGCCATCATGGAGTAGGCCACCGCGGCGGCAAGAGGGGTAAAGAGGAACTTTCCCTTGCCGAGCAGAAAGAGGACCGGGGAGAAGACGATCATCGTCGCAATCGTCGAGGCCATCACCGGCATGGCGACCTCTCCGGCTCCGTCCAGGGCCGCCTGCGCCGGGGCTTTCCCCATCTCAAGATGGCGGTTGGTGTTTTCCAGGACGACGATGGCGTCGTCCACCAGCCGCCCGATGGCCAGGGCGAGCCCTCCCAGGGTCATGATGTTGATGGTCTGCCCGGTGGCGTTGAGCATGACGAATCCCACCAGAAGGGAGAGGGGGATTGAGGTCGTGATGATGAGGGTGGAGCGGACATTCCCCAAAAAGAGCAGGATCATGGCGGCCGTCAGGAGGATACCGACGATCCCTTCCCGCTCGAGGGAGGCCACCGAATCCCGGATATAGACCGACTGGTCGAAGACCAGGGAAATATCGAGGCTCTTGGGAAGACCATAGAAGGTGTTGATCGCATTCCTCGTGGCATCGATCACCTTGACGGTGTTCGCCCCTTCCTGCTTCAGCACGGGGATATAGACCGATTTTCGCCCATCGACGCGCACCGGGTTGGTCTGGATACGATAGGAGTCCTTGGCCTGGGCCACATCCCTGATATAGACCGGCTGCCCGTGCTCGACCTTGATCGGAACATCCCCGATGGTCTTGACGGGCCCCAACAGGGCATTGACGAAGACGTTGTAGCTCATGTCGCCGATCTTGGCGAAGCCCGCTGGCCAGATGATGTTCTGGCGGTTTAAGGCATTGACCACGTCCCAGATGGTGAGGCCTCGGGCCAGGAGAGCGGTGTTGTTCGTATAAACCTGGATCTGGCGGGAGAGCCCCCCGAAGACGGGAGGAGCGGCCACCCCGGGGACCGTTCCCATCTGGGAACGTACGTTGAAGTACCCGATGTCGAACATCTGCATCTGGGTCAACTCCTTGGAGGAGAGCACCAGATCGGCGATGGGAATGGCGGAGATCCCGAAGGGGATGATGATCGGGGGAAAAATCCCCGGAGGCAGATATTT
Organism: Nitrospirae bacterium UBA4572; assembly: GCA_002387725.1. GTDB lineage: Bacteria > Nitrospirota > Leptospirillia > Leptospirillales > Leptospirillaceae > UBA4572. Next base: position 28,863 of record DGKK01000051.1, read on the forward strand.
CAGGGAGGAATAGACCAGAGAGGTCACCATGGAGACGCCGGAGGAGAGCGGGTAGTTCGAGCGAAAGCGGATCTGGATCATGCTGATCCCGACCAGGCTCTCGGACTTGACCGACCGGATATAGGGCGCCTGGAGAATGATGCGCTCCATCTGCTCGGTGATGTCCATCTCGGTGTTGTAGACGTTCATCCCCGGAAAGACGGTCAACACCTCCACCACCGGCAGGGGAATCCTCGGAAGGATGGAGACGTTCATGGAGGTAAGGCTCTGGGCGCCGAGAAGCACGATCGCAAGGGCCATGGCCACGATCGTATAGGGGCTTTTAAGCGACATATTGACTAGAAACATGAACTCCCCCTGGCGTGGCCGTCATCCTGTCGTCCCCTGACACGACTTTAGGGGAGGTCAGGGTGGACGGCCTCTAGAATACGGTCTTGTGGAGCTTGACGAGAACGGTCTCCGATCCGTCAAGCCCCTGAAGTATTTCGGTGTAGTCTCCGTTGCGATAGCCCACAACAATGGGGCGCTTCTTCGTTACCCCATGCTCCAGGACATAGATGAAGTTGCCGTGGCGCTCCTCGATCACCGCCATGTGGTGGACGGAGAGCACATGCGGATAGACATGGAGGCGGATTTTTGCCTGAACGTACATCCCGGGCATGAGCAGGTGATCGGGGTTGTCGACGTCGATTTCGGTGCGCATTGTCCGCGTCTCGGGATCGAGGCGAAAGGCATAGCGGGTGACCCGGGCCTTGAAAATCTTCCCGGGAAGTCCCTGGGCGTAAAGCTCCGCCGGAAGGCCCCGGAGGACAAAGCGAACAAAGTGCTCGGGAACGCCCACATAGAGGCGCATCTCGTCGACATCCTCGATCTTGACGATGGGAAGGGCCGGAGTCGTCCCTCCCGTCCCCGTGGAGACGAGGTTCCAGGGATCGACATAGCGGTGGGTGATGATGCCGGTGAAGGGAGCCACGATGGTCTTGTAACGGACGAGAGAACGATAGTATCGCGCCCGGGCTTCCCGTTCCTTCCAGAGGGCTTCGGCCATCTGGACCCGCTGGAGGGAAATCACCCGGTGGTCCCCTTCCCAGACATGGAGCTTGCGAAGGAAGGTGATGTGGGCGATGGCCGCCTCGGCCAAGGCCTTCTGCCAGCTCTGATAGAGCTCCGGGTCATAGATGTAGCCCAGGACCTGACCCCGGGTGACCCAGTCGCCCTTGTCGACGTTCAGGAACTTGAGGTAGCCGGGAACATGGCCGTAGACGACGGCCTTGCGGAAGCCATGAATGACGCCGGGAATGGTCGTCCAGAGCTCGAAATGGCGATATTTTACGTAGCCGATGCGAAAACGGGTGGGATTGAACGGAGCAGAGGCCTGCGAAGAGGAGACACTTTCCGAAGGAGCGGGGCCTGATCCTTTTCCAGAGAAGTGACGATAAAGGAGAAGGGAAATCAGGAGAACGGTGACGAGCCCCAGAAGACCAACAATTTTTTTGCGACGCGTTGGATTTGGTCCCACAGCCTGCTTTCAGAAGCTTTCATAGCCTATGAAACGTTTCATTCTCCATGAAAGCTTTCATACCCTATGAAAGAGCAATGTTTGAGAGTTCCGTCCGGTCCTTGGAAAAAATTTTCCCATATCTCTCCGAACCGGGAGTGTCTCCTCGTCATAAAAATTCTCACACCCTAATGACAGCCATCTCAAGAAGACCAAGAGCCTGAGATTTTTTAGGAAAAACTCCCGCGCGATCTAAAGATTGACAAGGAGCGTATCACACGAACGGCTCTCCTATCAAGAGAACCCGAGGGGAATCCGAACAGATTTTCTTATGGTCAGAATTAGTTTTCTTCTTCCCCCACGATCTCCACCCGGTAGTCTTCCCCCTCCCACCGTTCCTCGTCGATCCAGTAGAAGGTGAAGACGATCGCCTGCCCCCGGGAGAGCTCCCGAACGGGAAGCGCCGTCCCCCAGAACCCCATTCCCAGGGGTCTCGATTCCGTATTTTTGGGATCTTTCCAGCCGTCGACACCCCAATGGACCATGGCCCGCCTCGACCAGAGGAATCGGAGCTCCCGTCCTTCCTCCAGAGTCCGGATCCTGTGGCGGTGGCGCCAAAGCCGCCATCCGACCTCCGGACGAACCCCGCCATATCGGATCCAGGTGGTTTCAGGGCGGTCCACGGGCTTCTTTTTCCACTCGCTGTTGGCCAGCTTGATGAACTCGGCGTGGGCCCAGACCAGGGGCATGGCCGATCCCGTGGGCCCTCCGGGATAGAGGCCTCGCTCCGGGAGGGGCGGAGCGTCCCATACCTGCTCCGGAATGAGCCCCAGAGGACTCGCCATATTGGCCATGTCCCGAAGATATCCCCGGGCACTCTCTCCTGCCACAACCGCCACATGGCCCCGTTCACCGGCCAGGAGGGGCCAGGGACGCCCTCTCCCGGTCCCGTCGAACGGCGCTCCATCCTCGTGCTCCCCATAGCCGTCGCCGTTGTAGCGGTACCAGGCGGTCCCGGAAGGGGTTTCTGCCCGAAGGAGACGATCGACGGCCTTTCGGGATTCCCGGATGAAGGGGTCCTCGGGGGAGCGAAGGCCGAACCGGACCAGCTGGAAAAAATCGGTGCTGATCTGGTCGCAGGCGGGAAGGCCCGGGTCGTGGCAGCGGTTCTTGATCAGAAGCGGGAGGCCCTTGGCGGCCAGATCTTCCAGGATGGCCGCCGGAACTGCCCGAAGATAGTATCCCGACACCCCAATCCTTCTGGCGAGGTGCGTCTCTCCGGACCAGCACCATCGTTCGAGGCTGGCATTCCAGGTGTCGGCCACCCACAGGGCCGCCTCGCGCTCCTCGGCGTCGAGGAGCGCCGATCCGTCAACCAGCGCAGAAATGGCCACCGCCAACGTGAAGAGATTGATTCCCGGATCCTCCTCCCATCGGTCCTGACCTGTCACGGGGCCCTCCCGGATGATGAAGGTGAGCGCCCGCACGATCATCGGCCGGATCCCCTGGAGGTCGAAGGAGCCTTCCCGGGCCAGCCAGGCCGCGAGAAGAACGGGAAAGGCGGCCTCGTCGAGTTGGAGCCCCTGCCAATAAGGCTTTCCGCCCAGCCACTGGTTCTGAAGCCAATGGCCGTCCTCCTGCTGGGTCGCCAGGAGATAGGAGAGGATCCTCCTCCCCAGTACGCGGTCACCCATGGCGATGGCGGCTCCGGCACTTTCCGAGAGATCGCGGCTCCAGACNNACAGACGAGATGGTAGCCTCCCCGGCTGTCCGAGGCTTCGCCCCAGGGGATGGAGAGGCTGGCGGTCAGGGCCCCGGGGAAGGTCTTGTCCTCGTGGACCTTCAGCACCATCGCCGAGGTTCGGTAAACCTTCCGCTGGAGAGCTGTCAGTCGCGGAGGAAGGCGAAGTCCCTCCTGCCACGTTTTCCATAGCTCCACCTGCTCGTCCCATTGGGGCTCGAAGCCGTCCGCCAGTGCCGACAGCGCAAGCGTCGAGGCGGCCTCGGGGCTTGAGCCAAAGGCCAGGGCCAGCGTCCCGGCGGGCCCCCCTTCCCCCATCAGAGCCACCTGACCCGGACCCGCCGAATCCCATGTCCAGGCCATTCGGCCGTGGCGGGAGAAATCCTGCCATCCGTCGCTCTCCTCCGTCTCGCCACAGGAGAGACGGGAGAAGAGCTCCTCTCCGCCGGAGCCCATTCCTCCCAGGGAGAGGGAAAAGGGACCCTGGCTTGCGGTCAGGAATCGTCGTCCGTGCCACTCGAGAACCTGTGCCGTATTCCCGAAGGCCTGGCCTCCCAGCCGGGAGGAGAGGAGGGGATAGACCCGAAGCGGATCATCGGAGACGAGATGGTATTCGACAAGAAGGACCTCCCGGGCCGGCGAGGCCACCACCCGAGCCGTGAAGAGAAAGCGGTCGTGGGTATGGCGGAGCGTTACTGCCGGAATTCCCTCCCCGGCCGTCTCGATCTGGACGTTTTTTCCGCCTTTGAGCTCGATCCAGAAGCCCCGGTCGTCGGCAACGATGAACCCCAAGTCCTTGATGCCGGGGATATCGACCCGGGGAGAGTAGACCTCGGAGATGATTCCCTGGGAGAGGGTGAACCAAAGGCGGGAAGGTCCAAGGGATCCCCCTACCATCTCCTTGGCGGCCGGACTCCAGACCGCCCGGGTTCCCCGGGCTTCAGGAGCCTTCATGAAAGACACTCCCCGACCCGCCTCTCTCCCTCTTTTCGTGGAGCCAAGGCACCCAACCTCTGGATCATCGGCGCATCTCCAACAAGATTAACGGCATATGGAAGCTCCGAGTCTGTTCGGGAGCCGTCTCCCTTCCTCCGGAACCCCCCTAAAGAGTAAATCGGAAAAAAAGGTGTATAATGGAAGACGCAGCTGATTCGATTTCAAAAAGATCCAACAAGACAATTTCTTGTAAGGAAAATCCTTAAAGACAATCAATTGTGTCGATCAAAAAGGAGACGAGAATGGATTCAGGTAAGAGCCCCAACTCCCTCGACCGATTCTCCTCGTTCATGACAGAGGTCGAAGCCCTCCGCCCCTCCCTCTTGGGACTCGACAGCTTCCGGGGTCTCAAGGTCGAGATCGAACGCTTCCGGAGCTTTATGGCCGAGCTCGACAAGTTCAAGCTGCTTCTGGCCGAGATGGATCGCTTCCGGACCTTCTTTCTCTCCGAGCAGGACCGGATGAAATCCCTCATGGCGGAAATGGAGCGGTTTTCAGGGGTGATCGCCGAGGTCGAACGGCTCCGCCCCTTTATGGGAGAGCTCGACAGCTTCCGGGCCTCTCTCGACGAGCTGGAGCGCTTCAAGAGCTTCATGGCCGAACGAAAGCCCTAAAATCTCCCGAGAGCCGGAGGAGACTCCGGCCCCGAGAACAAGAAATCAGGGAAGAAAGACGGAGAAGTCGAGCTCGGGAAAGAGGGCGTCCTTGTCACGGATTTCCCGAAGGACATCCTCCCGGAAGCGTCCTCCAACGACCATCTCCCGCAGGACCCAGAAACGGTAGAGATGGTTCTTGATCCGGTCGACGGCATAGTCGATCATGGTCCCCGTTGTCATGATGAAGGGCCAGTCGGAGCTTTGTGCCAGGAGAAGCTCCCGGGCCATCTGATTGAGGATTTCCCGGTCCTGTCCCGACACGCGTCCCGAATGCGTGGCCAGGCGGGCCATCTCCCGCGCCGCCTCGAAAAGGGGCGCATAGATCCAGTCGTTCGTGGAATTCATCCAGAACTCGTAGTAGCCATTCTCTCCCCAGGAGGAAGGCTCGGGCTCTCCCCCCGAAGCCGGGATGCCCTGCCTCACGAGCTCCACCGGGGTATGGACGGACAGGCTCCGGCGCCGTGCCACCTCCCGGTAGACCTCCTCGAGGAAGTCCACCCCCTCAAACCACCAGTGGCCAAAGAGCTCCGCATCATAGGGACAGACGATAGTCGGATCGATCCCCAGGGCGGTCGTGAGATCGGCCACCTGGGCCTCCCTTCGGGAAACAAAGTCCCGGGCGTGAACCTTGACCCTCTCCCGGGCCAGTTCGGGATCGTAGATCTCCTTCTGGTCTGTGGCCCCGGTGATCCGATGGTATTTCAGCCCGGTCATTCCCCGGGGGCCATCGGTATGGAGATAGGGACGGATATAGTCGTAATCGAGATCGTAGCCGATGTCCCGATAGAAGTCCCGGTAGAGAGGATCCCCGGGGTACCCTTCCTTGGCGCTCCAGACCTGTCGGGAGCTGTCGGGATCCCGGCCGAAGGCCCAGACGCCCGCCGGGGTGACGAGGGGGGCATAGACCCCGGCCGGGGGACGGGGATCGGCATAGAGAAGCCCGTGGGACTCCATGAAGAAAAAGCGGATTCCTTCCTTGCGAAGGATGCGGTCCACTCCGTCGTAGTAGGCACATTCGGGAAGCCAGATCCCCTGGGGATCCCGGCCAAAGACGCGGCGAAAGGTGGAGACTCCCACCCGTACCTGGGCCTCCACCGACCCGGGAACCTCCTGAAGGAAGGGGAAGTAGCCATGGGTCGCTCCGCAGGTGATGCCTTCGAGCATCCCCCGGTCCATGTGGCGCCGGAAGCCCGCGAGGATATTCCTCCCGAGCCCTTCCCGGTAAAACCCTTCAAGATGGGCCAGATGGCCCTCGTAGAATCTTGCGATCTTCTCGTAGGGTCCCCCCCGGGTCCTCGCCACCTCCCGACCGGCCAGCTCGCGGAGAAGGGAGAGGCGGGCCTCGAAACGGCCCATGAGGAGGGGATCCTCCAGCATGGAGACCAGCGTGGGGGAGAGGGTCATGGTGATCCGGAATCCGACCCCTTCGCGATCGAGCCGGTCGAACATGGCAAGAAGGGGGAGATAGGTCTCGATCAGTCCCTCGAAGAACCAGTTTTCCTCAAGAAAGATCGGATGATCCGGATGGCGCACGTAAGGAAGATGGGCATGGAGCACAAAGACGAGGTTCCCTCGGGGGGTCGCCATAATCGATCCTTTCTCTCCGGGTGGAGTCAGACATATGAACCGGAAGATTGACACAATGTGGACAAGGTGCCTGCCATCGGCTCCCGGAAGGGGTCCGGAAAACTTCTCGGAGGCCAGAGCTTGGCGAAATCCTTTTTCCTTTTGACCGGAAAGGTCCCGGGGCCGATGAGCGATCCTTTCCATGAACTTCCCGTGGGTCCCCTCGGGAGATCAGGAAATCGCCTTCGGGACAAAGGTCAGAGACACCTTCCCTCATCGACGGAATTTCCGTCTCCCCACCCCCAAGAGACCCCGGATCAATACCGGTAAAGACCTTTCACCCTGAAAAACGATGCGTGGAGAAATGAGCGAGATCCGGGTTAGCGGCCTCCCCCCACCACATGCCTCCCCACCACAGATGAGGTCTTCTCAAGACCCAGTTTTCTGAAGAGGGAAACGAAGGTGGCCTCGAGATCGTCCATGATCTTGTCGGTCACGGGGGCGGGGAGTTCGAGAAGGGCCTTCTTGAAGGGGCCATAGACCCTCTTCCGGTTCTTGTAGAAGAACTGCTCCTCCGTCTCTCCGGCCTTGCGCTCCGACGCAAACTCCTTTGTCATGTAGGCCTCCATCTCCTTTTTGAGCGCGGAGGGGAAGGAAGGGTGGTCGAAGACGGCGTTCTGGAAGCCGGTGGCCAAATGGATCTCGAGGGTCCGCACCTTGGGGAAATGGTCGAAGAGATCCGGAGGCAGGGTTGAGGCCCCATGCTGAACGGCTCCCCCCATGTGATAGCGGCTCCGGGCCCTTTCACCCAGGGCCTCGAGTGTCGCAAAGTCGAGTTTGACCGGTGCGATGCGGCCATCGGGAAGGGGCACCCCTCCGTGGGAGGTGCCCGTCTGCACGCTGATCTTGCTGATTCCCGTAGCCCGGGCATCGTGCCTTGCCAGCTCTTCCCGGTAAACTTCCATGAAGGCATCGAGCTCTGCCGGGGTGGAGTTTTCCTTTCCGACCTCCCCGATCTCGCCGCCCACGGAGACGGGCTCATGGGAGCCTTCGGGGGTGATCTGCCGGATAAAGTGGGTCAGAAGGGCTGTCATCCGGCCGTTTTCCCGCTGCTGGTCCCGCAGGTCGCTCGGTTCGAGGGTCACCAGGGTCGAGGCGTCGATGTCGATGTTTCGGTAACCGGCGTCGATCGACTCCTGGATCAGCTTTTTGAGGCCCAGAATCTCGGCCTCGGGATCCTTGGCGTAGTTTTTGGCATTGAACTGGTAGTGGTCACCCTGAACAAAGACCGGACCCGTCACGCCTTCGGCCAACGCCCCGGCCATGACAAGCCCCGCATACTCCATGGGACGCTGATAGGTGTAGCCGATCTCGCTCTTGGCCAGCTCGAAGATCACCGGCCCCCCGTCGATCGCCTTCATCGCCCGGAAGATGCGCCGGACGGTGAGGAAGGTCAGCCCACGGATGTTGATGGCCGGCACGGTGAAGCCCTTCTCCTCCCCGCGTCCGATGGCCCGATACAGGGGTTCGATGGAGGCCAGGCGGGCTCCCGACCGGCCAAAGGCATCGCGGACAAGGCGAAAGGCGGCGGTGCGCATGTCGGCCACAGGATGGAACAGGAGGTCTTCCATGGCCGCGCCAAGAAACTCCCGGACAAATCGGGGAAGGTCGGTGACAGCGGGACTTCCTCCGGGGAAATCCGCCACGTATCGGTAGCGTTTTTGCCAGTCTGCCAGCGTTTCATGGGCTTTGTCGGACATCGTGCACCTCCTTCGGGTTGGGCGTCATCGCAGTGACAATATGGTCTGTTTCTCTCCGAACTCTTCTCCTGAACACGGTCAGGTCCCAGAAGGGAGACGGCTCCCTTCCGGAAAGGCCCTGAGTCCAAAACCTGTTACGGGATCGTAATCTCTCGCAAGAACTGAGCCGCCTCCTCGGGAGGAGTGGGGTTGATGTAGAACCCGGTTCCCCACTCGAATCCTGCCACCTGGGTCAGGGTCGGCATAATCTCGAAGTGCCAGTGGTAATAGTTGTCCGAGGCCTTGTCCTGCAGGGGAGCGGTATGCAGGATGAAGTTGTAGGGCGGATTCATGAGAGCCTTGTTGAGACGCTTGAGCACATCCAGAAAAATCTTCGCCAGCGCTTCGTATTGGGACTTCTGTCCCTCCTGGAAGGAGGAGGCATGGCGCTTGGGAAGGATCCAGACCTCGAAGGGGAAGCGGGAGGCAAAGGGAGTGATCGCCACGAATTCCTGATTCTCGGCCACCAGGCGGGAGCCGTCCATGATCTCCTGGCGAATGATGTCGCAGAAGATGCACCGTTCCTTCTCCTCGAAGTGCGACTTGGCGCCCAGCATCTCCTCGATCACCACCGTAGGGATGACGGGGAGGGCGATGAGCTGGCTGTGGCTATGCTCGAGGGAGGCGCCGGCCGGCTCTCCATAGTTCTTGAAAATCATGATGTAACGGAATCGGGCATCCTTCTTGAGGTCGAGAATCCGGTCCCGATAGGCCCAGAGGAGATCCTCGAACTCCTTTTCCGAAAAGGAGGCGAGGGTCTTCCGGTGCTCGGGAGTCTCGATCACCACCTCATGGGCCCCCACGCCGTTCATCTTGTCATAGAGGCCCACACCTTCACGGTCGAGGCTTCCTTCCACCATCAGGGCGGGGAATTTGTTGGGCACCACCCGCAGGGTCCACCCGGGGGAGTTCGGCAGTCCCCCGTGAGGGCGATAGGCCAGGACTTCGGGAGGCGTCTTGTCCTCCTGGCCGGCACACAGGGGACAGACCTGATAGCGGTATTCGCTCTTGAAGGCCTTGTAGTCGACCGGGCGGCGGCTCCGGGCCGTGGAGACGATGACCCAGCGACCGACGATGGGATCCTTTCTGAGATCAGGCATGGACGAGGCTCCTTGCATCGGGTCCGCAAACGACGGTAATCGATCCCCCCTCGCCGAAGAGGCGGTCAAGGGAGAATCCCTGCATGAACAGCGATCCCTGGAAGGTCTTTTCGAGGCCGGCCTCCGAAAGGGAGACAGTTTCTATGGGGCCGTGGACAAAACGGTCCGAGCCTGAAAGAAGGACCCGGAAAGCCGTCTTCGACCAGGTGTCTTCGCCCTGGTAGCCGGTGACCTCCCCGTCGTCGCCCGTCTCGTCCCAGAAAGAGGATCCCGGTCGACCGTCCACCGAGAGCGTCCGTCCGGAATCGTGGCCCGCGAGGAGAGTCAGGGGAATCTCGACCCACAGCCTCTTCCCCTTCCAGGGGTCGGGAAAGGTTGACGTTCNNACGTTCCGGGAGATTCGAGACGATAGCCGACGGAGAAGCTGTCCGCTAGAAAACGGTACTCCTTGATGAGGCGCAAGGGAAGTCCCTCGAGTGTTCCCTCCAGGGAAAATCTCAGGGAATCGTTCCCGGCCTTCTCAAGGCGGGCCGGAACCTCTCCGAGATCGAGGAGAAAGACCGACCCCCCTCCCAAAAGATCCGCGACAGGGGCGCCCTCTTGCGACACACCCTCGGAAAAGGCCCGGCGGGGGCGGCGGTCGTAGACCATCCCGGCCAGCTCCTCTGTCCCCGTCGTGGGAGCCATGTCGTGGATGGAGGGGATCCCGTCGGAGTTGCCCCCCGCCTGTCCCTGCTGACTCCGTCGGGCTACCTCTTCGCGGAAGCGAATGTGATAGGACTCCTCCTGCCGGGTCAGGGTATTGGTCAGGTGAAATGAGGTGGTCCGGTCGTCGAGCTCGAGGACCGAAGCCCCCCGCCCGGGCGTGATCCAGAGATTGTAGCATCGGGTCCGGACAAAGTGATCCTCGGATCCGTCGGCATCAAAATCCCCTGACAGCATCGTCGGCACGGGAAGCTTTCCCGCCTCTTCGAGCGCCCTCTCCGACTCGAGAAGACTTCGGTAGGCTTCGTGGCGGAGATTCGAGAGATAGAGCCCCCCAAAAAGACCGTGCCAGTAAACGTCGTTGCCCTGAGCCCGGAGGTAGGGCAGAAGAACGGCGTCCGGAGGAGTGGTTCCCGGATAAGCCTCGGCGATAAAGTGTCCGGTCAGGAGCATCCGGTGGTAGAGGCGGTGAACATCGGGATACTTGACCAGAAAGTTCTCGAAGATTCCTCCCCGGAAAAGGGTGCGAAGATCTTCGTTCCCCCCTTCCCTCTCCCATTTTTCCACCCATTGATGGTAGGTGTGGCCTACCTTGGCCGGAAGGGCCCACTCCATCATCTCGGTGTAGGAGGCATTCGGAAGAACGGCGATGCCGGTGGGGGGGCACTCCCTCGCAATCTCTCCCATGGAGGCGACCCGAAGCCATCCCGACTGGGCATTGAGCTGGGAGAAGAGATGCTCGAGATACCCCTCCTCCCAGACCCACTTGTAGGTGGCCGGCCAGACCCCGAACTTCTCGCCGTCGTCGGCGTAGGTCAGGATCTTGCCGCCCCGGGCCTGCCGGTCGAGAAAGGAGAGAAGAACATCCGGAGGACGGAAGGGAATGAGATAGCGGAGATCCTTGGAGATGGGAAAGATCTTGAGGGGATGTCCCTCCCAGCTCACGGTGTAGTATCCGTGAAGCCGGTCGTCGGAGATCCCCGCCAGGTGAAAGTGGTGGTCGTCGAGGGGGGCGCAGGAGAGGCCCAGGGACGCGAGCCTCGCCGGAAGATCCGTCTCCCAGACGCGCTCTGCCAGCCAGAATCCCTCCCCTTCCCCCTGTCCGAAGCGCTCCCGAAGGTGGCGGCGCATGAGATCGACCTGGCGTCTCTGGTCTTCGGGGCGAAGCCAGCAAAAGATGGGCTCGAAAAACCCCCCTCCCAGGATTTCGATCTGTCCCCGGTCCACCATCTTCTTCAGAAGATCGAGAAAGGAGGGCTCGTTGGCCTCGATCCACTCAAGAAGAGGGCCCGTATAATGCAGGGAGGCATGGATCGCCTCGTATTGCCAGAGAAGCTCGACGGTGGGGCGGTAGGCCCGGTCGAATGATTCCCGGAAGACATGCTCGAAGTTCCCCGCCGGCTGATGGTTGTGCATGACGAAGACCATCGTCGCCCGTTTATCGGTGCGTGTGTCACCCATTACACTCTCCAGATTGATTTGACAAACTGGTCATCGGGAATCTGGATCGACAGTGTGTGGCCACGAGGGCACTGATCGACCATCTTTTTGTCTTCATAGAGTTCGAGGATCGCCCCGATCCACTCGCCGGGTTCGAGGGACAGCAGAGAGTAAGGAACGGCGATTTCCACGATCTTCTGGTAGGCAACCCGTGCCGTCCCGTCGGAGCCGTCTCCCCCGCAGGCAAGGGGAACGTCCCGCTGCCCGGGGACCAGCGGAAGACAGAACCGGGTCTCCTTCCGGTCAAGAAAGCGAATGTCGAGGCGAGGAGAGGGATGGTCCTCCGGGCGGTAATGGGCATCGAAATCGACACGCAGGAAGAGATTCGTTTCATCGAAGCCAAAATAGACCGCGGCGATGGGAGAGTCCCGAAGATACATGGAGCCCTGAAGCTTGTGATTGTCGTAGAGACCGGCCCCCGTCCATTCGAAGTAGTGGCTGACCTCCCCGTCGATGACCGGACGGATAAAGTCCACCGGAAGGGAGAGCCCGACCGGCTGATCGGTCTGGCGAACAGGTTCGTTCAGGATGACCGGAGGAACCTGTCCCAGGATCCGGTAGACATTCTGCTGGTGGATCCGGAAGAGGCGATCAAATTCTCCGGACTGGAGGCTCTTGAAGTCGTCCCCATACCACCAGAACCAGTCGGACCCTTCCGCGGCATAAAGCTCCTGGCGGGCCTTCTCGATCTGGTCCGGAGTCGCCGATCCTTTCGCCACAACCTGTCCGAAGGCCTCACGGGTCGAGCGAAGGAAGTTCCACCCCTTGTTGTCTTCGGGATGGCCGATCCAGATCCGGAAGTCGTGGTTGATCCAGGAGCCGGTCGCCAGCCGCTGGATGGGACGGGCCGGCACCTTCTCGAGAGCCTGGGAGACCGTTCGTGTCTGCAGGAAGGGATGGGTGGAGAGTCTTTCGTAGACAGTCTTGAGGAAGTGATATCCCCCATCGGGATAAGCCTCCCAGGGGTTCTCCCCGTCGAGGATGATCGAAATCACCGCGTCGCGTCCCGCTCCTTCCTCCCGGCGAGAAATCTGCTCCATATGCCCGATCAGATCCTGTGCCGCCTCCGTGCCGTTGAATCGGGCATAGGAAAACCCGATTCGATCCGAGAGGTTCCGGTCGCGAAAGACCATCCGGATCTTCTCGTCGCCGATCTGAATCTCCCAAGGCTCATAGAGGGTTCCCTCTCCGCCCTTGCCGGCCATCTCCCGGGATATGTTGAGAATATCCTCGTCGGAGGCCATCCACGAGAGCCCCTGCCGTGCAGCAATGGAGGCAACCTCCGGAGAGACGGATCCCTCTGAAGGCCACATCCCCTTGGGTCGGATTCCGAAGATCTGCTCATGGCGGGCCAGGGCCCGGGAGATCTGACCCTCCGCATCCTCGGGGTAGGCGAATTCGTCCGGGAGGGGAAGGTTGTGATGAGCCCGGCGGGCACTCTTGGAGGAAACCAGAAGGGGAAGGATCGGGTGGTAGTAGGGGGAGGTGGAAATCTCAACCAAGCCCTCCTCCGCCAGTTTCCTGTAGAGGGGAAGAAGCTCCTTCAGGATCGTGTTCTGGAGAGAAAAAAGGGCCTTTTTCTCGGTTTCGGTGAAATTCGCCCCCTGAGCAATCCAGCCCTCGATCTCGGGATAGCGATTCCGGGCCCCATAGCCAAACCATGTCAGGTTGAACCACATCTGAAGGTCGAGGAAGTCCTGAACATTCATGTCGGAGACGATTTTCTGATAGTCCGAGTCCGACACCGGCTGTCGTGACTGGATCTTCTGCCAGAGGAAGAGGTACCGGGGATAGGGCTTTACCATCGTCTCGAAGGCGCAGGAGAAGAAGTTTTTCGCCATGAAGATGCGGTCGGCCAAGTCGAGATCCGAGGCCGGCTTGAGCGAGAGTCCCTGGTAGGAGTCCACGACAGAACCGTCGGCCAATGCCTGGATCTGGTCGAGAAGAACGGGAACGAGATTGACGGTCTGGCGGATTTCCGGAAATTTCCGGGCCATGAAGGGGATGTCGTAATACCCCCGCACCCCGTGGAGACGGACCCAGGGAAGAACCATTTCATTGGTCAGGGGATCGAGATAAGACGGCTGGTGCATGTGCCACAGGAACAATATATGGGAACTCAAACGCATTTCTCCAAAATAATTTTGTCAGTCATCGAGCTGCCAGCCATCGGTCAATGCCGTCCTGGGTCACCACGACAATGCCTCCCGGAGAGACGAAGAAATGCTTCCGGTCTTCCTCGGGGTCAAAGCCGATCCGGATCTCCTGAGGGATCTTCACGTCCTTTTCCACGATGCACCGGCGAAGATGGGAATAGCGGCCGACATCGGCGCCGTTGAAAAGGACCGACTCCTCCACGCGGGAATAACTGTTAACCCTGACCCCATGGCCCAGGATCGAGCGATCAATCTGGCCTCCGGATATGATGGATCCCCCGCACACGATGGAGTCCGTCGCCACCCCCACCCGCTTGTTTTTCTCGTCGGCAAAAACGAACTTGGCCGGGGGGACCTGGGGACGGTAGGTCCGGATCACCCAGTAGGGGTTGTACAGATTGAAGGAGGGAGTCACGGCCACCAGATCCAAATGAGCCTTCCAGTAGGCATCGATGTTTCCGATATCCCGCCAATATCCCTTTTCCACATCGGACATTCCCGGAATGGTATTTTTGCTGAAGTCATAGACCCCCGCACGACCTTCGGCCGCGAGCCGGGGAAGGATGTTGTGCCCGAAATCATGTTTTGAGGCGGCCATTTCAGCATCCTGACGGAGAATCTCCACAAGATCCTCCGTCCGGAAGATGTAATTCCCCATGGAGGCCAGAGCCGTGGTCCCTCCCGGAACGGTGGGCTCCGGCTGGGGAGGCTTCTCCACAAAATCGCGGATCTTCCCTCCATCGACCCGGATGATTCCGAAGTCATGGGCCTCGGCCAGAGGAACCGGAATCGCGGCCACCGTCACGGCCATGCCGCTTGCCTGATGCTCTTCCATCATCTGCCGGATGTTCATCTTGAAGATGTGATCCCCCCCAAAAATACAGACATGGTCGGGTTTTTCATCCAGAATCAGATTGAGGTTCTGAAAGACGGCATCGGCGGTTCCCTGAAACCAGTGCGGTCCTGTCCTCATCTGGGCAGGAACGGGATCGACATACTGGTCAAGAAGGGGAGAGAGCCTCCACCCCCGGGAAAGATGGGTGTTGAGGGAATGGGACTTGTACTGGGTCAAGACCTTGATCTTGCTGTATCCCGAGTTCACGACATTGCTCAAGACAAAGTCAATGATCCGGTAGGCGCCCCCAAAGGGAACGGCCGACTTCACCCGGTCTGCCGTCAAAGGAAAGAGTCTCTTCCCCTCCCCTCCGGCCAAAATGATTGTCAGGATGTTGTCTCTGTCCCGGGACATCATAGGCACCCCCCTTGAAGTTGTGTCAGGAGCTTCCCAGGAAGGTCCTGTTCAGGGCCTTCAGGATCCCGGTTCGCGCGGGGGACAGGGAAAAAAGCCCCCAAAGGAAAAGAAGAAGGGAGGAAAAAAGATAGGTCGCCCATTTTTCGCGCCGTTCATGGCGGAGAAGCAGACGAATGGAATAAAGAGCCCCGAAACCCCCGACCAAGAGAAAGATCCAGTCATAGACCATTCTGTCACCCCTTCCGATACTTCCATCTTAGCAGAACGGGAGCGAAAGGCAAAACGACAAGATGGCACGGGGGTTCACGGTCCGGACAGGAGTCGCCTGGCCGGGCTGATGCAGCCCGAGAGACAATCGACAGGATTTTTGGGAGAGACGGATGAAGAAGGAATTCTCCAAGTCACGCTGTACGGGTGACGAAGAGCCTTGCCTGACAAGTTGCCACTAGAAATGGAAGCTTGTCAGACCTGTCTTCACGTTGGCCCTCGAAGGCAGTCGGGGCTCCTGGGAGAGGGCCCCGGGTGAGGGGAGAAGAAGAGCCTGAGGAGGCCGGGGGAGGAAGGCTATTCCTCGGAAAGCTGTCCGGGGTGACGGGTCGAATGCCGGCGGGCAGCAATGGAAAGACGTACGTTTTCCCTCTTGAGCTCGAGAAGGTAAGTCCGTCGTTCGATTTCCGAAATGGGCTTCGACAGCGCTTCTTCGGCGTTCTTTCGTGCCGTCTGGGCCATCTGCATATCGATCTCGTCAGCCCGCTCCACGGTATTGGCCAGGACGATCATCGACTTTGGAAGAACTTCAGCCACTCCGCCGCTGACATAATAGGAGTAAAGGGTCTCACCCTTGCGAACAACGAGCTCTCCCGGATCGAGAAGGGTAATAAAGGGAGTATGTCCAGTGAGAACGCCAAACTCACCATCCACACCCTTCGCCTTGACGAAATCCACTTCCTCTGTAACGAGAACCCGTTCCTGTGTCAGCAACGAAAGCATGAACGCCATCGCCTAGGCCTTTCCTTTGAGCTTCTCGGCTTTTTCTACCGCCTCTTCGATCGTTCCGACCATGTAGAAGGCCTGCTCGGGAAGATGATCGTACTTGCCTTCCACAATTCCCTTGAAACCCTTCACGGTGTCCTCCCGGGAGACAAACTTGCCGGGGGAGCCGGTGAAGACTTCGGCAACAAAAAAGGGCTGGGAAAGAAAGCGCTGGATCTTTCTGGCACGGGCCACGATCTGCTTGTCGTCCTCTGAGAGCTCGTCCATACCAAGAATCGCGATGATGTCCTGAAGATCCTTGTATTTCTGGAGGGTCTTCTGGACCGCGCGAGCCACATTGTAGTGCTCCTCGCCAATGATCATGGGATCAAGGATCCGGGAGGTGGAGTCGAGAGGATCGACGGCGGGATAAATTCCAAGCTCGGCGATTTGGCGTGAAAGAACCACCGTGGCGTCGAGGTGCGTAAACGTGGTCGCCGGGGCCGGATCGGTGAGGTCGTCGGCCGGAACGTAAACGGCCTGAACAGAGGTGATGGACCCTTTTTTGGTGGAGGTGATCCGCTCCTGAAGCTGACCCATCTCGACAGCAAGCGTCGGCTGGTATCCCACGGCGGAGGGCATGCGGCCGAGAAGGGCCGACACCTCGGCTCCCGCCAGGGTGAAGCGGAAGATGTTGTCCACGAAAAAGAGAACATCGCGGTTTTCTTCATCGCGGAAAAATTCCGCTTGGGCGAGACCGGTTAGGGCCACACGAAGACGCACGCCCGGAGGCTCGTTCATCTGTCCGTAGACGAGGCTCGTCTTGTCGATGACCTTGGACTCGTTCATTTCGTTCCAAAGGTCATTTCCTTCACGGGTTCTTTCTCCCACACCGGCAAAAACCGAAAATCCCCCGTGCTCCATGGCGATGTTTCGGATAAGCTCCATGATGATGACGGTCTTGCCGACACCGGCGCCGCCGAAGAGGCCTGTCTTTCCGCCTTTGGCGAAGGGAGCGATAAGGTCGACGACCTTGATGCCGGTTTCAAAAACCTCGGTCGCAGAGGCCAGCTCGTCGAAGGCGGGGGGATCGACATGGATGGGTCTCATGTGTTCCGTGGAGATCGGGCCACCGTCATCAATGGGCGCTCCCAGAACATCCATCATCCTGCCAAGAACCTTCTGACCGACCGGAACCATAATGGGCTTCCCGGTGCTGGTGACCTTGGTGCCGCGGACCAGACCATCGGTCGATCCCATGGCAATGGTCCTGACGGTGCTCTCACCCAGCTGCTGCTGGGTCTCAAGAATGAGCCCGGATCCTTCCACCACAAGAGCCACATACGTTCCCGGAAGCTCACCCTCGAAGCGAACATCGACTACCGGTCCGATCACCTGAACAATTTCACCCGTCTGCATTCTCAAAGGCTCCTCTTTTTACCGTATTACCGAGTCTGTCCCGAAGGCCCAGACTGTGAGTGGGGCGTCTTCGCTATCCCTGCTGAACCGCATCGGCACCTGAAGCGATTTCGGAAATTTCCCGGGTAATCGCTGCCTGGCGGAGTTTATTATAGATAAGGGTCATCTGGTAGATCACTTCCTTGGCATTGGAGGTCGCGTTTCTCATCGCCATCATGCGGGCACTATACTCACTGGCGAAGTTCTCCATAACTCTCTGGAAGACAAGGGTCTCGAAATATCGCGGAATGAGAACATCGAGAATATCGGCGGTATCTGGCTCGTAGAGATACTCTCCTAGGAATGGGGAGGGTTTTTTCGCGCCGCTTTCCGACATTTCGGGAAGAATCGGAAGCAGTTGCTCCGAACGCGGTTTCTGGGACAGGGTCGACACAAATTCCGTATAGAAAATCCAGGCTTCATCCCAGCGTCCCTCGGAAAACTCTTCGATCGCCACCTGTGTGGCGGGAAGAATCTCTTCGATCTGTCCCCGGTCCTTGACGCCGGAAATGGACCCGACCGCCTTAAGTCCTGAGCGACGGACAAAGTCCTGACCCTTCTTTCCGATCACCACAAACTCGAATTTGACCCCCGGACGTTCGGCCATGAATCGGTTGACCATCTTGAAGACATTGGAATTGATCGGGCCGCACAGACCGCGGTCAGTCGACACCAGAATGATGCCCACAGTGGCCACGGGTCGAACCTGAAAAAATGGATTGGGCCGATGGGATTCGATGGCGGCGAGTCTGATCATGAGTTCCTTGATCTTCTCGGCATAAGGACGCGTATCCCGAACCCTGGCCTGGGCTTTGCGCATCTTGGCCGAGGCCACCATTTCCATGGCCTTGGTGATCTGACGCGTATTCTTGACCGATTTGATTCGGCCTCGGATCGATCGAAGTGAGGGCATGGTCCTATCCGTTGAATGAGGCGGTAAATTCTGTGAGAGCCGCCTTGAGGTTCGCCACCGTGGCATCGGAGAGTGCCTTTTCCTCCCGGATTGTCTGGAGAAGAGCACCATGACGACTGTCGAGGAAGAGATGAAACTCCTTTTCGAAGGCGCCGACGCGGGAAGGAGCAACCTTATCGATAAATCCATTCGTCACGGCGAAAATAATGGCGATCTGCTTTTCCACCGGAAGGGGAGAGTAGTGCTGTTGCTTCAGAATCTCCGTCAGGCGAAGACCTCTCTCGATCTGATCGCGGGTGGTCTTGTCGAGGTCAGAGGCAAACTGGGCAAACGCAGCCAGCTCCCGGAACTGAGCCATTTCGAGACGCATCTTTCCTGCCACCTGTTTCATGGCCTTTATCTGGGCGGCACCCCCGACTCGGGAGACCGAGATTCCCGGGTTGATGGCTGGCCGGATCCCGGAATAGAAAAGATCGGTTTCAAGGTAGATCTGCCCGTCGGTAATGGAAATGACATTGGTCGGAACGAAGGCCGACACGTCACCCGCCTGGGTTTCGATGATGGGAAGGGCCGTCAGGGAGCCTCCTCCGCTTTTTTCGTTGAGCCGCGCGGCCCGCTCAAGAAGTCGGGAATGGAGATAAAAAACGTCTCCAGGATAAGCTTCGCGGCCGGGAGGACGGCGGAGAAGAAGGGACATCTGCCGGTAGGCCCAGGCATGTTTGGTCAGGTCATCATAGACGATCAGGGCATCCATTCCGCGATCCCGGAAGTATTCCCCCATGGCGCACCCCGCATAGGGAGCGATGTATTGGAGAGCAGCCGATTCGGCCGCCGAAGCAGAAACGACGATGGTATAGTCCATCGCCCCGTGCTTTTCGAGCGTGCGGATGACATTAACCACGCTGGAGGCTTTTTGGCCGATCGCTACATAGATGCAGACGACATTGTTGCCCTTCTGATTGATGATGGTATCAAGGGCAATCGTCGTCTTTCCGGTCTGGCGATCACCGATGATGAGCTCACGCTGTCCGCGGCCAATGGGAATCATGGCATCGATGGCCTTGACTCCGGTCTGGAGGGGCACAGACACTGATTTTCTTGTGGAAACACCCGGGGCAATTTTTTCGATGGGAGAATGAAGTTCGGCCTTGATCGGGCCCTTTCCGTCCAGGGGCTCACCCATGGGGTTCACGACACGGCCGACAAGTCCAGGGCCCACGGGAACCTCCATGATCTTGCCGGTGGTCCGAACCTCGTCGCCCACCACGGCATTCTCTCCACCTTCAAGAATCACCGCTCCAATCTCGTTTTCTTCGAGATTCAGCACCAAGGCGGTCCCACCCTTGATGAGCTCAAGCATCTCCCCCGACATGGCTTTCTCCAGGCCGGAAATACGGAGAATCCCGTCTCCGGAAGAGAGAATCGTCCCACGATTTGAGGTCTCGACTCCTCCCTTGAAACTCCCCAGGTTTTTCATCAAGTTTTCAGTGATCTCTGAACTTTTCAAGGCACCCTCGTATGATATGAATGACGCCCGACCCGGCGGGCCTTCTTCGGTAACAGATTCGGCCGATCCTAGTCTTCGGACTCGTCAGGCCGATTTCAGAAGCTGTCTTTCGAGTTCGCGAATTCGGGAGGAGAGGCTCGCGTCCCAAACCCGGGATCCTATTCTTATCTCAAGCCCTGCCAAGAGACTCGGACGAACCGTCCAGGCGGGGCGAACCGAAAGATTTCCCTTCCTCTCGCCTCCCTGCTGGAACTCCTTACCGTTGACAAAGTGCGTAACGGTCTCGAGGACCTTCTTTCTGTCCTCAGCCGACAATTCGGCTGCCGAAAGAATTTCGACCCTAACCTGATTCGTCCTGACATCAAAGGATTTTTCGATCCGGTCCCTGAGGGGGGCAAGGGCTTCCCAAAGATTTCCCTCAAGGAGAGGGACAATAACAATGTCAGCCTTTTCTGGAAGTCGGCTTCCCAGCGTCTGGGCAAAGAAGCCACGAAGAAAAACAACCTTCTCCTCGAGAGAGACCTTTCCATCGAGGGCAAAGCTCCTCAGCGGCCGAAAATGCTTGAGACTCTCCCCAAGACCGATCAATGCTATCCAGCCTTCGAGCCGGCCTTCGTCAGTTCCGATCGCATCCGAGATCGACTGGACCCATCGGTCCATAAAGCGAGGATCGACAGCGAATGCCATCAGCCGGCCTTCCGTTCATCGATGGCCTTCATGGCCTTGTTGATATAAACAACCTTCTGTGTGTCGGTGAGGGTTTCCTCGAGAATCGTCTCGAGGCTCCTCACGACGAGAGTGACCGTTTCGGTGCGAAGCTCCGACTTCATCTTCTCCCGGTCTGCGGCAATCTGGGCAGCGGCCTTGTCGAGCTCGGCCTTCACCGACTGGGCAATCTCCTTCTCCCGCTCTTCCCGGAGGGTCCGAGCCATTTCTTCCGCCTGCCGGATCATGTTTTCTGCCTGTGCACGGGCTTTTTCAAGAAGCTCATGCTGTTCGGCGAGAAGCTTTTCAGCCTCTTCACGGCTTTTGCGGGCGGCCTCCATGTCGGAAGAGACCTTGGTCCGGCGCTCGTCGAGAATCCGGATCAGGGAAGGGTAAAGATACTTCCCAACGATAAAGAGCATCAGCGCAAAGGAGACCAGCGACCAGAAGATGGTCGATGGGAAAAATTGGCTATCAAACTGAGGCATGGGCCATTCCTTTATATTCCTCGATGGGGGTCCGCCGAAGGACGCCCTGAGGTCCTTTCGGCTTGTGACATTCGATTCGGACCCGGACGTTGGCTACTTTCTGAGACCCATGATGATAAAGGCAATCACGAGGGCATAGAGAGCCACGGCTTCAGAAAGGGCGAATCCGAGCCACATGTACTTCGATACCCGGCCTTCGATCTCCGGCTGTCTTGCCACAGCCTCGATCATCTTGCCGAAGATGTAGCCGATTCCGGCTCCCGACCCGGCGACACCGATAGCGGCCGCACCCATACCGATCAACGCTGCTGCATGCACATCCATGAAAAATTTCCTCCTGAAGGATCGTTAGTGGTTCAACTTCATCGCCTGGCCAAGATAGACGGCCGAGAGTACGGCGAAGATATAAGCCTGGATAAAAGCCACCAGGACTTCCAAAAGGTACAGGACGACCGAGATGGAGAATGGCAACCACTTGAGATAGATTGCCAGCGAGGTCGTCAGGGTGAAAAGAACGAAGAGAATGGTGTGGCCGGCTGTCATGTTGGCAAAGAGACGAACAGCCAGCGAAAGGGGTCGGGCCAGCTGGGAGATGATCTCGATGGGGATAACCAGAGGCATCATCCAGCCGGGAACTCCTTCAGGAACGAGGATCGAAAGAAACTTGATTCCGTGACGACCGAATCCGATGAGAATACTCAGGACATACACCGTCACAGCCAAAAGGCCCGTAAGAATGATCTGGGAGGTTACCGTATAGACCCCGGGAATCAAACCGAGGAAGTTGCCGAGGAAGACGAAGAGAAAGAGCGTGAAGATCGGCAGAAGAAACTTTTTCCGATTTTCCTCTCCCACATTTTCGTCGACAATCGTCGTCATCGTCTCAAAGAGCATCTCAACAGCCGATTGGAGACGACCCGGAACAAGGGCAGCCCCTCGGGCAAAATACAGGGAGACGACCGCGGTGATGCCGACACAGAGCCACATCGAGACGACCGCCTGAGTGACAGTGATGTCGAATCCGAGGAGGTGAAGCCTGATGATGGGATGAAGAAAGAACTCTTCAAGGGGATTGCCTTGCAACATTTCCTCCAGTATGGGCCAGTGGGTCTCTGGCACACGATGAACCGGAACGTGGATCCTGGCCTATTTTTTTCCGGAGCCCCCGTCAATCAGGCGGCTCATCTCCTGGTAGACGAGCCAGAACCCGGTCGCCCCACCAGTGACGAGACCTGCCAGCGACAATGCAGGAAAAAACCTCATCTTGAGCATGGTGTCGAGATAGTAGCCCCCTGCGGCACAAACGAAGGTCACGGCCACAAGTTCAAATCCGATCCGGGCGATGAACCAGCCCCCTTTATTCTTCTGGTCCATGGGAGAGCCTTCAGGGGTGCGATGCGTGGGATGTCCGAGGAATCCGCTCGGGAGACCCCGACGTGAGACAACATGCGTCTGTTGTCAAATGCACATCTTTTTAATCTTAGCGTTTTTTGTGAATTTGTTCAAGACTGGACGGAAGATTTTTGGATGGCTCCGAGAAAGGTCTTTTCTCCGGAAAAACTCTTGCTCTCCCCGCAAAACCCTGTTACGGCTACTCAAGAAACTTTCCTGATTCACCGATAGAGCTCCAAAGAACACGATCATTTACCAGATCAAACTATGGACTATGAAAAATTAAGATTTTTCCTTCATCATCATTTTCATTAACGGATCGGAACTCTCTAGTATCCCATGGATAATAAGGATTTTTTAACACCACTTATCTGGGGTGGTCTCGAGAAAACACACCTGACAACCGCTCGGGAGACCGGTCATGAGAAAGCTGATTAAAAAAACCATCATAATCGTGGTGATGATGCTCTCCATCAATATCGGGATCGGGCTTTGGCTCCAGCATCAGGTGACATTGTCTCTCGAAAAGGAAGCGGCGCTTCAGCATGTGGCTGTTGACCTTGCCCTGATGATGGCGTCGGAGGCCCGGATGGAGCGCTCAATGACCGCCTTGGGGGAGGACCCGAAAAAAAACTTTCAGGCCGCTTCCGCCCAGGTCATACAGATGAAGGCCCTCTCACATGTTCAGCTGGTTCGTCTTGAAGCCGACGCCACAAACGCCTGGGGAAACACCGATCCCCTCAAGAACCTGATCAAAAACCGAAACGAGTCCCACTCCACATCCCTCCAGATCGTCAATCTCGTCCGGAACCACCATGAGGCCATGGCTCCCCTCCTCTGGGACAAGATTGCCCATCCGGCCTTCTCTCACTATGTCTCCGAAACGCGAATCATCTTTGCTGACATCTCACGGCAGATCAACAAGCTCAACAGGAGCGTCGAGCACCGACGATCGATGCAAACCTGGGTCCAGATCCTGACCCTCATTGCCTGGGCCATCGCCCTCTTTCTCGATTTCCGAATGCTTTCGGCCATGGCTCCCCGCCTCGAAAAGGCGGCAAATGTCGTCAATCTCGCCTCAAAACGCGACCTGACAGAGCTTTCAGGGGTCGACGGCGACGATGAAGCCGGGAAAGTCGGCCGGAGCATAGACCGCATGATCGGCGAACTCTCGGGAGTCACCCGGGACCTCAATACCAATGCCCTCTCCATCACCAAAGAAACCGACCACCTCTCCACCGTTCTCGAGGCGGTTTCCAAAGGATTTGTCGAAGCGGTCAATACCCTTTCGGGGGTTCAGGAAAAGGCCCGAGAGCTTGCAGAGAAAGCGGCCCAGGAAACCCTTCTGGCCTCCGACATGGGCCAGTCCTCGAAGAGAGCCGTTCAAGAGGCTGATGCCGGAGGACGCACCGTCCAGAGCGTACTCGAGTCCGTCCGTTCTTCTTCCGAGGAGATCACAAGCCTGGCAAACCGCATCGCCGGACTCGAAGAGGCGAGCCAGAAGATTGGGGCGATCGCAGGATCGATTTCCGCCATCGCCTCCCAGACCAACCTCCTGGCGTTGAATGCCGCCATTGAAGCGGCGCGGGCAGGAGAACAGGGGAGAGGGTTCGCAGTTGTGGCCGATGAAGTCAGAAAGCTGGCCCAGACAACGACTCAGGCCACGGAAGAAATCAGTGATGCAATTTCATCCATCCAGAGATCCATCTCCGAGACCGTGACCGACATCCGCAAGGAAGCGGCGGCACTGGCGGCCTGTGGCTCCCAGGCCGTTGCGGCCGAAAAGGCGATCGATTCCCTGGCCCGCATGGTCAAGGGAACCGGAGAAAACGTCGAAAAGATCGTGACCGAGACCGAGGTCCAGAAGCAGGGCTCCGATCGGATTCTCGAAGCGGTCGTCTCCCTGTCGAAGATCATGGAGGCCCGGGGACAGGATGTCTCTTCCGCCATTCCTGCAGTCGAACACCTGAGAGGGATTGTGGAGGAGCTATCGTCCCTCACCTCCTCCTTCCGAATCACGACAAAGAGCTGAGTGTCGAGGCCCGATTGCTCACGCCACACAGTTTTGCAGTAAGCCCTGCCCTTCGGGCTTCCGCCGGCGATAGACGAAGCCTCTCCTTGCCCCTCACCCCCCGCTCCAGTAAAATCAGTTCGACGAGAGTTTAGCCGGCTCGGATTCCTCGGCATAAGGATCCGTGGTAACGTCCACACTTTTGGGGCCCCGTTTTCCTTGCCATCCCGGAAGAAAAACTGTCCCCAGGCCGATCCTTCCCGTTTCTTCCGGACGGAACCCATCATACTGAAAGGATCGCCGTGATACCCCGCATTCTCTGGCTCGTCTATGGATATATTCTGGTCTTCCTAACGGGAGGCTCCATCCTCATGACCCTTTTCGTCGCTCCTGCCCTCTTTCTCCACTTGGGAACGAAAAAGGCCGGGGAGGCCGTGGCAGCCCTCTTTCCCGGATATTTTCACCTGCTCTTCACCGGCCTTCTGGTGGAGGTCCTTCTCCTTCTATTTCTTTCGAAGCTCTCCCGACGACCGACCAGGGTACTCCTTTTCACCTTCTCCGCGGGACTTCTCATTTCCGCCCTTCTCGCCTTCTATCTTGGCCCCCGGGCCTCGGCCCTCAAGGCTCTCCACGATGCGCTCCCCTCCGATGCGGCCCTGATGTCGGCCTTCGCCGCAGCCCACCGGGAGAGTTTCATGGCGAACCTCGTCATCCTGATCGGCCTTTTGGGGGCGACACTCTCCCTCCTCTCCCGCACGGTCGAGTATCCCTCCCCCGCGCCGACCGTCATCCCCGGGAAAACACCTCCGACGGATCCGACAGGAGAGCGTCCGGTCGGCTAGAGGCCGGATCTCCAAACCCCCAGAGCACCCCCCAGGTCGTCACCCCCGCAAGCTTTCCCGCCTCGATGTCGACGGGGCTGTCTCCCACCATCAGGATCCGGTCCGTCGGGATGCCAAGCCCCTCCATGGCCGCAAAGAGTGGCGCCGGATGGGGCTTTCTCTCGGGACAGGTATCTCCTCCAACGATCCGGACAAAGAGTTCCGTCGCTCCCAGGCGGGCCAGAAGGGAGCGGCAGAGATCCTCCCGCTTGTTCGAAACCACGGCGTGAAGGGCCTTCGAATGGGCGATTCCCTCGCGCAGTCCCGGATAGAAGCGGGTTGTATCGGCCAGGTGTCTCCGGTACCAGACCAAAAAGATCTCGATCGCCTCCTCCACCGTTTCCGGATCGGTCCCGGCAGGGAGCGCCGACGTTACCAGATGGCGAACCCCCTGCCCGACCATCTGCGAGAATCGGTCAAAGGATACCGTCGGGTATCCCAGGGCCCGCATCGCCACATTGGTCGCCCCCACCAGATCCATCCGGGAGTCCACCAGAGTGCCGTCAAGATCCCACAGGACAAGATCGAACTCCTCGATTCCCTTTCTTTTCGCTTTCATTCCTTCTGCCTCCCTTTATTTTCTCCTTCTACAACCCGAACCCTTCCCCCTCCCCGCTCAGGAAGAGCCTCCGGATCCGCTCTCCTCCTGAGCCTCCCGGAGAACATCTCCCAACCGATTGAAGAGAACCACCAAAAGGACGATCATCCCTCCGGCGGCCAAAAGCCAGGGAGCGCTCTCCATCGTTTCAAGGGACTGGCCCTCGGCAAGAATATTCCCAAGGCTCGGCCGGGGCTCGGAAAGACCCAGACCCAGAAAGGAGAGCCCCGCCTCTCCCACGATAAAGGCCGGAATCGAAAGCGTGACCGCCACCAGGAGGTAGTAGCGCATGTTGGGAAGAAGGTGGCGAAAGATGATTCGGGCCGGAGAGGCTCCGGTGGCAATGGCGGCCAGAACGAAATCCCGGGACACGAGCGAGCGGACCAAGCCCCGCACGACCCGGGCCAGGGAGGCCCATCCGACCAGCGCCAACGAGGCGGTGATGACAAGGGCGACGGAAAGGCCCGACAACCCGTAGGGAACGATCGAGCGGAGCCCCATCAGGAGATAGAGGGAGGGCACCGCCATCACGATCTCGGAGCTCCTCATGAGGATCCGGTCGGTCCATCCCCCCGCATATCCGGCTACAAGCCCCACGAGGATCCCGATGGAAAAGGAAAGGCTGACGCCGACAAGCGACAGGAGAAAGGAGATCCTCATTCCGTAAAGGAGGCGGGAGAAGAGATCCCGCCCAAAGAGGTCCGCACCCAAAAGGAGAACACGGCCGGGGGCGGCGGCACAGAAGAGGTGCCGGGATGTGGGCAGGATCCCCCACATCCGGACTCTCTCTCCCCGGCAGAAAAATCGCAGGGGAACGCTCTCCCCCGTGAATTCGTAGCGGCGTGAAACGGGATCGGCAAGCCGGAGGACCGGAACCGCCAGATGTCCCTCCGTCCACCGGGGCCAGACCGCCGGCGCGTAGGGGAGGTCGAACCGGACGGAGTCGTAACGGTAAGGAGCCAGAAACTCCGCAAAAAGACTCGCGGCTCCGAGAAAGATCAGGAGTGTGCCGGCACGGCCAACCCTACGAAAAAAACCCCGCCATCCTTTCATGGTGTCTCCCGGGTTCGCGGATCGAGAAGATAGAGAAGGCCATCGGCTAGGAGGTTCCCCAGAAGCAGGAGAACCGCCCCCATCAGAAGTCCTCCCATCACGAGATAGAGGTCCCGGGTCATGACGGCGTGGAGCATGAGCCGCCCCATCCCGGGCCACCCGAAGACCATTTCGGTGAAGGCGGCCCCGGAAAGGAGTCCTCCCAGCTCCATGCCGAAGAGCGTCACCAGAGGGTTGATGGCATTCCGGAAGAGATAGCGCCAGAACAGGATCCTCTCCGCCAGTCCCCGGCTCCGGGCCGCATTCATGTAGGGCTGGGAGATCACCTCGAGAACGGAGGAGCGCATCAGACGGTACAGCACCCCGAAGCTCCCCAGGGCCAGCGTCGTGGCCGGGAGGATCAGGTGGTGAAGGAGATCCAGGATGCGAGTCCCCTCCCCGGCTCCGGCCGGGAGGGAGGAGCGCGCCCCACCGATCGGGAAAAGTCCCGTCTTCTCCGCCAGAAGAAGGCCCAGGACCGCCAGGAAAAAGGAAGGGAAGGAGATGGAGAGATAGGAGAAGGAGAGGAGGAAGCGATCCAGCACCCCTCCCGCCCTTCGGGCTCCGAAGACGGCCAAAGGAAGGGCGGCTCCCCACGACAGGAGGACCGCCGTCCCGGTGAGAAGAAGGGTCATGGGAATGCGCTGGGCGATCAGGGTGGAGACGGGAAGGTGGTAGGAAAAGGAATATCCCAGGTTCCCCCGGAGAAGCGCGGTCAGCCATCGGCCAAACTGCTCCGGAAAGGGAAGACCGAGACCATACTGCTCGCGCAGGGCGGCAATGGTCTTGGGAGAAATCTGGGGATTGAGGGCCATCTGGGTAAGAAAGTCCCCCGGAGCAAAGTCCATCATCACAAAGGAGAGAAGGACAATCCCGAAAAGCACCACAACCATATGGGAAAGACGAAGGAGAAGGGCGCGGGTCATGGCAGGAGAAGCCTCCCCGTTTGAGCCACCAGGGAGACGTGGGGAACGACGCCCCCCAGAGGGGTGGGGGCAATCCCCGAGAGGGTCTTCCGGACGGCGGTGATGGCGTCGGGGCTCACAAGATCCACCATGGGAACCTCCCGGGTGGCGATTTCCTGCCAGCGATCGTAGATTGCCTTCCTTCGCACCGGATCCATCTCCGTTTCCCCCCGGTCGAAGAGATGGTCGACCTCGGCCTGCCACGGGGTGGAGGGAGTCTTTTCTCCCGGATCCCAAAGATGGAGAAATCCCGTCGATCGCCATACGGTGGCGTTTCCGTGAGGATCGAGGGTTCCGGTCAGGCCAAAGAGAAGCATCTCCCACTGATGGGAGGCAAGAACCAGCGTCGAGAGCATGTTGAACTGGAGGGGAACGACTCGGACCCGGATCCCCAGGGGAGCGAGCATCGCCCGGACCATCTGGGCGAGCGAGAGGCGCTCGGGGCTTTCGGTGTTGGTCATGAGCACGACGACAACCCGGTGTCCGGAGCTGTCGAAAAGACGGGAGCCCTTCCGGTGGAAGCCCGCGGATCGGAGAAGGGCCCGGGCCCGGGCGAGATCGTGGTGGTAGAGAAAGACGCCCGGGTCGAAAAAGGCCTTGTTGGCCGGACTCACCGGCCCGGGAATGGGAGCTCCGAGACCATTGTAGACGACATTGACCATGGCCTTGCGGTCAAGGGCCCAGGCGATGGCCTGTCGAAAGGCCCGGTCCCTGAACCAGGCAATCTTGTAGGCCGGAATCGGAGCCCGGGGATTTTCATTGAAGGTGAGGAAGGTTTCGGTCTGGGAGGGGCCCCGGACAAGAAGCCGGAAGGCCTTCTCCCGCGTCTTTCCCGACAGGACCGGCACCTGGGCGGGGCTCACCCCCACCAGGTCGGAGCGCCCCCCCAGAAAGCGAAGAAGGGTACTGTTCTGGTTGGGAACGATCCGGAGCCGAACGGTATCGAGGTAGGGCAACGGACCGGGATAAGGGCCAGAAATCCCCCGAGGAGGCGTATAGAGGGGGTTTTTCCGGAGAACAACCTCCTGCCCGGGACGATAGCGTGCGAGAAGAAAGGGTCCGTCACCCACGATCTTCGCCGGAGGCGTCCTGACCGACCAGGCGGTGTTGAAGCGACCGGCCGCAACCTCGGGAGCCAGAATATGCTCGGGAAGAATTTCGACCCCAAGCTCTTCGAGCAGGGGAGCAAAGGGACGTGCCGTCTCGAAAACGACGGTCCGGGAGTCGACAGCGGTGACTAAAAAGGGCTTCCCGCCGACGGTCAGGACATCGCGGACCGGCGAGGCGATGGAGGGATTGTAGTAGATGCGGTTGAAGGTAAAGACGACATCGGCCGAGGTCAGGGGAGCCCCATCGGACCAGCGAAGATGGCGGCGAAGGGTAAAGACGACGCGGCGACCGGTTCGGTCGATGGCCCATCGGGAGGCCAGATCCGGCTTGACCTGCCCGTCATAGGGAGAGACCCGGGTCAACCCCCGGAAGAGATACCCCAGAATCTGGGTGCTGGTCGTTTCCGATGCCAGGGCAGGATTGAAGGTCTTGGGATCGGAGAGAAGATCGAGAACCATCGTCCCCCCCACGGGAGAGGGACGGGGAACGACGCGAAAGGCCTGGCCGGTGTCTTTTTTTGCACACCCCGGCAGAAAAGTCAGGAGAAGAGTCGCCGTGAGGAGGGCCAGCGTTCCCCCACAGAGCGATTTCCTTTCCAGACAGGTTCCCCCCTCCCGACTCTGCCGGAAAAAAAAAGGGCGTCCGCCGATCATGCCGAAGCCCGGAGACCACGTTCCGTCCTTTCGGACGGGACAATCATCGGAAGCCCCGAAGCCGGTCGTCTCGAAGAGATCGTGACTCTCTCCGGTCTCACGGCAGACGCTCCCCTCAGGGCTTTTTGGCCGAAGGAGCCGGAACGGTTGCCGGAGCCGGAGCGGAAGAAGGAGCCGGAAGGGCCTTGACCGGTGCGTTCAGGAGAAGCGACGGTCCCACGGAATTCTGCTTGATGAGCGCCAGCGACAGGGAGGTCACCATGAAAACCGTGGCGAGAACCACGGTGAGCTTGCTCAGAAAAGGGGTGGCTCCCTGGGCACCAAACATCGACTGGGAGGAGCCCCCGAGCATTACCCCCGTCTCGGCCCCCTTGCCAGACTGGAGGAGGACGGCGGCGATGATGAGAAGACAGGTCATAACATGAATGACGGTGATGAGGATGGTCATGAAGGAGATTTCCTTTCCGTTGGAGCTATTAAGAGGCAAGACGCCGAAAGCACTGAACTATTCCACTCACACCCGGTGAGGCGCAAAATCTTTTGTCCTGTTTTTTCATGGATGGGGAAAGAGAAGATGAAAGGAGCGGAGAACGATCTCCGGATCCAGAAAGGCCCCCCCCACGAGAAATCCGTAGACCGTCCCCTTCTCCACGAGGACAGAGAGACTCTCGTCGTTGACCGATCCCCCATAGAGGAGACCGGAAGAGCATTCGTGTCCGAAGGACTCCCGGAGGTTCCAGGCCACCTCCCGGATATCGTCGAGGGCCGCCGTCCGTCCGGTCCCGATGGCCCAGACCGGCTCATAGGCAAAATAGACCGGGGTCTCGGAGCCCGACGCCCTGGCTTTCTGGACCTCTTTCCATACCGGAGCGATCTGCCGCTCCCAGACCCGGGGGTAGTCCTTCGACTGTCTCTCCTCCTCGGTCTCTCCGAAGCAGACGATGGGAACGAGTTCACGAGAGAGGGCCAGCGCGGTTTTCGCCGCCACGTGGGCATCGGTCTCCCCAAAGAGACGCCGGCGCTCCGAGTGGCCCAGGATCACGCCGTTCAGGGCCAGATCCCGAAGCATGTCGGCACTGACCTCTCCGGTGTAGGCCCCCTTTTCGTGGGCACACATGTTCTGGGCCACGACCCAAAACGGGAGCTCCCGCTCCCGAAGCTCATGCATGAGAAAGTCGAGATAGGGGTAAGGAGGGGCCAGGAGGAGCCGATAGCCATGGGCACACCACCTGGCCCATCGACCTTCCTTGCTCAGGACATCGAGATAGCTCACGATGGCATCCCGGTCCATATTCATCTTCCAGTTCGCCACCATCAGCATGAAGAAACCTCCGAAGAGACGAACGTCAGAATGCCTGATGCCGGGCCTGTCACCTTATTCTCGTCGGCCAGCCTCCTCCGAAGGCGATCATTCGGCATCGGGAATCACGGAGAGCCCCGGAAGTTCCTTGCCTTCTAGAAGCTCCAGGGCAGCTCCCCCTCCGGTCGAGATGAAGGTCATGTTGTCCGACTCTCCGGCACGATGAACGGCCAGAGCGGTATCGCCTCCGCCCACGATGGTCAGGGCGTAGCAGTTTCCCACCGAATGGGCCATGGCGAAGGTTCCCCGGGAGAAGGCGTCCTCCTCGAAGACCCCCATCGGACCATTCCAGAGGATCGTCTTGGCGTTCTCGAGAACCTCCGAAAAGAGCTTCACCGAGGCCGGACCAATATCCAGGGCAATCCACCCCGGAGGAATCTCCTGATAGGGAACGATTTTGGTGGGAGCGTTCGGCTCTCGGCTCTCCGCCACGACGCAGTCCATCGGAAGATAAAACTTCACGTTCCTTTCGCGGGAATGGTTCAGCATCTCCCGGGCCATCTCCACCAGGTTTTCCTCCACAAGGGAGCGCCCGGTCTCAAGCCCCATCGCCCGGTAGAAGGTAAAGGCCATTCCTCCCCCGATGATCATCTTGTCGACCTTCTCATGAAGGTTCGAGATGACTCCCAGCTTGCTCGACACCTTTCCCCCGCCCAGGATGGCCACCAGCGGACGCGTGGGATTCGTGATCGCCCCCTTGAGGTAGGAGACCTCCTTCTTCATCAGGAAGCCGATGGAGAGCTCCTTGATGAACTGGGTAATTCCCACCACCGAGGCATGGCTCCTGTGGGCGGCACCAAAGGCGTCGTTGACATAGACATCGGCCAGACGGGCCAGCTTCTTCGAAAACTCCAGGTCGTTGGATTCCTCTCCCCGGTCGAAGCGCAGATTTTCAAGGAGAAAGATCTCTCCCGCCTTGAGGCGCTCGACCTCCCGTTCCACCGAGGGACCCACAAGCTCCCCGGTATAGTGGACCTCCTTGGAGAGAAGCCGGGAAAGCCTCTTGGCCACCGGTGCCATGGAATAGCGGGCGTCGGGAGACCCCTTCGGGCGCCCCAGATGAGAGGCCAGCACAACCCGGGCACCCTCATCGATCAGGTAGTTGATGGTCGGGAGGGACGAGCGAATCCGGCGATCGTCGGTAATGTGCATGTCTCCGTCCAGGGGAACATTGAAGTCCGCCCGGAGAAAGACACGCTTGTTCTTCACATCAATCTGGTCGACACATCGCTTGGATCGCTCCATCGCACCTCCGTTTTTTCGGTCTTGTCCGGACAGGGCCTCGCTGTCTGGCGGGGAGCCGGAACGTCCCCCGCGCCGGGGTCAGGAGAAGTGGTTGCAAAGATAGGTCACGAGGTCGGCCACGCGGCAGGAATACCCCCACTCGTTGTCGTACCAGGCCAGGGTCTTGACCATCCTCTCCCGGACGACCCGGGTCGACAGTCCGTCGACGATGGCCGAATGGGGGTTGCCCCGGTAGTCGATGGAGACCAGGGGAAGGTTCGTATAGGCCAGGATCCCCTTGAGAGGACCGTTGGCCGCCTCCTCGAGCACCCGGTTCACATCGGCGACCGTCGTGGGAACCCGAACCTCCAGCGTCAGATCATTGAGGGAGACGTCGGGTGTCGGAACCCGCACGGAGGTCCCGTCGAGACGGCCTTCCATTTCGGGGATGACAAGGCCGATGGCCTTGGCCGCACCTGTCGTGGTCGGAATCATCGAGACTCCGGCGGCCCGGGCCCGGCGAAGGTCCTTGTGGGGAAGATCGAGAAGCCTCTGGTCGTTCGTATAGGAGTGGACGGTGGTCATGAAGCCGCGCTCGATGCCGAAGGCCTCGTGAAGGACCTTGACCACCGGGGCCAGACAATTCGAGGTGCAGGAGGCGTTGGAGATGATCGTATGCCTGGCGGGATCGAACACCGTTTCGTTGACCCCCATGACCAGGGTACAGTCCGCCCCGGAGGCGGGCGCCGTGATCAGGACCTTCCGCACCCCCTTCTTGAGATGGGCCGAGGCGCTCTCCCGGTCTTCGAAGCGACCGGTCGACTCGATCACCAGATCCACCCCCATCTCGTCCCAGGGAATCTTGGAGGGATGGTTCTCGGCATAGACCCGGATCGGCTTGTCATCGACCGAAATGTGGTCCTTCTGGACAGTGACGACATGCTTCAGGGGCCCGTGGACCGAGTCATACTTCAGAAGATGGGCCAGATGGTCGGTATCGGTCAGATCGTTGACCGCCACCACCTCGATCTCTCCGAGGCGACAGGTGGGAGCCTTTTCCAGCATGGCCCGGAAGGTCAGGCGCCCGATCCGTCCAAAGCCGTTGATTCCTATACGTACAGCCATCGATCACCTGTTTTCTGCAAAAATTGTTGTCGCCGGACCGAGACAATGTGCCACTCCGTCGCCCCCCCCAAAAAAAGGACAACGGCCGCAATCTTAAAGAATTCCCTCATATATCAGAGACTTGTAAGTACGGTCGCCCGGTCTGAAATCGTTCGTACGTTTAAGGAAGGCGAATCGGGGGGATCACGATCAGATTATGCGGATTTTTTTCATGGCGTTCAAGACGCCCCATCTTCCGGATCGTTCCAAAGAGGCGCCGACACGGAAGATCTTCTCTTCGGGGGATCTCCCCCGCCTTGCAGAGTTTCACGAGAGATTCGATAATGGGAGGCAAGCGGGTCGGGACCCCCGCCCCAATCGTCCGTAACCATCTGTCGTCAGGAAGAATCCCGATGTTGCGCTTATTCCGCAGATTCCTCCGGAGCCCTCTCCATCCTCCCCCACAGAGAGGGCCCCGTCCCATTCGACGGTGGCAGGCGTTTCTGCTCATCTCCCTTTTCCTGCTCGTTCTCCCTCCGGCCGGGGTTTCCCGGGCCGCGTCCGATGGGAACCGGGAGGCCGAGATCGCCCTGGGCCATCTCATCGCGATGAAGGGGAACGGCTTTGCCGGATCGACCGCATGTGCCGAGTGCCACCGGATCAATGGCGGAGGGATGCCCTCGGTGGGGATTCCCCGGATTGCCGGACAAACCGCCACCTACATCTACCGGGAAATCCGGGGGGTTCAGAAGGGGACCCGCTTCTCCCCCTTCATGAGTCGGGTCGTGAGGAACTTTTCCAAAAGCGACATCCGGGCCGTGGCTCTTTACTATTCGACCGTCCGCACCCCCAAGCTCCACGACCCCTCGGAGTTCGATCCCTCCCTCCAGCCTCTCGGCCGGCGCATTGCCCGGCGCGGACTGTGGGACAGGAACATCCCGGCCTGCATTCTCTGCCATGGGGAAGACGGCCGGGGGATTCCTCCCAACTTTCCCTATATTGCCGGCCAAAGCAAGACCTATCTGATGCAGCAGATCAAGAGCTTCGCGGTCGTCGACAGAAAGGACGACCCGGAAGGTCTCATGCGGGGAATTGCATCGAAGCTCAAAAACAGGGAGATCAAGGCCGTCGCCCAGTACTTCGCCAGCCTCACCCCTCCCGACTACGGGAAAATCCCCGAGAAGAACTCCCCGAAACGACTCCGGCTGATCCCGGAAAACCTGAACGGCAAGGAGGTCAACCATCCATGAAAATCGGCCCTATGTCCCCGGAGTGGCTCCGAGTGGCTTCCGTTGTTCTTCTGTCTGTGCTTCTTCCGGCCACAATTTCTCCGGCCGAAGCCCTGGCATCAGGAAACAAGAATTTCCAGTTCTTTGCCCCTCCGGCGGAAGGCACACTCCCCGACGGCCCTTTGGGCCGGCTGATCCGGAAGGGAGAACTCATTTTCATCCACACCAACCTCTACGCCAAGAAATATGTGGGAAACGATCTCACCTGCGAATCCTGCCATCTCGACCGGGGAATCAAACCCTATAGCGCCCCGCTCTGGGGAGCCTTCGGGACCTATCCTCGCTATCGGGAAAAAAACCATAAGGTCAACACCCTTGAGGAACGGATCCAGGGGTGCTTCCGCTTTTCCCTGAACGGAACACCTCCCCCTGTGGACAGCGAGACCATGAAGGCCATTATCGCCTATGCCTACTGGGTCTCCCGGGGAGCCCCCATCGGACTCTATCTCAAGGGACAAGGGATCGTTCGCCTTCCCAAGCCGGACAGGACCCCCAGCATCCGCAGGGGGAAGGTTCTCTTCGAGGCCCGTTGCGCCCTCTGCCATGGGCTCGACGGCCAGGGCACCCAGGCCGACCTCGGCCAGGTCGCCTTCCCTCCGGTCTGGGGACCCCACTCCTACAACAAGGGAGCCGGATTTTCCAACGTGCGGGAACTGGCGGGATTCCTCCGGATGAATATGCCCCTCTCCAAGGGCAAGAGCCTGTCGGACCAGCAGGCCTGGGATGTTGCCGCCTACGTCGACAGCCATACCCGTCCCCAGGACCCAAGAAAATCCTCCCCGGCAACGGGACAATAAAGGGAGCGTTTCGAACGACGAAACGCATTGCGGCACCCTTGACCTGAAGGTCCTTGGGGGGACGAGCTAAAGGCCGGCTTCCTTTCGGGCCTTCAGATCGGCATCGATGTTGTCGAAGGGTTTCAGGTAGTTTTCGAGGAACTTTCTTTCGGAGGTCGACATCCGGTCCCGGACCCCAAGATACCAGCGGCCCACGAAATACACGTAACGATCCTTTTCCCCCATCTGGTCGGGTCGGGCCAGACCCGTCGAGGAGGGGGCGGGAGGAGGGGACTTTCGGGGAAGGGCGACAAAAAGCACCGCCAGGAGAACGGCCACCACCGCGGCGCCTCCTGCAATGAGGGTCCACTCTTTCCGGTCGGGCTTGAGGGATCCGGCGAGGCTCTCGTACGCCCGTCGATTTCTCTCGTCGATCTCGCGGATCTCCGCCTCGATCCTCTCGAGCCGACGATCGCTTTCGTGAAGAAGCCGCCGGATCTCCCGGATCAGGCCTTCGGACTCATCCTCTCCTGGCCTTTTTTTTCCCTTCTCCGATTCCTTGTCCTCTCCCATCTTTTCTTCCTCTCCCTTCCCGACACTTCCCTCTCCGGAGCTTCCCCTCCGGGGACGCCCGGCACTCTTCCTCTTGAATGCCCATTCCCGTGCAGGAAAATCATACCGTCTCCCCCCAAAAAACGCGAGAAGCCGGAGGGGCGGGAGGGATTGTTTCCGCAGGGGTCACACCGGCCATAGGCAAGGGAAAAACAGAAGAGGAGGGAGATCAGGGAGCCCCGTCGAGGTTATAGAGACCCGCATCGGGGAGGGGAGATCCCGTGGCCGACTCCGCCGGGGGCTCCGATCCCTTCTTGTATTCTTCGACAACAAATTTTTGTGCCGTGAGAGGCACCCTGAGCCCCGTCTCCGGATCGATCCTGACGTCGACGATATCATCGGGAATCTTGAAGACATGGTTTCCCGGGAAGAAGGGGAGCGAGGCCCTCATGACATCGATCCAGATGGGAAGAGCCGCCTTGGCCCCGTACTCCCCCCGCCCCATGGAGCGATGGTCGTCCATTCCGGTATAGACCCCGACAACAAGGTCAGGAGAAAATCCGATGAACCAGGCATCCTTGAAATCATTTGTCGTCCCGGTCTTTCCCGCCAGGAGAACGCCCAGGGAGAGGGCATCCCGCCCCGTTCCCTCCCTGATCACGCTTTCCATCATGGAGACCATCAGATAGCTGTCGGCAGGGTCATAGACAGGCATGGGAGCGGGGGTAAAGCGGTAAATGGTGGTTTTTCGGTTGTCGAAGACCCGGTCGACCGAATGGATCTTCTCCCGTACACCTCCGTTGGCGATGACGGAATAGGCTCCTGTCATCTCGATCGGCTTGACGGTCGCAGAGCCAAGCGCCAGGGTCAGGTCGTGGGGAAGCGGTGTTGTAATTCCAAGCCGGCGGGCAAAGTTGATGACCGATCCCACTCCCACTCGACGAACGAGACGGATCGTCGCAAGGTTGATCGACTCGGCCAAGGCCTTTCGCATGGGAACGGGCCCCAGAAATCCCGCCTCAAAGTCCTTGGGACGCCAGACCCGATGGTGAATGCGATCGAAAAAGACCAACGGAGAATCGTTCAGGATCGACCCCGGGGCATACCCCTTCTCGAGAGCCGCTCCGTAGTCGATCACCTTGAAGGCCGATCCCGGCTGCCTCAAGGCCTGAACTGCCCGGTTGAACTTGCTCCGGGCGAAGCTGTATCCCCCTGCCATGGCCAGGATCCCGCCCGTCTTGGGATCGAGGGCCACCACGGCGCCCTGGACGAGAGGCACCTGGTCGAGGGAGGCATCGAAGACCCACCCCTTTTTCTCATGAAGGGAGGAGAGGACATGGACCCTGACCACAAAGCCCGGCTTCAGGATCCTGTCGAGGGAAAAGGGATTGAGAACCTTTCGTCCCCGGGTGATCTCGGGCCGCGTGAGAATGGTCTTGGCCCATTGGGCATGGTCCAAGGTCAAGCGACCTAAATGCTCGTCGACGGAAAGCCTCGCCTCCTTGGGTGATACGGAGAGAACTGTGGCATCGATGCGCTTGCCGACAATCTCCTCAAGGTCGTGGGCCGAGGGGACGGGAATCGTCCTGCTCCGGAGGGCCACGAGATCCTTCGGTTTGAGGGTCCGAATGGCTCCGCGGAAACCCTGCCGGCGGTCGATGGCCCGAAGGCCCTTGCGAAGGGCCTGATTCGCGGCGAGCTGGATCCGGAGATCAAGGGTCGTGAAAATCCGGAGCCCTCCCCCGAAGAGCTTTTTTGCGGGCATCTCTCGTTCGAGTTTCTGGCGGACGTACTCCAGAAAATAGGCGCTGGGACTGGCGGAATGGGAGGGGGGAACGATTTCGAGGGGGGCGGCATAGGCCTTTGCCTTTTCCTCGGGCGTAATGTAATGGACCTGGACCATCCGCTGAAGGACGACCAGCTGCCGTCTTTTCGCCGCCTCGGGATGAAGGAGCGGGGAAAACTCGATCGGCGAGCGGATCATTCCGGCAATCATGGCAGCTTCCGGAAGGGTCAGGTCGGCAAGGTCCTTCCCGAAATAGGTATGGGCGGCCGCCGCCACCCCGTATGCGCCCTCCCCGAGATAGATCTGATTCAGATAGAGCTCGAGGATCTCGTCCTTGGTCAGAACCTTTTCGATGCGGTAGGAGAGAAGGGCCTCCCGGATCTTTCGGATAAAGGTCTTCCGATGGGTCAGGAAGATGTTTCGCGCCAGCTGCTGGGTGATGGTGCTCGCCCCTTCACGAAGGTATCCGGCCAGGGCATCGGAGAGGGCCGCCCGGATGATCGAGCCATACGCCAGTGCCCCATGTTCGTAGAAGTGCTCGTCCTCCACGGCCAGGATGGCGTGCACCATCAGCGGCGGAATCCGGCCCAGGGGAAGATACTCGCGGCGCTCCTTGTAGAAGGAACCGATCTTCTGCCCGTTTCGGTCATAGATGTGGGAGGTCGTAAAAGGAACGTAATGGCGAAGAAAGTCGACAGAAGGAATTCCCGCGACGATTTTCTTGTAGGCAAAATACCCCGCCACCCCGGAGGCCCCTCCGAGGATCAGGAGAATGACAAGAGAGTACAGCAGGAATTTTTTCAAGGCTT
This sequence comes from Nitrospirae bacterium UBA4572, assembly GCA_002387725.1. GTDB lineage: Bacteria > Nitrospirota > Leptospirillia > Leptospirillales > Leptospirillaceae > UBA4572. The sequence goes on from DGKK01000051.1 coordinate 67,477, forward strand.
CCCGAACGGTTCAGGAGTACAGGGAAAAAAAAGGCGGGAGGCCCGGACCCGACCGTCTCCGGCCAAGGTCAGGGAGAACCCCGCCCTCAGGAATGTATGCATCAGAATAATGCCAAATGGTGCGCCACCCGGGAAAACCCGGAACACTTATCCCTTCGATCTCCGGGGTCCGGAGGCCAGAAGGGGGAAAAGCAGGTCTTACTTTTCGAAGGTCTTCATGATGGTGAAGGCCGTGAGAAGAGCGGCTCCCGTGAGGACGATGAAGACGACCGTCAGGGTCATGTTGGCGTAGTTGGCATCGGTCGGATTGAAGGAACCCATCTTGTAAGGCATAGCAACCCCCGCGTCTAGGTTTCGATGATTCCGGATTCTGTGGTCCAAAAATCGGACTTATTGGCAAAGGACACTATACCCCAGGAGAAATGAGAGGTCAACACCTCCCGAAATCAGACCAGGATCAGATCCTCCTAGATTCGCCAAATCCTTAGAGTCTATCGAAAAAGCGAGAATTTCGGGAGGGATGATTCTCCGGACAAATGAGGAGTCCCAGGAGGAGCGTATTCCTCAAACTCAGACCGACCGGATCTCCCGATCATGGGCGAGAAAGTCCGAAAGGGTAAAAAAGGAGAAGAAGGGGACGCCCGCCTGGGCAAAGCGATCCCGCCCCCCCTCTTCCCGATCCACGAGAGCGACCACCTCGAGAACCTCGTACCCGCACTCCCGGCACACATCCACCGCCCTCATCCCCGAGGCGCCCGTCGTCACAACATCTTCGACGACCACTACCCGGGCTCCCGGGATAAGATCCCCCTCGACGGGATTTTTTGTCCCATGGCCCTTGGCCTCCTTGCGGACGACAAAGGCGGGGATGGAGCGATGGTAGAGACCGCTGACAAGAGAGGTGGCCACGGCAATCGGGTCGGCTCCCAGGGTCAGCCCGCCGATCCCGTCGGGGTCCAGACGGGAAATCCTGTGATAGAGGAGGTCCCCGATCAGGTACTGGGCTCGGGAGTGTCCCAGGGTCGTCTTCTTGCAGTCGACATAGACCGGGCTGGTCTTTCCCGAGGAGAGGGTGAAGGGGCGGTCGGGGCGATGGATAAAGGAACGCTCGTAGAGAATCCGGAAGAGCTCCTCACGGTCGGCCGCCAGGAGGGATTCCCAGCGATCGGGAAGAACGGGTTGAACGGAGGTCACAAGTTCGATCAAGGACGGGATCCTGAAAAGGGTGTGGGAGAGGGCATGACGACTTGAAAGCCTCGGATAATATAGGTCATGAGCGGGGTCTTTTCACAAAAGGAGGCCAAAATTTGGCTCAAGAGGAAAAATGGTGCCGAAGGCGGGACTTGAACCCGCACGGGTTTCCCCACACGCCCCTCAAACGTGCGTGTCTACCATTCCACCACT
>DGKK01000040.1 GCA_002387725.1 Nitrospirae bacterium UBA4572
GGGAGAAAAAGACTTTTCTTTCGCTCGGGTTCGCGTTAGAATGAAAAGATTCCATACCGTAGGAAAACGGTGTTGGCAACAGGAGGATCTACTCGCATGTCACTTTCAAACCAAAACAATCTTAAAGAAGAAGCTGTCGTGGACCAGGATGAAAATCTCGGTCGCGACGAGATGGACCGCCTCTACTCGGAAACCCTTCAGAACTTTGAGGAAGGGGCCGTTGTGGATGGGACGGTCATCGCCGTGCTCCCCACCGAAGTTGTCGTCGATATCGGCTACAAGTCGGAGGGCCACATTGCCAAGTCCGAATTTTCTGATGAGGAAGCGGCGAGCCTGAAACCGGGTGATCGCATCAGCGTCTATCTCGAAGAGAGAGAGGATGCCATGGGCAACCTCGTTCTCTCCAAGGAAAAGGCTGACAGGATGAAGGTGTGGGATTCCCTCGAAGCCCTGTCGGAAAAGGGGGAGGTCCTCGAAGGAAAGGTTATCAGCCGGATCAAGGGCGGCATGACGGTCGACATCGGCCTCAAGGCCTTCCTCCCTGGCTCCCAGATCGACCTTCGTCCGGTTCGGGACATGGATCGCCTTGTGGGACAGCCCATCCAGGTCCGCATTATCAAGATGAACAAGAAGCGGGGAAACATTATCGTTTCTCGGCGTGTTCTTCTTGAGGAGTGGCGTGATCGGCGGAAGAAGCTGACCATGGAATCCCTGAAGGAGGGCGAAGTTCTTGAAGGAATTGTCAAGAACATTACCGACTACGGGGCCTTCATCGATCTCGGCGGTGTTGACGGGCTTCTTCATATCACCGATATGTCATGGGGGCGTGTCTCGAGCCCTCAGAACCTGATGGCCGTTGGTGACAAGATCAATGTGATGGTGTTGAAGCATGACAAGGAGACAGGTCGTGTCTCCCTCGGTCTCAAGCAGCTCAAGAGTGATCCCTGGAGCACGGTGGCTTCCCGTTATCCTGAAGGCTCGAAGGTTCCGGCAAAGGTGGTGTCGATCACGGATTATGGCGCCTTCCTGGAAATTGAGCCGGGAGTCGAAGGCCTCATGCATATCACGGAGATGAGTTGGAACCATGAGGTCAAGCATCCGAGCAAGATCATGGCCGTCGGGGATACCGTCGAAGCAAAGGTTCTGAAGATCGACGAAAAGAACCGGAAGATCTCCCTCGGTCTCAAGCAGCTTGGCCCCAATCCCTGGGACCTCGTTGAAGATCGGTATCCCATCGGAACGATCGTCTCCGGAAAGGTCAAGAGTCTTACCGACTTTGGTGTCTTTGTCGGTCTGGACGAAGGCATTGACGGATTGATTCATATTTCGGATCTTTCCTGGACTCGTCATGTTCGCCACCCCTCCGAAATGTTCAAGAAGGGACAGAAGGTCGAGGCCATTGTCCTGAAGATTGAAAAGGAGCGTCAGCGCCTTTCCCTGGGGTACAAACAGATGGCCTCCGATCCTTGGGAGACAGATATCCCCGAGCGATTCCAGGTCGGTCAGTCCATGAAGGGCAAGGTAACAAAGGTCATGGATTTTGGCTTCTTCGTGGAAATCGCCGAAGGGGTTGAGGGCCTTGTGCATGTCAGCGAGGTCGACTTGCCCAACGGAGAGCGTCTAGACCAGCTCTTCCCGGTCGGGACCGAACTTCAGGTCCGTATTGTCAAGGTCGACAAGGGCGAGCGAAAGATTGGCCTGTCGGTCAAAGGAGCGGATGAAGGGGCTTAATCCCCTGAGACCCTGATTGCCCTGGCCCGCAGCCTGGACTTCCGGTTTCACCCTACGGAAGGAAAATGGGACTGGGGCGAGTTGTCCGGAGAGGGAAGGAGACTTCCCTCTCTCTCTTTTTTCCTCGGGATATGGGATGCTCTTCAAGAAGATTTTTAGGGCTTTTTTTGTTATTGTGGTTGTCTTGGGTATCCTTTTCGTTTTGGGGAGAGGTGCGGCCTTCTTTAGCCGTTCTGTTCCCATCGTGGGAGGGGCCGAGATCGGAGTTGTTCGTATCTCGGGCGTCATTCTTTCCTCACGAAAGCCCATCAGACAGATCCGTGCTTTGGCGCGCGATCCGAGGGTCAAGGCCATTCTTCTCCGGATTGACAGTCCGGGAGGAGCCGTCGTGCCCTCTCAGGATATTTATGAAGAGGTGATGAAGGCGAGAAAGTCAGGAAAGCCCGTCATTGCATCGATCGGAACGGTGGGTGCATCCGGTGCCTATTATATAGCTTCTGCCTGTGATCGTATTATTGCCTCTCCCGGCTCTTTGACGGGAAGTATCGGGGTCATTATGGAACTGGCCCAGTTTGAAGATCTGATGAAAAAGATTGGTGTCCAAAGTGAGGTCATGAAGAGTGGTTCTCTCAAGGATGCCGGCTCACCCTTTCGTCCGATGACGCCGGAAGAGAAGGCATATCTTCAGTCTGTCCTGGATGAAATGCATCGCCAGTTCATTCGGGACGTTGCCAAGGGCCGCCATCTTCAGGTGTCGGCGATTGAACCATTGGCGGATGGACGTGTCTTTACCGGTGCCTCAGCCATTGGAAACCATCTCGTCGATTCTTTGGGTGACTACAATGATGCTCTTGATGAGGCCGCCAAAATGGCCCATATATCTGGGAAGCCGGTGGTTCGGCGCTTTCCGGAAAAAAGCTTTTTAGACAAGATGGTGTCTTCCCAGGTCGGACATCTCTGGGAAACACTGGGGAAGGAATCCTTCGGATTTTGGTCTGTCATGCCGGAGTTTTCCGGTGTCCGATAGTCTTTATCCATTCTCAAGCGGTAGGGAAGGAGTGTTGGGAATCCATGACCAAAGGTGAGCTTGTGCAAAAACTGGCCAGACAGTTTCCTGGAATTCGTCGGGAAGATGCACGCATCATGATTGATCTCTTCCTCGAGTCGATGAAGGAAGGATTGCGGGAAGGGGATACGGTTGAGCTTCGCGACTTCGGTGTTCTCCGGGTGCGGACACGATCGGAGCGAAAGGCTCGGAACCCTCGGACCGGAACCTCGGTGGTTGTTGGCTCGAAGAAGGTTCCCTATTTCAAGCAGAGCCGAATTCTGAAGGCAATGCTCAAATCCAAGCCAGCAGAGTAATACCTCATGTTTGAAAGTCTGACAGGCCGTCTTGAAGGAATCTTCAAGAAGCTTACCGGGCGCGGCGGGCTGACAGAGCAGCTCGTGGGGGAAACCCTCGAAGAAATTCGGGTGGCACTTCTCGAAGCGGACGTGAGTCTCGATGTCGTCAAGTCCTTTACTGAGGGCCTTTCCGCAAGGCTTGTTGGGCAGGCCCAAAAGTCAGGGCTGACGGGCGCCCAGCAGGTCATTGCCGAGGTCTACCAGGAGATGGTCCATATTCTGGGGGACCACCGCGCGACCATCGCCCTTGCCTCAAAGCCGCCGACAATCATCTTCATGATGGGACTTCAGGGGTCGGGAAAGACAACCACCGCAGCAAAGCTGGCCTTGCACTTCAAGGGACAGAACCGGCGTGTTCTTCTTGTGGCTAGCGACCTGGCCCGTCTGGCGGCCATCGATCAGCTCAAGGTTCTGGGCGAACAGATTGGCGTTCCCGTTCTGCTTCCTCCTGACGGGACCACCCGCCCTTCCGATCTCTACCCCCTCGTGAAGCGTCGTGTGATAGAGGGAATGTATGAAGTCGTGATTGTGGATACCGCAGGACGTCTCACTGTTGACTCGGCCTTGATGGGAGAGCTCAAGGAACTTCGTCGCCTCTATTCTCCCAAGGAATGCCTCTTGGTTGTGGATGCCATGCAAGGGCAGGAGGCTGTAGGCGTTGCCAAGACCTTCGATGCGGAAATCGGGGTTGATGGTGTGGTCTTTACCAAGCTTGATGGCGATACGCGTGGTGGTGCGGTTCTCTCGATCCGACAGGTCCTGAAGAAACCGATCAAGTTTGTCGGGATGGGGGAGAAGCTCGATCGCCTTGAGGCCTTTTTCCCTGACCGCATGGCCTCCCGGATCATTGGAATGGGGGATATTCAGACCCTTCTTGAGAAGGCCAAGAATGTTGTCTCCCAGGACGAGGCTGAGGCTCTTGCCCGCAAGATGGGCAAGAACAAGATGGATCTTGATGACTTCCTGCAGCAAATCCAGAGCATGAAGAAGATCGGTTCCATCGACGACCTGATGGGGATGATCCCCGGCGCCGCCTCGCTAAAAGCGAAGATCGACATGGGCGTCATGGAGGCAGAGCTCAAGCGTGTCGAGGCGATGATCTTTTCTATGACAAAGAAGGAACGCGCCAATCCGGACCTCATTGATGGGAATCGTAGAAAAAGAATTGCGCAAGGGTCAGGAACGAGTGTGCAGCAGGTCAACCAGCTTCTGCGCCAGTTCGACCAGGCCCGTCGAATGATGAAGACGGCCCTCAAGACAAAAGGAAGCCGATCACTCAGGTCGATGTTTCCGTTTTGACAATCACAACAGGCTCCTGATAACGATATCGGGAGAAATGTAAGGAGAATTCATGGCTGTTCATATCAGACTCGCCCGGCATGGTCGCAGGAAGATGCCGGTTTACAGAATTGTTGTTGCCGATTCCCGTATGCCTCGGGATGGACGGTTCATCGAGGTAGTCGGAACCTATGCCCCTCAGCAGTCCGACGGCGAGCTTCGAATTAATCAGGAGAAGGTCGACAGCTGGGTTTCCAAGGGAGCCGTTCCCACGGATACCGTGGCCCGTCTGATCAAGAGAGCCGCGTCAAAATCCTAGGGGAGACACGACGATTCAGAGAGAGGAACCGGTGAAGGCGACAGCCCTTCTTGTGGGTCGGATGGGTCGATCCTTTGGGGTTGTCGGCTATGGACGTGTTCATCTCCTCTCGGATAACCCCAACAGGTTCTATGGGGATGTCGGTCAGTCCTTCCTCTTGCGAACTCCTTCCAGGGGCGGGAAGCAAGGTCTTCGGAACCGCAGGCTTCTTCTTGAAGATGCGATGGACAAGTCGGGATCTCTTCTGGTGAAATGGAAAGGTTTTGACTCTCCGGAGTCTCTTCGCGAAATTGTTGGGTGGGAGATTTTCTGGGAAGGGGAGGACGATTGGGTTCCAGATGATCCAGAGATCGAAAGGCTCGACGATCTCGTCGGATTTGTTGTTCGGGATTGCGACGACGAACAGGCGGTCGGTTTCATCAGCGGCTACTATGACAGGCCAGGCCAGGATCTTCTCGCGATAGAAACAGCAACAGGTCAGGAAGTTCTCTGTCCCTTTGTCCTGGAGCTCGTTCCCAAGGTCGACAGGGGGAACAGGGAGGTCTTCGTCCGTTGGAGCATTGTCGGCACATCGGGGTGATCACCCTTTTTCCCGAGATGCTGAAGAGCGTTCTTGGCACCAGCATCCCAGACAGGGCTCGGCAAAAAGGTCTTGTGGAGTATCATATTTGGGATCTGCGCTCATTTGGCATCGGATCCTATCATTCCGTTGATGACTACCCTTTTGGGGGCGGCGGCGGCATGGTCCTGAAGCCGGAGCCGATTTCAGCGGCGCTGGATGTGGCGATTCCTGAACTGGAAACACTTTCGGACGGAAAGCTTCCGAGGCTTGTTTATCCCTCCCCGCAGGGAAAGGTCTTTGTCCAGACGGTGGCAAAGTCCTGGTCGGAAGATGCTCGGCCGATTATTTTTCTCTGCGGCCATTACGAAGGGGTCGACCAAAGGATTCTCGACAGTTATCCCTTTGAAGAATGGTCATGTGGGGACTATGTTCTCTCGGGCGGGGAGTTGCCCTTCGCGCTCATGGTCGATGCGGTGGTGCGGCTCATTCCGGGAGTCCTGTCCAATGCAGACTCTCCGCAGAACGAAACATTTTCTAACGGATCGTTCGACTTTCCACAATATACCCGCCCCCGGGTTTTTCGGGGACGGGAGGTTCCTCCCGTTCTTCTGTCGGGAAACCATGAGGCCATCAAATCCTTCCGGGAAGATCTCGCCCGGAAAAAACAACAGGAAGTTCGTCCCGACCTCGGAGAGGCCAAGTCGGGGATTTCCGTTTAACCACGCCATCTTGGATGGCGAAAATGAGGTGTGTGATGCAGGTTCTTGACCAGGTCGAACAACTATTCATGAAGGAAACCACCCCTGCGGTCAATGTCGGTGACACTGTTAGGGTCCACAGCAAGGTCGTTGAAGGGGAAAAGGAGCGCATCCAGGTTTTTGAGGGTGTTGTGATTGGACTTCGTGGCGGCGGGACCCGGGCCATGATGACCGTTCGCAAGATTTCCTTTGGTGTGGGTGTGGAGAGAACCTTCCCCCTGCATTCTCCCCAGGTGATCAAGATTGACCGTGTTCGTTCGGGTCGCGTCCGCCGCGCCAAGCTCTACTTCCTTCGGGACAAGAAGGGAAAGGCTGCTCGCCTCAAAGAGGTCAAGAACGAGGAATAGCCCGCTCTCTTCCCCTCCCTTTCCCGATGGCTCATGGGAGGACTCCCTCCTCTCTTCGGGGGGGGGGAGGGCTCTTGTTGTGGGGGTCGATGAAGTGGGGAGAGGCCCTCTAGCTGGTCCGGTTGTGGCAGCATGTGTGTTTTTTTCTGCACCGGTGTCCCGTCTCTCCCGGCTGGGGATTGCCGATTCAAAGAGCCTCTCTTCAGACAGACGTGATGAGCTTTCCCGTCTGATCCATACCGAGGCCGATCATGTGTCCCTCGGATGGTCCAGTGTTGATGAGGTCAATGAACTGAATGTTCGGCAGGCAACATTTTTGGCCATGAATCGGGCATTGCAGCAGCTCCCGCCTTTCTTGATGAGAGATTCCCGGCTTTGCGTAGCCGTTGATGGGCGCGACAAAATTCCGGGGGTTGAGATCCAACAGAGGACAGTTGTGGGTGGAGATAGAACCGTTCTCTCTGTTGCAGCTGCTTCGATTGTGGCCAAGGTTGCCCGAGATTCCTATATGGAAAAGCTTGATGCGCTCTTTCCGGGATATGGCTTCGCTAAACATAAGGGATATGGCACGGAGGAGCACCGAAACGCCATTCTCCGACTTGGACTCTCTCCCCATCACCGGCCCCTCTTTTGCCGGAAGTTACTGACGCAGGCAAAATCCCGATGAGTTCTGATTCATCCCATAAGGTTTCCGGCGTTGAGGGGGAGACCTCCTCCTTCCCAGACGGCCCTTCGGAGAGTGTCTCCGATTCTACCTCCTTTAGAACCATTTCCTTCGTGCTGGCGCATATCCTTTTTTCCTCGTTTCTCCTTCTGTTGATTTTTTGGGCATTTTCGACCTATTCGGTTCTTGAAGCCATTCGAATTCGGGACGCATCCTCGGCCCATCTCCTGATTGTCTTTGATCGGCCTCCTCCGAAGAAGGAGGCATCGGGACTTCAAACGACCCTTGAAAAGATTGTGGGCGCGGGAAATGTTTCTCCCATGCCGATTCAGTCCGGTCAAGGACCGACAGAACGGCGGACGCGACAACGCATACTCTCCGTCTTGCTTGTCCCGGGAAAATCCCCTGACGGGGCCCCCGTGAGTCTTTCCGAAATGGTGCGTTCGATCTCCCAGGTCGTCCATAATGACGCCAGAATTCAGGATATAGTCTACAGTCCGGACTGGGTCTCACGGGTGGACTCCCTCATGTCTCTTTCCTTGCAGCTTCGAAAAGGGCTTCTCCTTGTCCTTTTCTTGGCGACGCTCTCCCTCTCCCTCTATTGGGGTGTAGTCGGAGCCCCCCTTGTCGCCCGTCTTGTCCACCTTTCACATTCGGGGGAGGGGGCAGAATCCCTCCCTCGGACCAGGACCTTTCGGACGGACCCTTCGCGTCCTGAGATCGAATCGACTCCTCGAAGACCGAGGCCACCATCTTTCTTTCAGAGAGTCTTTTCTTCTGTCCTTATGGGAGGAATCTCTTCCCTCACCGCTCTCTTGTTCGCCTGGTCCCTCAAAAATGTTCTTTTCCCTGAACCCCTCTCTCCCCTGGCTCCTCTTCCGCTCCCGATTCCTTTCGGGGGACGATTGTGGCTCCTGTTCATTGTGTGTTCGCTGCTCGGCGGCTTGGGGGGCGGAGTCATCGCTTCCCTCTTCTCTTCTAGAGGTCAACGCCACGGAGACTCTTCTCGGTGAAGACGGGATCTCCCGGTGAATCTTCTTTTTCTCTCCGTCAATGGGTGGACTCAAGCCAAACTTTGAGGGTGCTCCTCTTTTTTCTTTTTTGTTCTCTCACGTTTTTTCACTCGATATCTTTGTCCCTCGCGGATGAAATCTCCATCGATCGACAACTGGAAAAACGACAAAAGGAAATGAAGGCGCTTAAAAAACGCCTCCTTGAAAATAAGCGCCGGATCATCCAGGTCCGGGGACGTCGTCAAAAACTCAAAAAAAAGATTCTCTCCCTCAAGGTTCGGGCCGAAGAGTTTCACCTGAAGATCGAACGCCTCCAGATACGAGAGATTCGCGACAAGCTGGCCATCCGGAGGGTCCAGCATGCCATTGACAGGCTTGACACGATTGTCGATGCGGATCTCCGGGAGAAAGGCTCCCTTGAAAGCGTTCTCCTCTCCCGAAAGGCCGAGCAGGCCCTCTCCCGAATGGACGGAGTAGACATTGTTCCGGAAAGCGTTGTTCACTCCTATGTGCTCTCCGATCAGTCCCAGCGTCTTTCCTCCCTTGTGCATGGATATCGTCACAAGGAGCATCATCTAAAGGGCAGCCGAAGCCAGCTGAAAGATCTTGAGAAGAGGGAGGTTTCTCTTCTCAAAAGGCAGCAGGCGGAGGAGTCGGGACTCACCACAAAGATGGAGCACATCAAGACGGAGATCGCGCAACTCAGGAAACAGGAAGGCTCCATTCATGCGGACAACAAGTCGATACTGCGACGTCGCAAGAAACTCATGGAGCTCATTGTCCGTCTTGAGAGAAGGAGACGCCGAGAGGGTCGACGGGAAATCCATCGGAATCCTCCCGTTTTGGGAAGAAGCCACTTCCTTTGGCCGCTGCGAGGGAAAATCATTGAGCCGTTTGGAACATTTCATGACGGCATCGACATTGCCGCCCCCATCGGAGAGAAGGTCAGGGCAGCCTGGTCGGGGAAGGTTCTTTTTGCCCGATCCTACACGGGATATGGTCGATTGATCATTCTCTCCCATGGCAACCATCTCTATACCCTCTATGGCCACCTCGACCGGCTTTATGCGCGTGAGGGGGAGCACGTACCAGCAGGGAAGGTCCTCGGGACGGTGGGACGGGGGGGGACCAAAGGAAAGTCGACACTTTTCTTTGGGGTGACCCATCGGGGGCATCCGATGAGCCCGATGCGGTTTCTGGCGCACAAGTGAGAGCTTGAAGATCTTGCGAGGCATTCCCTTCTTTTTCAATGCCGGCGAAGGGTTTTTCTTGGATTTTTGCTTGTAATGCACAAAAATGAATGATAATCTTTCTACTCGGGCACGTGTGGATGGGATTGTGTCAGAGGCTGGAACTTGTCCGGAGATGCCGGGATTGGGATTGAGGATTATTGATGCGTCTTTTTGAGTTTATGAAGGGTCCAAAACGTAGTGGCTGGAAAATCCTTATGAAGACCGGAAATGTCATACTACTTCTTCTTGTTGGGATCCTCGCCGGAGGAGTGGGCCATGCTGTTCTTGCCGACGGGGGAACCGATAAGAGTCTCAAGATCTTTTCCATGGTCTATGCTCTGATCCAGAACGACTATGTGGACAAAATTCCTGCCCGCCCTGTTCTCGACAGTGCCATTCGGGGGATGGTGGCTTCCCTTGACCCCCACTCCGAGTACATGACTCCTCAGGAATATCATGACCTCGAGATCAACACCCAGGGTCGTTTCGGCGGCGTGGGGATCAAGATCACAACCTCCGGAAACCATATTCTTGTCCAGGCTCCCATTAACGGGTCTCCGGCCTTCAATGCGGGAATCAAGAGCGGTGATGAGATCATCCGGGTGAATGGAGTCGGAACGGCAACCCTGGGTCTGGCCAAAGCCGTTCGAAAGATGCGCGGCAAGCCAGGGACCCATGTGGTTCTGACGATCTATCGCAAGGGAGTTTTTCAGGCGAAAAACTTTGACCTTGTCCGGGAGATCATCAAGATTCATACCGTGAAGTTCCATATGATGCCCGACCATATCGGCTATGTGCTCATTCGGGAGTTTTCCGAGAATACGGGGCGGGATCTTGATGCAGCCCTGAAAAAACTTGATCGCCGAGGAATGCGGGGACTGGTGATCGATCTCAGGAACAATCCGGGGGGACTTCTCACCAGTGCGGTGGATGTGTCGTCGCTCTTCATTCCCGATGGCAAGACGGTCGTCTCCATGAAGGGGCGGCGTCAGGCCCGCGCCTTCCGCTCCCATGGGGGGAATGGCTTCCCGCGGATTCCCATCGTGATTCTTGTCAACACAGAAACGGCATCCGCGGCAGAGATTGTCTCCGGTGCCCTGCAGGACTACCATCGCGCCACAATCCTTGGAACGCAGACCTTCGGCAAGGGATCGGTGCAGACCATCCTCCCGCTGTTTGACGGTTCGGCCCTTCGCCTGACCACGGCCCGATACTTTACCCCCTCCGGACGCTCCATACAGGATTACGGCATCACTCCTGACCTTATCGTCAAGGAGTTCATTCCCAAGGGAGCCCGCTCCATTGAGGTTCCTCGGGAGGTCGACCTCAAACATCACTTCCTGAACCCTGACGGGAAAGAACAACGGATCGTGATTCCCCGGGGAAATATCCAGAAGCATCTTCTTTACCCGATTCCGTCAGGAAAGAAGGATACCCAGCTGGTTGCGGCGGTCTCTCTCCTCAAAAAGCGGATCGAACGCTAACCCCAACACATACCCTCCGGGCCGGTTCATCCCGGCCCGTTTTTCCTCATTGCCGCTCAAGTGTTTTTCCCTCCCGTCACCTTGTGGCTGTTAGCACTCTCGATAGGGGCTTGCCAACCTTCTTTCCCTCTGATATGCTTTTATCACTCAGGTCATGTGAGTGCTAAAACTGATGAACAACCCCAAACACGAGGGAGGTTTGAATGAAGTTTAAACCGTTGAAGGATCGCGTTTTTGTCAGCTATGCCGAGGAGGTCGAAAAGACCCAGGGTGGCCTTTACATCCCCGATGCCGCCAAGGAAAAGCCCCAGAAGGGCAAGGTGGAGGAGATCGGTGATGACGTCAAGTCTCTGAAGAAGGGCGATACCATCCTCTTTGACAAGTACTCCGGCTCCAAGATTACCATGGAAGGCACCGACTACCTTATCCTTCGGGAAGAGGACATCCTCGGCGTCTTTTCCAAGTAGGCCTTTTCCGCCAAGAGGCGGCAGATAAAAATGGATTCATTGTTTGACTATCAATCAGGAGGATCGACATATGGCTAAACAAATGGTTTACAGTGACGAGGCCCGGAGTGCTGTTCTTCGTGGCGTGACGGCTCTGGCCGACGCCGTGAAGGTCACGCTTGGTCCCAAGGGACGCAATGCGGTCATCGACAAGAAGTTCGGTGCCCCCACCATCACCAAGGATGGTGTGACCGTGGCCAAAGAGGTCGAGCTCAAGGATCCCTATGAGAACATGGGCGCCCAGCTGGTGAAGGAAGTGGCTTCGAAGACCAGCGACATCGCCGGAGACGGAACCACCACCGCCACTGTCCTTGCTCACGCGATCTACCGTGAGGGAGTGAAGAATGTGACCGCCGGTGCCAATTCGATGGACATCAAGCGCGGAATCGATCTTGCCGTCGCGGCTGTGATCGAGGAGCTCAAGAAGCTGAGCAAGCCGTGCCAGGACAAGAAGGAGATTGCCCAGATTGCCACGATCTCGGCGAATAATGATGCTGAGATTGGTCGTCTCATTGCCGATGCCATGGATAAGGTTGGCAAGGACGGGGTGATCACCGTGGAAGAGGCCAAGAGCATGTCGACCTCTCTTGATGTGGTCGAAGGAATGCAGTTTGACCGCGGATATGTTTCTCCCTATTTCGTTACCGACCAGGAGCGCATGGAGGTTGTCCTGGACAATCCCTACATCCTGATCCACGAAAAGAAGATCAGCAACATGAAGGACCTTCTCCCGATTCTCGAGCAGATCGCCAAGATGGGCCGTCCCCTGCTCATCATCGCCGAAGAGGTTGAAGGTGAAGCCCTGGCGACACTCGTGGTCAACAAGCTTCGCGGCACCCTGAATGTGGCGGCAGTGAAGGCTCCTGGCTTCGGTGACCGGAGAAAGGCCATGCTCGAAGACATCGCCGTGCTGACCAGCGGGACGATGATTGCCGAGGATCTCGGTCTCAAGCTTGAAAACGTGAAGCTCTCCGACCTCGGACGGGCAAAGCGCGTTTCCATCGACAAAGATAACACCACGATCGTCGAGGGGGCGGGTGAGCATGCGAAGATCCAGGCCCGTGTGAAGCAGATCAAGGCCCAGATCGAAGAGTCGACTTCCGATTACGATCGGGAGAAGCTTCAGGAGCGGCTTGCGAAGATCGTCGGCGGAGTCGCCGTGATCAATGTGGGCGCTGCCACTGAAACCGAAATGAAGGAAAAGAAGGCGCGCGTCGAGGATGCACTCCACGCTACCAAGGCCGCTGTCGAGGAAGGAATCGTTCCCGGCGGAGGCGTTGCCCTTCTCCGTTCTTCGGCTGTTCTCGATCACCTCAAAGCCGAAGGCGACCAGAAGATCGGTGTCAACATCATCAAGCGGGCGCTCGAAGAGCCGCTGCGCCAGATCTCTCACAATGCGGGCCTCGAAGGCTCGGTGGTTCTCCAGAAGGTTCGTTCGGAGAAGGGCTCCATGGGCTTTGATGCCGCCACTGAGACCTACGTGGACATGATTCAGGCCGGAATCATCGATCCGACCAAGGTGACCCGGAGTGCGCTCCAGAACGCGGCCTCCGTGTCTGGTCTGCTTCTGACCACCGAGGTGATGATCTGCGATATCCCCGAGAAGGAAGCCAAGGGTCCGGCAATGCCCGGTGCCGGCGGTATGGGCGACATGTACTAAGATCGTCTCCGAAACGAAAGGGGGGCTCCGGCCCCCCTTTTTTTTTCTTGTCAATCTTTCCGGAAGAGGGTGCCTTATTTCCAGGGCTCGCCTGTCTTTCCCTTGGGAACACGGATCGTGTAGAATGAAAAGATACAAGAACCCGAGGGATGCCGGTCGACTGAAGCTCCGTGAAGATCGTCGACAGGGATCTGTTTGGCTCTCAAAACCTAAAAGAAGGAGCATTTTATGAGTGCAAATGTCGCGGAAATCACCACTGCAGAATGGGACAAGAAGGTCCTCGAGTCGAAAGGTCTTGTCATGGTCGACTTTTGGGCCCCGTGGTGCGGTCCTTGCCGGATGGTGGCTCCCGTGGTCGATGAGCTGGCCGAGGAGTACAAGGGACGAGTCTCCTTCATGAAGCTCAACACCGATGACAATCAGGAGATTGCTGTTCGCTACCAGGTGATGGGGATTCCGACCCTGATCTTCTTCAAGGACGGGAAAATCGTCAGCAAGCTGGTGGGCGCCCAGAGCAAGAAGACCTTCAAGGACAAGATCGAAGAAATTCTGGCGGCCTGACCGGGGTGCTTTCCCACCTTCGGGTGGCCTCATTTGCCACCATTCAGGAGATCTCTCTTTCATTCGACGGGGGGCTGACCGTTATCACGGGTGAAACCGGTGCCGGGAAGTCCCTTCTTGTCGATGCCCTTTCCTTGATTGCGGGGCAAAAGCCCCGGAACCTTTCTGTTCGTCCCGGAAGCTCCGAGGCTGTTGTCGAAGCTTTTTTTTCCCCTCTTTCCTCCCCCATTCCCGAGGCTCTTTCAGAGATTCTCACGCCGGATGACGACATTGTGATCCGGCGCCTCATTTCTTCCAACGGTCGCCTTCGTCAGACAGTCAACGGGCAGGCGGTCTCCACCTCCCAGCTGTCTTCACTGGTCCTTCAGCTGTTTGATCTTGTCGGACAGGGGGAAAGCCTCCGGATGAGTGGCGGGGAAAATCATCGTCAGTTTCTCGATGAATATGCCGGAACGTCCTCCTTGGCCTCAGAATACGAGCGTCTGCGTCGGGAAATTCTGGCAAAGCGGCGGGAACGGCTCGAGATTCTCGAACGCAAGGCCAATCTTGACCGCTCCCTCTCGGAGATCAGGGAACGCCATGAAGATGCACACTTGCTCTCCGGCCGCCCGGGAGAGTTCGAGGAGCTCTCTGCGACCTTGTCTGCCCAATTGAACCTTCAGGAGATCCTTCAGTCTTCGGGACGGGCCTACCAGATGCTTAGCGAGGATGAAGAGAGCGTCCTTGTCCACATCGGTCGCATTTCTGGCGAGATTGATCATATTCTGGGGTTCGATCCGGCGGCCCAGATCTTCCGGGATAGATTGGGAGAGGCCCGGGAGATTCTCAAGGACTTGGCAGGGGAGCTCCGGCATTATCAGGAGGGACTTGAGCTTGATCCCGGGCAACTTGAGACTTTGGAGAGCCGTTTTTCCCTCTATCGCCGGCTGGCTCAAAAATATCATGTCCGTCCGGAGGAGCTGGTGAACTTTCTCGAGGAGTCGGAGGGAGACGATCCGGGCGAGGTTGACCGGGAGCTTGAGGCCTTTGATCAGGAGATCTCCCATCTTCATGCACGTTTGCTGGAGGTGGGTCAGGAGATTTCGGCGAAGCGAAAAAAGACGGCCGGAAGCTTTTCTGAGGCGGTGAAGGAGTCCTTGCGGCGACTCAGGATCGATCATCCCTCCTTCTCCGTCTCAATGGTTCCCTACGAGGGAGATCTCGGGGGAGCCTATGGTCCTGAACAGGTGGAGTTTCTTTTTTCCGCCAATCCGGGCATGCCGGAAAAGCCCCTGGGACAGGTGGCCTCCGGAGGGGAGACCTCTCGGGTCTTGTTGGCGATTACCCGGGTCCTGGCCGACAAGGATCCTGTCCCGACCCTCATCTTCGATGAGATCGATTCCGGAATCGGCGGGGAGGTGGGCGAGGTTTTAGGAGACCTCCTTCGGGAAATCGGACAGACCCGACAGGTCATCTCCATTACCCACCTTCACCAGGTGGCTCGCAAGGGCGATCGTCACATTCTTGTGGAGAAGGTTTCGGATCAGGACGGTACAACCTCCCGGGCGTTTTTTGTCGAGGGTGAGGAGAGGGTCCGGGAGATCGCCCGGATGCTGGGAGGAGAAAAGATCTCCCCTTCGGCCCTGTCCATTGCCCGAGATCTCCTGCGCTTTTCGTAAGTACTTTTCCTTCTCTTTTGCCTTCAATTTTCCTCCCTTATTCGAGGAGTTCCATATGGTTCCATTTTTTCGGGGAAGGGCGCAGACCGCTCTTGTCGCCTATCTTGCCGGTTTGTCTTTCCTGATGGCTCCCTCCTTTTGCCGGGCCGATTCGGCACCGATTCTGGAAGTCTCCGGAGGGGAAATGGTCTTTTCTCAGCAGGCGGCCTTTTATGATGCGATGGTGGGAGGCCTCTTTCCTCTCTCCGGGGTCAAGGCGCTTTCCTCAGGCTCGGAGCCGGCATTTCTTCATGTCTTTGTGGCGGGAAACGTGATTGACTTCAACCAGCCGGCAATCTCCCCAGACCAGTCCGTGAACGGCCTGACGCGTGAGTCCTACCTGGGAGGAGTGGGAGCCGTTGGGGTGCGAATCCCGGCCTCCTGGGGATTTTGGGAGGGAGACATCGGGGGGGCGTATTTCAATGTCGACGAAACATTGACCCCTGTCAGTGACGTCTCGGGGATCTACCTGCAGACCGAGCTTCTGCTGAACTCGTTGGGTCCGGGATCGCTGGACCTCTTCGGAAGTTACATCGGCAGCATCAATTATCTGTTGGGCGAAGGCCGCTATATGATGGATGCCGGAGAGCTTTTCCACCGGAAGGCCCTCTTTTATGCCGGTCCTGAGTTGATTGCTCAGGGAAATGACAGCTATGCGGCAGTGCAGTTTGGCGGGATTCTCTCCACGGAACTTCCGCTCCTGCATACAACATTCTCGCTGGAAGCGGGTGTGCTCAACTCGTCCGTTTGGCCGGGGATCGGGGGCTATGAAGGGGTGTCTTTCTACTATGCCTACTGAAAAGTCAACGGAATAAAAAAGAATGGGCACCCCGTCTGCTTTAAAGGAAGGGAGTGCCCATGATGAAGGACTGTCGAGAGGGGGCCTGGCCCTAGGGGGCCGGTATCGGGGCGGGTGCCGGGGCTCCCCCAGGAGGTGGTGGCGGTGGTGCTCCACCGGGAGGCGGTGGTGGTGGCGCCGCCGGGGTCGTGCCCGTCGCCACGCCGGAGACCATCTGACCGTGTTGTTTGGCAACGGCGGAGAGAGCCTGACCCGTCATCCCCGACCTGGCATCCTGAGAAATCGTCTGCCCTTGGGTAGAGGCGACTCCGGAGACCGTCTGCCCGAAGTTTGCCGGGGTCGGACTCATATGGGCCAGACCCATATTGGCGCCTCCTCCCGGATGGCCATGAATGGCGGCCGGATGGATGGGCGGGTGAACGGGGGGAGGGGCCCCCAGGGAGTGGGCCATGACGGGAGAGATTGCGGAAAGTGCCACAAAAATCCCGCCAGCAAGGACCCCGGCACTTTTGGCTCTTTTTCGTGTTTTCATGAGAGTGTCCTCCTTGAGGTAGGATAGTCTTTGCTAATAATTCAAGCTTACCCTTTGGTTTGCGCGAACTCAAGAGAGAGTCAGTGACGTAAATCACCCAAGGAGTCACGATTATTTTTGAGAGTTCGCCCCCTCGCCTCTTCCGGGGCCATTCACTGCCCCTCTAGGGCCTTCAGGATCTTTTGGACCCGATCCCCAAAGAGGGAGAGATCCCCCCTTTTCATGGCCTCTTCCGCTTCCCGTCCCAGCTGTTTCAATCGCCGCAGTCCCTTGTCGGGATGGCTCACCGATACCGGAGTTCCTGATCGTTCGAGCCCCGCCGGAGGGGCCCCTGAAAAGAGGGCCTCGAGGGCTGACGCCAGAGTTTTTTTCATGACGACCCGGTCACCCATGGAGACGATCACCCGCCTGAGCTCCGGGAGGGACCCTGGGCTGGTGGCCGCAAGATAGAGCGGCTCCACATAGAGGAGTGACTGGGCCACAGGGATGATGAGAAGCGTTCCCCGGACCACATGAGATCCTTGCTGGTTCCAGAGAGTCAGCTGTTTTGAAATGGGGCCCTGCTGGTCAATCCGAGCTTCGATCTGGTTGGGACCATAAACGAGACGCTCCTTGGGGGAGCGGTAGATGCGAAGCTCCCCCATATGTCCCCGTTCCTGTCGCCCAACGAGCCAGGCGGAGAGATTGTCCCGATGGGCAGGGGTATAGGGAAGCATCATGACGTACTCTTCCTGAGTCTCTCCGGGAAGGCGCATGACCATGTAGTAGGGAGCCAAAGGACGGTCATCCCGTGTGGCAAGAGACCAGAGGTCTTCACGATTGAAGAAGACCTGAGGGTCGGTCATGTGGTAGGCGGCCAGAATGCTGGCCTGGAGCGAGAAGAGTGCCGGGGGAAATCTCAGATGGGAGCCGACCTCTGCCGGAAGGTCGGAAAGAGGAGAAAAAAGTGTGGGAAAGCTTTTGCGATAGGCCTCAAGAATGGGGTCGGAGGGGTCGATGACATAAAAGTGCGCCATGCCGGTTTTTGGATCGATGAGGACCTTGACCGGATTTCTGATGTAGTTGACCTCCCCCTTCCACGAGGCCAGCGCCTTACTGTGGCCTCCCTGAAAGAGGCGTCTGATGTGAAAAAATCCTTTGGCGGCGGAAATGGCCGTGGCATTGGGGTAATGTCGTGAGGTGGTATAGGCGTCCATCATCCAGAGGAGTCGCCCCTGGGGGCCAATGATGGGAACCACATCCGGGTCGAGCGAGAGAAATGGCGCGAGCCTGTGAACGATGTCGAAGATATTCCGGTGAACCAGGATCCGGCTTTCCGGGGTAATGGCGCTGGAAAGAAAGATCTTGAGTGTGCCGTACTCGTACGAGTAGAGAAGCCGCCGCAAGGGGTCGGAGAGCCGAATTCCTCCCTTGGCATCGTAATGGTTGGAGATGTTCTGGCGCCCTTTGGGGTAGTCAAATTCCGGGATCCGGGTATTGACGATGGCGTAGGGTGACGCCTGATCACCATAGTAGATCCTCGAATGGAGGAGTGTGAGCGGCACGGAAGAGACGGGCGGAATGTCCCGGAGCCAGAACTCGGGAAGCCCTTCGTTTGTGACGCGATTCACGGGGGACATGATCAGTCCGTGGCCATGGGTATAGGTCAGGTGCACGTTGATCCAGTTGGGGCTCGGAAGGTTTGGGTAGGAGATCTCCCGGGGAGCCACGAGCACTTGCCGCAGGGAGCCGTCAAGCATGTAGCGGTCGGTGGCCAGAATGGGGAAGGTATAGTAGGTCCGGATCTGCTGGAGCTGACGGACCGTCGTCAACATCGGTCGGTGGTCCCAGAGCCGGATGTTCCGGATGGTGGCCATGTTGCGGGTGATGTCCTCCGATGTCAGGTCGGAGAGTGTGGCGATCCTTTCGGACCTTCCCCGGTCAACACCGAAGGCTTTGCGGGTGGCTTCGATGTTGTTTCCGATAAAGGGCTTCTCCTGGTTAAACTGATTCGGAAGAACCACGAATCGCGAAAGTCCCCAGGGGAAGATCAAAAGCCCTGCGACCCAAAGGGTTCCTGCCGTCATGGCCAATGATTTTGAGAGGATTTTTTTCTCCCGGAAGCTTTCCACGAGGAGTGCCAGAGCCAAAAGGGCCAACGTGCCGGCCAGAAGGGTTGAGACCGGGATCCGGGCATGGAGGTCGGTATAGGAGGCTCCGGAAAATCCCTGATGGCGTGAGAGGAGGGTTCGGGTTCGGGCCAGCAGGGCCTCGATGGAGAGAACAAGGGAAATGCCAGCGAGGGCGTGAAGGAGGGGACGCAGAAGGCTCGGGTCGAAGCGGACAGTTCCTTCCCCCAAGAAGATACGTCGGGTCATCAGACCCATGATGGCTGCCAGAAAGGCTGCGATCAGGAAGGCTTCTAGGGTCAGGGAGACAATGTCGTCGTAGAGCGGAAGATGAAAGAGGTAAAACGAGAGGGGGAGGTGGAGAATCGGATCTCTTTCCGGTGTGGCGGGAGCGTTGATGGCGGCCAGGAGCCTCAGGGCATTTCCCGTTCCGGAGTAGGGGAGTGCCAGAAAGAGCGAAAGCAGCAGAAGCGCCATCTCCGAGGCGCGGCGGACGAATGATGCCTCCAGTGTAAGCGGAGGCGGCCCTCCGGGGATATGGCGGCCCAGAGTGATCCCCGGCGTTCCCCGAAGAAGTGGACGCAGAATGAGAGAGAAAATGAGAAAAAAGAGAAGGAAGGCGCCGCCAAAAATCTCCCCGCGGACCTCGAGGAGCTTCATGTAGACGGCGGTCTGATGGTTGGAGGAGAACCAGAGGAGACGGGCCCACAGATCAAGGAGCCCTTGCCCCCCGAAGTAAAGGGCGGTGACGAAGACGAGGGCCACAAGGGGCCACTTCTGACGCATGATGAACTCCTGGGCGAAAGGAAAGGCTGTTTCTTTATTCTCCTCGCTCTGAAGGTTCCCTGCAATGGGGAGGGGAAAGGAGGTTAGTTCCGGACGACCGTAATCAGACGATTGGTCATGTCGAGGCCGTCCATGGTCGCCCCCGAGTCCCGGAAGCGGCACAGTGTGTCAATGACCGTCGGGGTGATCTCTTCCCCGGGAAGGAGAAGAGGGACCCCGGGGGGGTAGACCGTGACAATGTCCGCGGCGATTCTTCCCGATGAGGACTCAAGGGGAAGAGTCTCATGAGGGGCGAAGAATGCCTCCCGCGGGGTCATCCGGAGCAGATTGTCGAAAAAGACCATGGAGGGAACGGGGGGCCGTTGGGAGAGGCTTCGATTTTCTGCAGAGAGGGTCCGGAGGGCGGAGACAAGTCGTTCGAGATCGCCCCGATGGTCACCGATGCTCACGATGATCAGCACATGGTCGATATCGGCCATCTCCACCTGGATTCCGAACTCGAGGTTCAGTCGCTGGGAGATCTGGTAGCCTGTGACGCCCCACCCGCGGACATCAATGGTAAGCTTTGTCTCGTCGAGGTCGTTTTCTCCGGCTGACAGGGCCTTGATCTCGCTTCGGTTGGCGCACTTGAGTCCAGGGATTTCCCGAATTTTAAGTCGGGCCCATCGAGCCAGCTCCAGGGCTCGCCCCAGAAGCTTGGTTCCCTCTGTTGCCATCTGCATGCGCGCCAGGTCGAGCGAGGCCATCAGGATGTAGGAGGGGCTGGTGGTCTGAAGATAGCGAAGAACGCTTGACAGCCTGGCGATGTCGATGCGCTCTGCCCGGGCATGGAGCATGGAGGCCTGGGTCATCCCTCCGATGATCTTGTGGGTTGATTGGACCGCCAGGTCGATTCCGGCGGCCATGCCTGACGAGGGAAGCTCCGGGTGGAAGTGCAGGTGGGGGCCATGGGCCTCATCGAGAAGGACCCGCACTCCCCGGGAGTGGGCGGCTTCCGCCACCTTGGCCAGATCCACCGTCACGCCGTAGTAGTTGGGGGAAGTGAGGTAGAGAGTCCGGATCTCCGGATGGGCGTCAAGACTTTCAAGAATGTCCGCCGTTCCGTAATTGAGGGGAAACGAGGCATTGTGTCCCGAGCGAAACGGAATGAAGACGGGGCGGCACCCGGTCATGACCATGCCCGAGATCACGGACTTGTGGACATTCCGGGTCACAAGGACAGGCTCGTCGGGAGAGAGTGTGGCCACGATCATGGCTTGGTTTCCCCCGGAGGTTCCGTTGACAAGAAAATAGGACTGGTCAGCTCCATAAATCTCGGCGGCCAGCTCCTGGGACTCCTTGATCACTCCGCGGGGCTTCTGAAGGGAGTCCACCTCGTCGAGGCATGTCAGGTCGATGGAAAAGACGCGGGGCCCGACAAATTTCCGAAAGCGCGTGGAAATTCCCTTTCCGCTCTTGTGGCCGGGAGTATGGAAGGAGACCTTTCGGCTTTCCGCAAGGGCAACCATTGCGTCGAAAAGAGGGGTTTTGCTTTGGTCCATGGAGAGTCGGATCGCCTAGTGGTAGGTGAAGATGGGGTGGTTGTCCTCAATGATGAGGTTGGCGCTGTCGAGTCCCGCACGGATATGTCGGGGAAGCCCAAAAATTCCCTGATGGGCCAGTCCGTCATAGAAGCGCAGATCCGAGAGTCCTCGCTCGGCCAGAACCCGGTCGACGACCTCACGGCTCATGGAGAGGGGGTCGACACCTTTTGATGCCAGGGTAAATCCCCAAGGCAGGCCAAAGGAGGGAATGTTGACCGAAAATCCCCGGACGGTGGGAAAGGCCGTTCTCATCGTCTGGTAGACGGAAGAGAAGGCAAGGAGAAAGGGATGGGCGGCCGAACCGGCCTGAACCGAAATCGTTCCGCCAGGCGAGAGGTGGTCGCAGGCGATCTTGTAAAACTCCCGGGTATAGAGAAGGTAGGCGGGACCTTCCTCCACCGGCTCCGAGAGATCGGTGATGATGACGTCAAAGATTTCCTTTGACTCTTCGAGATACTTTCGGGCATCGGTGGAGATGACCTCGGCCCGCGGATCGTCGAAGGCTCCCTGGTGCCACTCGGGAAGATGTTCCCGAGAGAGGGAGATGACCTGATCGTCGATATCCACCATGACGGCCCGCTCGACGGTGGGGTGGCGGAGGGCCTCCCGGAGGGTGGCTCCTTCCCCCCCTCCCACGATAAACACCGAACGCGGGGCAGGATGGGCGATCATTGCCGGGTGGACCAGTGCCTCGTGGTAGATGAACTCGTCCTCCTGGGTCGACTGCATCTTCTCGTCGAGTGCCAACGCCTTTCCGTAGACATTGGTCTTCAGGATGTCGACCTTCTGGAACTGGGTTTGCCGGGAGACGATGATGCCGTCAATCCCGTGCATGTGACCCAGGGACGGGGCCGCGTACTCAATATACCACTTGGAGGCTCTCGCTTGGCTCATCCGATTCGATTCCTTTCCCCTGGTTGTCGGAACTGTTTCCGGAGAGAGAGGGATTGGCCTCTCCTTCGATCTTGTGGGCAATCTTTTCGTTGGAGATTCCGATGATTCCCCGTTTGATCTCGTGGATGCTGGGATTGTGGGACTGGAAGGCCCGGGCAAGATGGATGGCGGCCACTTCAGGCTGAAGGGTGTCGCCGCAGGTAAAGACGTCGACCGCCGCATAGCGATATTCGGGCCAGGTGTGAATGGCAAGATGGGATTCCGCGATGACGACAACCCCACTGACCCCGAAGGGGCTGAAGTGGTGGAACTTGTCATCGACGATGGTGGCCTTGGCCGCCAGGGCGGCTTCGATCATGGCGTTACGGACGAAATCGGGATCGGAAAGGGATTCGGACTGACAGTCCTTCAATTCGACGAGAAGCTGTGTTCCCAAAGCGTGCACTCGGCACCCCCTGTCGTGAGGTCGTTAGGTCAACCCGAAGCCTTTTGGCCAGACATGCCAAAGGCCGGGATCGGTTGCAGTCAAGGTACGGTGTTCATTCCTCCACGGACGGAAGGCCAAGGTGGCGCCTCCAGTCGTGAGTATTTCGGGGGAAGTCACGACAACGCTCCTTTGTTGCAGGGAAAGCCAACAGGAAGCCCGATGGGACACGGTCTTTTTCGGGTGCTCCGGTCGGTCTTGCAGGACCATACTTTCTGCCATTCCTTGTTATTGTCAGGGCAGAGCAGGTTCCCGGTCAACAATCGGTCAGAATATACACGATTTTTTAGGGATTGCAAGCAATATTTTTATCTTTTGTTTTACAGTGTTTAAGTTGGGTCCGGGGAGGGGCTCCTCCCCGGAGTGCCAAGGCGGTTCTTCAGTGCGGGATTACTTGACGGCCCAGGAGACGACGGGCTGGGTGTTGATCTGGCGGGTAAAGTCGTTGATAAAGTCCGCGAAGGGAAGGATGGCCACCTTGTGGGTCTTCCGGACCATGACTTTCACATAGAGGGACTTGTCTCCAGGAACGTAATGGCCGATCCCGTCGAAGCGGACAAAATTTCCCTTGAAAAGGCTGTTGGAGAGGAGAATGACGAAGACTCCCCGGTCGAAGGCTCCGTGCTTCACCAGATGGCCATTCTTGTCGTAGGCCTTCACGACGATGGCGTCGAGGAGATTCGGTTCGTGGCGCGGATGCCAGAAGCGGATGGTGATCTCATTGATTCCCCGAAAGGTTTTGGTGTCCGGGATGACGATCTTTCGCCCTTTGGCATCAACATAAGGTTTCGTCCGGGTAATGTCCATCCAGAACTTGTTGTAGTGGAGGCGGCGCGAGGGGGCAAAGTCCAGGGAAAGGGTCTTCTCCGTCGAGCCTTTCTGGGTCACGAACAGGACCTTCTCTCGCGTGGTTTTTGCCAGAGCCGTCCCGGTTCCATGCCCGGTGATCAGAAATGTCGCGCCCATAAGCAAGGCCATTGCGAGGGGGCGTGGACGAAAATCCCGGCCGGGCAGAGAACGGGAACGGAAAAAATCTTTCATGCGATCCTCCTTCGGAGCGTTTCTGTCATGTTGAACCGAGTGGCGCGATCTTACCCGGTGTATGGCCGGTGTGTGGGGAGGTTGCCGCCTGCCACTCCCTCGGGGAAGCCGTCGTCGCTTTACGGATCATGTCAAAGGAATTATACTGAAAGACGGGTTTTTTTCAAGAAACCGGATCGGCGAGATCTTGCGATTTTGCCTTTTGCTTCTGAGTGGTTAGAGGCTTCTTTACTTTGTGTGTCTCCCGATGCCTGCTACGCTCTCACCGATTCCTTTTTCTTCAGTTTGTTTCCATTCACTCTGTGGACGCATATCTCCCTTGTGGCCGGCGCGAGTTTCGACGGTCCCGGGGAGGGTGTGCGATCCCATGCCGGAGCCCTGATGTCGACGACAGCCTTTGTTCCCTTTCCTGGAATTCGCCCCAACTACGCAGAGATTTCAGGCATTCTTGTCGATCCGAAGTTTTGGACGACGACATATACCTGTGATGTGGTCCTGCAGAACTGCCACTCAACCTGCTGCTATCGATCGAATATCCTGGCTCCCGGTGAGCGCGCCCGGATCGAGGCGCACATGGAGGGAATCCTCCCGTTCATGGATCCGGAGCGACGAAAGATCTACGAGACACGCGGTGGCTTTGAGGCAGTCTGCACGGAGCAGTGCCCCGAAGGATGCGAGCTTGATGTCGACGAGGTGGCGGCCATGGCAAGAATGTTCCCCCTCGAAGAGGATTATCGCTGTAACCTCATCGTTCGGGGCAATGACCACGATTCCTGCATCTTTCTGGCAAAGAGTCCAGAAGGACTCGAGCATTGCTCCATCCATGCCTATGCCTTGGCCAATGACATCTCCTGGATGGCGCTCAAGCCGGTGGACTGCGTCCAGTATCCCCTGGCCATCTATGAGGAGAATGGGCGGAAGGTCCTGGGTGTACAGACAACCCCCTTCCTTTCCCATCTTCCATGCCATGAAAGTGGTCTTGGCCCTCTCTTCTACGAGTCGATGGCCGGAACGATAAAGTTTTTCATGGGAGAAGACTTCTACGAGGCGCTCGATCGCCATGTTCGTTCTCTGGGAGCGCACCCCCGGTCGTGATCCATGGCTAGCCCTCCCCGTCCCTCCCTCTGGTTCTGGATCTATTCCACAGGAGGAATCGGACGATCTCCCTGGGCGCCGGGATCCCTGGCCAGCGCGGCCTGTGCCCTTTTCTGGTGGCTGGCTCCGCCGGTCGGCCTCCCTTTGTATCTCACTCTTCTTTTACTCCTCTCCGTTGTCGGGGTCGTGGCCTCGGAGCAGGCAATCCGGGATACGGGGCTCAAGGACCCTTCAGTCGTGGTGATCGACGAGTGGTTGGGGCAGGGAGTGGCCCTTTTGGCGGTTCCCCACTCCTGGTGGGGAGGCGGGCTTGCCTTTGTGTTTTTTCGTGTCTTTGATATCCTGAAGCCCCCCCCGGTCTCCTTCCTTGAACGGGCCCCCGGGGGGATCGGGATCATGCTCGACGATCTGGGGGCAGGTCTGCTGGCCGCCCTGTTGCTTCATTACCTTTTTCTCCTTTTCCCCGCTTCGGGGGGAGGGATGCTGTAAGGCTGTGTATTCTTTGAGGGGGAGCTCGTGCCCCCTCCGATAACAAATCATCATGGCCAAAGGGGATAAACTCCCTAAAGCCGGTGGGAGGTCCATTGACGGAGAAGGATTCCAATAAGCAGAGGTCTCTCGATCTCGCCCTGTCCCAGATCGAGAAGCAGTTTGGCAAGGGGTCAATCATGAGAATGGGGAAGGATGCCCCGATCATCGAGACCCCCGTCATTTCTTCGGGCTCCCTGGCCTTGGATATTGCCTTGGGAATCGGCGGGTATCCCAAGGGACGGATCATCGAAATCTATGGCCCCGAGTCCTCGGGCAAGACCACCCTGGCCCTTCACGCCATTGCCGAGGTTCATAAAAAGAACGGCATGGCGGCCTTTATCGATGCCGAGCACGCTCTCGATC
This sequence comes from Nitrospirae bacterium UBA4572, assembly GCA_002387725.1. Classification (GTDB taxonomy): domain Bacteria; phylum Nitrospirota; class Leptospirillia; order Leptospirillales; family Leptospirillaceae; genus UBA4572. Next base: position 25,433 of record DGKK01000040.1, read on the forward strand.
TGGGATATGCCCGAAAGCTTGGTGTCAAGACCGAAGACCTTCTCATTGCCCAGCCGGACTCTGGAGAGCAGGCCCTGGAGATCGCCGAGACCCTGGTTCGATCGGGGAGCCTCGACCTGATTGTGGTCGATTCGGTGGCGGCGCTGGTTCCCAAGGCGGAGCTTGAGGGGGACATGGGGGACTCCCATATGGGTCTTCAGGCCCGGCTCATGAGTCAGGCCCTGAGAAAGCTCACCTCTTCCATCTCCAAAAGCTCCACGGTGGTGATCTTCATCAATCAGATCCGCATGAAGATCGGCGTCATGTTTGGCAATCCCGAAACAACGACCGGAGGCAATGCCCTGAAATTCTATGCCTCACAGCGCCTTGACATTCGTCGGATCGAATCCATCAAGGAGGGGGATCATGTCCTGGGCAACAGAGTGCGGGTGAAGGTCGTCAAGAACAAGATGGCGCCCCCGTTCCGACAGGCGGAATTCGACATTTCCTTCAATGAGGGGGTCTCCTCGGTCGGGGAGCTCATCGACCTGGGGGTCGAGCACGGCCTTCTCGAAAAGAGTGGCTCCTGGTATTCCTACGGGACGGAAAAGATCGGTCAGGGCAAAGAGGCCGTCAAGGGCTATCTCAAGGCCCATCCCGATCTGGCAAAAAGCCTTGACCGGGCCATCCGGGAGAAGGCGGGCCTTCCCGAATCCGTGGCATCCGCTCCCCCGGCAGAAACCCCGGCGGCTCCCAAGAGCACGCGGCGCGGGGGAGGCGAGTAGCGGCATGGACTCCCTCCGCATCCGCAACAGCTTCCACGGTTTCTTCGAAGGAGTCGGTCACCGTCGCGTTCCCTCCTCCTCACTGATCCCGCCGGGCGATCCAACCCTTCTCTTTACCAATGCCGGCATGGTGCCCTTCAAGGATGCCTTTCTCGGGACGGAGCCGCCGCCGGCTCCACGATGCGTCTCGATCCAGCGATGTGTGAGGGCGGGCGGGAAGCACAACGATCTCGATCGGGTGGGGTTTACCCGGCGCCATCACACCTTCTTCGAGATGATGGGGAATTTCTCCTTCGGGGATTACTTCAAAAAGGAGGCCATCGCCTTTGCCTGGGAGTATCTGACGAAGACGCTGGGCTTGTCTCCTTCGGTCCTCTGGGTGACGGTCTTTACCGACGATGACGAAGCGGCCTCCCTTTGGCAGAGCGTTGCGGGTGTCGATCCCTCCCGAATCGTTCGACTCGGAGAAAAGGACAATTTCTGGCAGATGGGAAACACCGGGCCCTGCGGTCCATGCTCGGAGATCCTTGTGGATCAGGGCTCGGCCTTTTCCTGTGGCCGGCCGACCTGTGCCGTGGGGTGCGACTGCGACCGATATCTCGAGATCTGGAATCTCGTCTTCATGCAGTACGACAGGAACGATGCCGGCATCCTGACCCCGCTCCCCCGCCCTTCGATCGATACGGGGATGGGGCTTGAGAGGCTCGCCTCGGTTCTCCAAGGCTCACAGAGCAACTTCGAGACCGACCTCTTTCTTCCCCTGATGGAGGCCATCGGAAAAAAGACCCGGATCCCCTATGGACGCGGTCAGGGCGAAAAGGACTTCGCCTATCGGGTCATTGCCGACCATGTCCGGGCGAGCACCTTCCTTGTCTGGGAGGGGCTTGTTCCCTCCAACGAAGGGCGCGGCTATGTCCTGAGACGATTCATTCGTCGCGCCATGCAGTTTTCTCTCGACCTTGCTCTTCCCACCCCCTTCCTTCCGGATCTTTCCCGCCGATTTGCCGAATTGATGGCAGCTCCCTATCCGGAACTGGCCGCTGGGATGGATCGGGTTGTGACCGTCCTCGCCTCCGAGGAAGAGCGTTTCATGAAGACCCTCGAGACGGGTTTGCCCCTGGTTCAGGAGCTGGCCCGGTCGGCACGGGAGCGCGGAGAGACGGTCCTCACCGGAGAGGAGCTCTTCTGGCTCTATGATACCCACGGGCTACCGGTGGATGTCGTGGGGGACTGGGCAGCTCCCCTGGGCGTGACCCTCGACACAGAAGGATTTGCCGTGCGCATGGGCGAGCAAAAGGAGCAGGGGCGTCGCTCCTGGACAGGAAGCCGGGCGTCATTTCCCCTGCCGGCCTCCCGACTCTCGTCCCCGGTGCGCTTTGAGGGGTATGAGCGTCTTGAGAGTCCGGCCCGCCTTCTTCTCCTCGCCTCGGGGGAATCGGAGGTGCAGTCCGTGAGGGAGGGCGAGGAAATATGGGCAGTGACCGATGTCTCGCCCTTCTATCCCGAAGGGGGAGGACAGGTGGGGGATCAGGGCCGCCTTGTAGCCCCGGGAGGAATCGTCTCGATCTCCGGGGCTTATCGTCCCTATCCGGGCTGGATCGCCCTCCGTGGCAAGGTCCTCTCTGGGGTCGTGACCCAAGGAGAGACGGTGCAGCTTCAGGTTGACCGATCCCTTCGCCTTGGGGCCCGTGTCCACCATACGGCGACGCATCTTCTTCACGCGGCCCTGCGGAAGGTCCTGGGCAGCCACGTCCGTCAGGCAGGCTCTCTTGTCCTTCCCGACCGTCTCCGCTTCGACTTTTCCCACGGGGCACCGATTACGGATGGTCAGATCGAGGAAATCGAGGGGATGGTCAATCGCTGGATCGGCGAAGGGGCTCCCGTCGAGATTTCAGAAAAAAACAAGGCCGACGCCCTGGCTTCCGGGGCCATGGCCTTCTTTGACGAGAAATATGGAGACCGGGTCCGGGTCGTGGAGATCCCCGGAATGTCGGTGGAGCTTTGCGGGGGGACCCATGCGCTCTCCACTTCGGAAATCGGCTCCTTCTTCATTCTCTCCGAATCCGGCGTTGCCGCCGGAACCCGTCGGATCGAGGCGGTCGCGGGGGCGGCGGCAACCCGAACCGCGGCGGGATGGCGTGCGGAACTCCACCGGATTGCCGGTGATCTCAAGGTCTCTCCCGGCCGGATCCTCGACCGGATTGCCGCGGAAAAACGGGAGCGTGAGGAGATCGAAAAGGAGCTCTCCCGAAGCAAGTCCCGCCTCTTTGATCTTGAGACGCAGAGTCTCCTCGATGAGTCCATGATGGTAGGGGAGGTCCGGATTCTTGTGGCGGTGGTGGAGAGCCGCGACCTGGCNNTGGCCGATCTCCGTCTTCGCATGGATGTGCTGAAGGGACGCATCCCCTCCGGCGCCGTCATTCTGGCAGGCAAGGCGGGGGATGACCGGGTGCTTCTTTTGGGCTGGGCAACCCCCGACCTTGAGAAGACCTTTCCGGTCAACACCTGGGTCCGTTCCATGGCCCAGACCCTGGGTGGCCGCGGCGGAGGCCGCCCCCTTTGGGCCGAAGGAGGGGGGGCTCCCCCTCCTTCCTGGTCGGACTTTCTCTCAAAGGTGCGGACCTCCATGCTCCAGGCGGCAGAAAAAGCCTTGGGCGGTTCCTAGCCATATGGGCGCCAAAGCCCGATTCCCGGGGGTTCTCATGGGAATCGACTGGGGCGGGCGCCGGGTGGGGGTGGCGTTGTCGGATCCCTCCCGGACCCTGGCCCGCCCTCTGACGGTTCTTGTTCGTGACGGCTCCGGAACGATTCCTTTTCAGGAGGGGGAAAAGCTCCTCGCCTCTCTTCGGAAGATCGCTACAGACCACGACGTCACAGGTCTGGTTTTTGGTATTCCCTATTATCACCTCTCGGGAGACCCCAATCCCCACGCCCCCCTCTTCCTCCGGGTCGCTCGGGATTTGTCCCGGGACCTCGCACTTCCGCTCTTTCTTCATGATGAGGGACAGAGCTCGGAGGCCGCCCGGGAAATCCGAAAGGGACACCCCGGGCGGCGAAATTCTGCCCAAAGCCTTGACCATGTGGCGGCTGCGACCCTTCTCCAGGGATTTCTCGATGCGCCTCCAGAAGAGAGGCGTGAGGTGTCGGAAGGTGCCCTGCTCGGAGAGGACTCATGAGTCTCTCCTCCCGGATGGACCAGCTTCGGAGAGTGACGTTGGGACTTCTGGTGGCCCTTGCGCTCTTTCTTCTCTGGTCGGCGGATGCCTTCTTCGGGGAGAGCGGTTTCACAGGCCCTCCCTTTCTCCTGACCGTCTCGCATGGAACCCCCTTTCGGACGGTGGTCAAGGCCCTGGCGCGTCGCGGGGTGATTACCAAGCCGGAAACGGTGATTCTGTGGGGGGATCTTCTGGGTCTTTCCCGGGCGATTCGGGAGGGGGACTACGAGATATCGGGGGAAGACCGCCCGGTCAAGATCCTCTGGAACCTCGTTGCCGGTCAGCGCTACTACCGAAAATTGACGGTCCCCGAGGGATTTACGGTCTCCCAGGTCGCTGCCCGCATGGCCCGACTGGGAATCGGAACGGTCGATCAGGACCTGGCTCTCATGAGCGATGCGAACTTTTTGCAGCAGCTTCATGTGCCCTCAACCTCCCTTGAGGGCTATCTCTTTCCCAACACTTATTACTTTTCCCGGGGGACCTCCCCTCGAGAGGTCCTGTCGATGATGGTCTCCCGCTTCTGGCATGTGATGACCCCCACCTGGCAATCCCAGTCGGCCGTTCAGGGGCTGACCCTTCCCCAGGCCGTGACCCTGGCTTCCATCGTCCAGAAGGAGGCCGGAACCTCCGGGGACATGCCGCTGGTGGCCGGAGTCTTCCTCAACCGCCTCAGAAGCGGCATGAAGCTCCAGAGCGATCCGACGGTCCTGTATGTCCTGCCGGGCCACCATCATCTTACGGCGTCTGATCTCAAGATAGATTCTCCCTACAACACCTATCTCCACGAGGGGCTCCCTCCCACCCCCATTGCCAACCCGGGAGCGCAAGCCCTCCATGCGGTGCTTTTTGCCGAAAAGGTCCCATACTATTACTTCGTCTCTGCGGGGCCGGGATCTCCCTCGATCTTTTCCCGAACACTGGCCGACCATGACCGGGCCATCTCCCGGATCATGAAGGACAAGCGGAGGGCAGCCCGTGAAACAGGACAATAGACCACACTACCGAGGAATGGAAACGAATGATGGATGATTTCTTGACGGATGACCCGTCGGTGACGGAAGAGAGCGGGGATTTCCCCGTACGATTTGATTCGGGACGTGTCGAGCGCGAGATTCTTTCAAAACAGGCCTCCTTACCCTCCCGCCCTCACGCCCGCCCCTTTTCCATGGTGATTCCGCCTCCGAACATCACCGGCAGGCTTCACATGGGCCATGCCCTCAACCTGACCATCCAGGATGTCATGGCTCGCTATCACCGGATGGCGGGGGACGATGTTCTGTGGATTCCCGGCGTCGACCATGCAGGGATTGCCGCACAGAATGTCGTCGAGAAAAAGCTAAGGGCGGAAGGCGTCGACTTCAAAAGTCTGGGGCGCGATGAATTCGTGGCCCGCGTCTGGGAGTGGAAGGACTCAATCGGCTCGGGGATTGGCGATCAGATCCGACGGCTCGGAGCCTCCCTCTCCTGGGACCATGAACGCTTCACCATGGACCCGGGGTTCTCCCGGGCGGTCCGGGAGGTCTTTGTCCGTCTCTATGAAGACGGGGCCCTCTACCGGGCGGAGCGCATGATCCATTGGTGTCCCCGGTGCCTCACCGCCCTGTCGGATGTGGAGGTGACCCACCAGGATCGTGTCGGAGAGCTGGTTTATGTGACCTACCATCTTGAAGAGGAGGGGGAGAAGTCCCTCGTGGTGGCCACGACCCGGCCCGAGACCATTGTGGCCGATCTGGCCCTGGCGGTTCATCCCGATGACGAGCGATATCGGGAGTATGTGGGGAAAAGGGTTCGGGTGCCCCTCTCCGATCGGATGATTCCGGTGTTGGCCGACCCGGCCGTCGATCCCCAGTTCGGGACGGGAGTCCTGAAGATCACGCCGAGCCATTCGATGGTGGACTTTGAGATCGGAAGCCGCCACCACCTAGGAACACTTTCGGTGATCGAAGCCGACGGGACGATGAATGCCCAGGCCGGTCCCCTGTCGGGGCTTTCTCGGGAAAAGGCCCGGGCCCGGGCCTTGGAGATCCTTGAGTCCGACGAGCTTTTGGTGCGCCGGGAGAACTATCCCCATGCCGTCGGTGTCTGCTACCGCTGCCAGACGGAGGTGGAGCCGCGCCTTTCCCTGCAATGGTTTGTCAGGATGGCCCCTCTGGCGGCCCGGGCTCGGGAGGCCGTCTCCTCCGGCCAGATCCGTTTTTTCCCCGCCTCCTGGGTGAAGACCTATTACGAGTGGATCGACAACATTCGGGACTGGTGCGTCTCCCGGCAGATCTGGTGGGGACACCGGATTCCGGCCTGGAGCTGTTCCGACTGCGGCCATCTGGCTGTTCTTCGGGACGATCCCTCGGTCTGCCCGGCGTGCCAGAGTCCCAATATTACCCGGGACCCCGATGTGCTCGACACCTGGTTCTCATCCGCCCTGTGGCCCTTTGCCACGCTGGGCTGGCCGGAGGAGACCCCCGATCTCGCCCGCTTCTACCCCACCTCCCTTCTGGTGACGGGATTTGACATCCTCTTCTTCTGGGTGGCCCGGATGATCATGATGGGCCTTTACCTGACCGACAGGATCCCCTTCCGGGATGTCTATATCCATGCCCTGGTCCGGGACGAGTTCGGCCAGAAGATGACCAAGAGCCGGGGAAACGTGGTGGACCCCCTGGAGCTCATGGACCGGTTCGGGACCGATGCCTTCCGGCTCTCCCTGGCTCTTCTGGCCTCTCCCGGCCGGGATATCCGGCTTTCGGTGGAGAGGGTGGAGGCGGCCCGAAACTTTGTCTCGAAGCTCTGGAATGCCTTCCGATTCATCTCCCGGGTTGTTCCCCGGGAGACGCCCTTCCTGTCCCGACCCGGAGAGGTTCGGGGAATGGCCAACCGGTGGATTCTCTCCGAGCTCGTTCGGACCGAAAGGGAGTACCGCGATGCCATGGAAAGCTATCGTGTGGACGAAGCCGCCCTCCTCGTCTACCGCTTTACCTGGAGCCTCTTCTGCGACTGGTATCTCGAGGCGGCCAAGGTAGATGTCGATCGGGACAGCGCAGATCCCCTGCGCCATGAGACCCTTTCGACCCTGCGGACAGTGGGGGCGGCCCTTCTCGATCTTGCCCACCCCTTTCTTCCCTTTGTCACCGAAGAGCTCTCCCGAATCTTTGTCTTTTCCAATGCCTCAGCGGGATCGGCCCCGGCACTTCTGGGGCTTTCGGAGCTTCCGGGGCCCCCGCCCGAGGACTTTGAGAGGATTCGGTCGATGGTGGGGTCGGTGCGCCAGACCCGGACAGTCATGAAGATCCCTCCGACGCAGGAGATCCCGGCGGCCCTTTTCCTGACCCTTCCCGGAGAGGATCCGGCCCTCTTCTGGCCCTTCCTTCGTCGCCTTGCCCGGATCGTCCCCTCGTCCTCTCCCCATTCTCGCGGACTTCGGGCCCCTTTCCGCGATGGCCATCTGCTCCTGGAGCTGGGGGATCTGGTGGACTTTTCCCAGGAGGCCTCCCGGCTCGATCGGGAGGTGGCTCGTGTCGAAGCTCGCCTTGACGAGGTCTCGGGGCGACTTTCCCGGGAGGATTTTCTCCGGAAGGCTCCTCCCGAGGTGGTGGAGAAGGATCGGGCCCAGGTTGTCTTACTGGCCGAGGAACGGGAGGGACTCCTGGCGGCCCGAGAGCAGGTGCGGGAATTCCTGGGAGAGGGGAAATGATCGAGGGATTCCTGCCGGCCACCGTCGATCGAATCCTTCTGGCCTTTCTTGAGGAGGATCTCCCTGAAGGGGATCTCACCAGCCGTCTCTTCTTCGGAACGGCCTCCTCCAACCGGACAGTCGAAGCCGCCCTCGTGGCCGAAGAGTCGGGGGTTCTGGCGGGGACATTCCTTGTGTCAAGGATCTATGCTCTTTTGGGCGGAGATGTGGCCCTCTCGTTCGGCTGTCCGGAAGGCGGGGCCTTTGAGGCCGGAGACACTCTGGCCACCATGCGGGGGCCCATCCATGAGCTGCTGGCGGGAGAGCGCCTGGCCTTGAACCTCACCAAGCACCTCTCGGCGGTGGCAACCCTGACCCGTCGCTACGTGGACCTGATCGCCCGGCACCGTCCTCCCGGCATGCGTCCGCTCCGGGTGACCGAGACCCGAAAGACCCTTCCGGGGCTCCGTCTTTTTCAGAAGCACGCCGTCCGGGTGGGGGGAGGGCACTCCCATCGATCCTCGCTCTCCTCCGGCATTCTGATCAAGGACAACCATCTGGNNGACACTCCGGCCCAGGCCCGGGAGGCGGTGGCAGGGGGGGCCGACATTGTTCTTCTGGACAACATGTCGGCACCGATGATGGCCGCCCTGGTCCCCGAGCTTCGGAGGATGGGCCGGGAGGTCCTCCTTGAGGCCTCGGGGGGGTTGACCCTGGACAAGGTTCGGGAGATTGCCTCCCTCGACCTCGATGTGGTGTCGATTGGAGCCCTGACCCACTCCCCCGGGGACATCTCCCTTCGGCTCGACTTCCTCTCCTGATGGAAAACCGGCTGGCATGGGAGTCCCTCCGCCTTCGCCGGATCCACCGCGATCCTCCAGGATTCTTTGCCCGGGAGCTCCCCTCCACAAACGATGCTCTCAAAAGCCTTGTCCTGGCTTCGGAGCCCGAACCCCTGACCTCCCTCCTCTGCGGCCGGCAAACCCGAGGGCGGGGACGCCCTGGACATGTCTGGTCGAGCGTCCGGGGCGATCTTGCCATGAGCCTCTGGATTCCAAAGAAACCGCCGGGGAACGATCTTCCCCTTTCACTGTATGTGGCGGGGGCCTGTCTTTTGGCCCTGTCGGAGGTCCCGGGGATTCGATGGAAGTATCCCAATGACCTCTGCCGGGAGTTTCCTAAGGCCGGGGATCCGGAGAGTGAGCCCTCTGTGGGCAAGCTGGGCGGAATACTGGTGGAGCCTCTTCGACAGGAAGGGATCCTCCGGGGGCATGTGGCAGGAATCGGGATCAACCTTGCCGGCAACCGGCCGCGACTATCTCTCGCCGCCGAGGCCCTTCCGGTTGCCTCAGTGGCTCCCACCTCCCTGACGCCTCTCTCGCTCTCCCGCCGAATTGTGATGGCCCTGCGCTCTCTTCTCGCCGGGGGAGATGATCCCCTCCGGGCGTGTCTCGAACGCCATCTTTTGTGGCGGGGGCGATGGGTCGTCTACACCGAGGAGGGAGAAGAGGGGGGCTCACCCCGATCGCGCCTCGGGCGCGTGGCGGGATTGTCGACGGAGGGGTGGCTCAAGGTAGAGGACCCGGAGGGTCGCCTCCATCTCCTTCCTCCCCATGTGCGCACCTTGCGTCTTTTTGAAAAGACCGGAGGAGGCGATGGCTGACCCGGCGGTCGCCCCGGGGGTGGACGGGATCACAGTCAAGGTTGGGCTTTCGAGGATTTCCGTGGCTCTTCATGGGGCAGGGGGGATCGTGGCGATCCGAACGACCGGAACTCCGGTTCGGGGAGAGGGAGAGAGGCTTGCCAAGTTTTTCAGCTCCCTTTGGCCGGATCTTGATCTGAATGGCCTCCCGGGCGCCCTTGTGAGTGTCGTCCCGGATCTCTCCCCGGTCCTTGAACGCCTCTGGCGGGCGCGCTTTGGCACCCTCCTTCGCCCCTTCGATCTTTCCCGGGCGCCCTTTTCCTCCGAAGACTACTCCTTTGGTGCCCTTGGGGCGGATCGGGGAGCCTCGATCTGGGGCGCCGTGGCGCGCCATGGGCCGAGGCTCGGTCAGTCTTTCATGGTGGCGGATTTCGGGACCCATACGGTGACGACGGTCCTGTGCCGGGGGCGCATCCTTGGTGGGACGATTCTCCCGGGGCTTGGGCTGACCATCGGAGCCGTGGGAGGCGGAAGGGTCTTGCAGGAGCAGCGAGAAGCTCCCGGAAGGGGGAGGGTGGTGCCGTCGGAGCTTCGGGGGCTTCGGGCGATTGCCCGGGGAACTCGGGAGGGGATTCTCTCGGGAGCGGTCCTGGGGAGCGTGGCGGCGGTGGAGGGGCTCAGGAGCCGGGCGGAGCGGGAGGTGGAGGAGCCGCTGGGACTTGTTCTGACCGGCGGCCTCTCACCCCTCCTCGCCCGTTTTTTTTCCCAAAATCCCCCGGTCGATCGACAGCTCCTGCATCATGGAGCCAGATGCTTCCTGCTGGCGTGAGCAAGCTCTCCCCGGGATCCTTCATGGGAGGGCCTCATGATGAGGTAAAGAAGGGCGGTTATCATGACAAATCCCAAAATGCTGAGAACTCCGAAGAGAAGCGGGATGACGGTGTCCATGGCGGACCTCCTTTCTGAAATCTCTTCGGACCTTTCTCGAAAAACTTGAGACTATGATTTCCGTCAGGGTTCCGGGAGCCTTCCATTGATAAAATGATCGGGGACAGTGGGATCGCCCTGTGGACTCCCGGTCCCATTCGGTGGTAGGATGGGTTCGTCCGCTTCCGGCGGATGGCGATGGGGTTCGCCTAATCCCGCATTTCGGGTGATGACTCCTACCATGGGTGATCCTGGATCAGTGTTCCGGCACATGTGGTGGGAGAGGCACTTCCCTGTTGTCCCCCTTCCTGTTTCGCCGATGCACTCCCCAGACTCTTCTCGCCCCAAGCTCCTGAAAAAATATTTGGATGGTCTGCGCACTTTTTTGACCTGGACCTTGACCCCGGTCGGGGACGACCCGACTCCGAGGACTTCGATGGCCGATCCCGTTTCCCTCCCCTCCTGGCGATCCCCCAGGATCCTCATTCCCCTCTTGGGGCTTGCGGCAACACTCGTATGGGGACTCTTCCTTCTTGTGGACCGCGGGCGCTATGTCCGCTCGGTGGACTGTTACGTTCAGGGAAAAATCACCCTCGTCGCCTCGCCGGTGGGTGGACGTCTGATTGCCCTGACGGTCAATGAGGGGGACCCCGTCTCCCTGGGCGAGGTGATCGCCACCATCGACACCACGGGAGACCGGTACAATCGCCACCACAATCTCTCCGGAAACATCTCCCCCTATCGCACACTGGCCCGGGATCTGGCCCGCAAGGTCCAGGTCGCCCGGGAGGTGACCGATGCGCGCGATCATTACCTTCGGGGAAAGAAACTCCTTTCCAGCCACTTTATTTCCGAGCAGGATCTCGAGGACCTGGAGACGACCTATCAAAAGAAAAAGGAGGCCCTGGAGGAGATCAACCGCATGGTGGAGGCAGATCGGGAGTTGCTCGCCACCTCGGAGGTCCATCCCCGAAACCGCACCGTCTTTGCCCCAAGAAACGGTCAGATCATCCAGCGTCTTGCGACATTGGGAGATGTCGTTCGCCCGTCCCAGCCCCTGGTGAGCCTCGTCGATCCCCGAAGCCGGGAGGATCTCTGGGTCGATGCCTACCTGCGGGAGACCCAGGTCTGGAAGGTCCACCCCGGACAGAAGGTTCACATTCACATTGATGCCTACCCCGGGGCTGTCTTTACTGGACATGTCCTGGAGTTCATTCCGGCGGCAAGCCAGGCTTTCTCCCGGCTTCCCATCCAGAATGCCGCCGGTACCTTCGTGAAGGTTGTCCAGCGTGTTCCGGTCCGCATCGTCTTCGACAGTCTGCAGGGAAAACCCCTCTATCCGGGCATGTCCGCCGAGGTGGCCATTGACCGGAACTCCTGAAATGTCAGAACGGCGAGTCTCCTCTCCTCCGGGGGCCAGCGGAAGGGGGGCCAGGAGCGTGCAAAGGCCCATGCTCCTCGCTCTGCTCGCTCCTGTTTTTTTGATGGCACTCTTTGGAAGGAGTCTTGCCTGGTCCGATCCGGCTCCTGTCGAGATTGACCAAGAGACGGTGGTCAGGACGGCCCTGGCCTCGCATCCCCTTGTCCGGATGGCCGTGGACCGGAGCCGGGCCCAGGATGCCGGGGTGGGAACCGCCCTGGCGGACTATTACCCGCACCTGACCCTCTCCATCGACCAGCTCTTTTTGAATTCGGCCTTTGTGGGCGGGGTTTTCCCGGATTACCAGCCGATTGCGCCGGAGCTCCTGAACCCGACCCTGACCCAGGAGATCACCGATTTCGGTCGCCGCCATTACCGGGTGAGTGCGGCCAGGAATCGCCTGGAGAGTCGCCGGCAGGAGCTTGCGGAGGCTCGCCTTTCCGTTGTCTATCGGGCTCGGGTGGCCTACGACCAGCTGGCCATGTTCGAGCATCTTCTCGTGGCGGCAAAAAAAGGAGTAGAGGATGCGACTCTTCATTACCGGCAGGCGGCCCTGAGACTGTCCAGCGGCTTCGGGGTGGTGACCGATGTCACCATGGCCCGTCTTTTGATGGAAAAAACCCGCCTGGCGGAAATTCGCACGGAAAACTCCCTTCGCAAGGCCCAGGCCGATCTGGCCTATGCCATGGGGCAGGAGACCGGTGTCTATCGGACCAAGGCGGAGCCACTTCCTACGGATCCGTCCCCGGTCTCCCTTTCCGAGGCCATGGCCTATGCCATGGCCCATCGCCCCCTGCTTCTGGCGGCACAGGCCCGGGATCGGGAGGCCCGCAACCGGGTGGATGAGGTCCGGACGAGAAACTATCCCCATCTTTCCCTGTTTGCCCAAGGCTACCTTCTTTGGGGGGTTCCTGCCACCATCTCCGGAGCTCCGGCCGGTTCCGGGCTCTTCCTTCCCACCTTCCAAAGCGGTGTCGCCCTCACGGTCCCGATTTTTGTGGGAGGAGAAATCGTCCATGAGACGGAGCAGGCGCGGATGGAGTCGCGGAGGGAGAGCGAGAAGACCCGGCTCGTCCGGATCCGGATTGCCCGGAACATCAGAAAGCTCGTGCTCGACATGAAGACCCAGGAGGAGACTCTCAGCCTCGACCAGCGGCGCTTTGAGAATGCCCGGACGAACCTCTCCCTCGTGGAAAAGCGTTTTTCCAGGGGGCTGGTCGACGGAGTGACGGCCCTCGACGCCCAAACTGAGCTTATTGCCAGCCGGGAGCGGCTTGTGGCCGACAGGTACCGGCTGGAGATGATCCGGGAGGCTCTTGATCGGGAGACGGGACGACGCGTGGGTTTTTAAGGCAAAGCACCTGGGAAGTTGTCCGGGGGCGCTTCGCCATGGCTCAAGGCCGGAGATCTGCCGAATCAAAGGTTTGTTGAGTTGCCGATGTTGATGGGTTCCGGAGCTTTGAAGGAAAGAGGCATGGCTAATTTAAGGATTTTGAGGCAGAATGAAAAGGGATTAAAGTGGTCTTTTCCTCTTTTTCATTGAAGGAGTTTGACATGACGACCACCTGGATTCTCGTTGCCAATGCCACCCGCGCCATTCTCTGGGTCAGCCGGGGGACAGGTCAGGATCTCGAATTCGGGCAACGTTTTGAGCACCCGGAAGGCCGGCTGAAGAACGGGGAGATCGCAAGTGAGGCTGGCGGCAGGAACTCCACGCCGGCCGGCCATGGATCCCGTCCGGCCACTCAGTGGAAAACGACTCCGCGGGAAGAAGAAGCCGAAAAGTTTGCCCGGGAGATTGTCCGGGAACTTTCTTCGGGACTTTCGGCGAAGAAGTTTGACCGGCTTCTCATTGCCGCCTCCATGGACTTCATGGGGAAAATTCGCGACCTTCTCGATAAGCCGCTCCAGGAACGGGTGGCCGCAACGGTGGTTCGCGACTACACGAATCTCCCCCCAAATGAGCTTCGCGAGAAGCTCTCGGACGTCCTTTTGGTCTGACAGTGGAAGCCTTTCGGGATCGGGAGGAGGCCGCCCGGGAGCTCTCTGTGGCTCTTTCCCCATGGCGGGGGGCCCACCCGCTCGTCCTGGCGATTCCTCGCGGGGCCGTGCCGATGGCAGAAATCCTGGCCCGGGAGCTCGAGGGAGATTTCGACGTTGTCCTGGTAAGAAAGATCGGGGCCCCGGGAGACCCGGAGTTCGCCGTCGGAGCCGTCGATGAAAGCGGCTCCCTTTCCCTCTCTCCCGAGGCACGGCTTATCGGGATCGGGCCGGAGGAGGCGGAAGCGGAGCGCCAGCGCGAGCTTTTGGTGATCAGGGAGCGCCGGCGGCTCTGGGGGAAGGGGCGTCCCTCGGTCGACCCTTCCGGACGGACCGTCATCATCGTCGACGACGGGATGGCCACAGGGGCCACCATGGCCTCGGCCCTTCGATTCCTTCGGGAGAAAAAGCCAAAAATCCTGGTGGCTGCAGTCCCGGTGGCCTCCCGCGAGGCCCTGGATCGGATCCGGCCCCTGGCGGATCGGACCGTCTCCCTTCTGACTCCGGAGAGATTCCTTTCCGTGAGCCAGTTTTACGAGTCCTTCCCTCAGGTCGGGGACGAGGAGGTCCGGCGAATTCTCGAAAAAAAGCATCATTGACGGTCAGGCTTGTTTTCCCTTCTCCTCTGTTTTTCTCTCAAGGGAAGCGTAAATACGCGCCTTCATAGGTGCTAACGGATGGATGTCTGCGGGGGGGTGGTCCCATGGAGCCTCAGAACAGTCTTGAGGAGGAGAATCGGAGAATCCGGGAAGCCTTCGAAACCCTGACCCGGTTCTATGGGGCCCTTACCTCCCTCAACGCCCTGGCTCGGGAAAGGATCTCCGAAGCGGACTTCCTGACCCGGACCATCTCCATCCTTATCGAACGGGCCGGCTTCACCGCCGCTGGCTTCTATTTTGTCGACGGTCCAGTTCTGCGTCTGGGAGTCCACCGCATCACCGACCCCGATCAGCAACGGGATCGACACCCCCTTCTCTTCTCGCTCGATCCCAAGTCTCCCGACAGCAGGACCGGAACCGTCCGGGCCTTTCGGAGCGGGATCCCCGTTTTCATTGACGACCTGCAAAAGGCCTATCACGATGCGGGTCTCGACCGTCGGGCCGAGGACTACCGGAGCATCGCCTTCCGCTCGACGGGGCTGTGCCCCTTCGTCCGGGGAGGAGAGATCGTCGGAGTCTTTGCCGTCGTTTCCGACCGAACCCACTACTTCACTCCCGAGATCCGCGAACTCCTGCTTGAGGCCTCCCGCATCATCTCCTTTACCCTGGACTATATCGATGCGGAATGCGCCCGCCGGCAGTCCGAAGAGGACTTCCGCACCCTCGTCGACGCGCTTCCCGATGGGGTCTGGCTCAAGGACGGAAAAGGGGCCTGGATCCTGGCGAACCAGGCGGCGCTGAATCTTTTGGGGTGGTCGGGAAGAACCGACTGGGCGGGAAAGACCGAAGGGGATCTGGCCCGAATGAACCCCTCGTTCTCGGGTCCTCATCTCGCATGTCAGACCACGGACGAGCAGGCGTGGGAGAACAGGACGATGACCGATGCGGTCGAGGTGGTTGAAACTCCCGAGGGCTCCGTTCATGTCATCGAGAGCCGGAAGGTTCCCCTCTACAACAGTGATGGATCCCGCCGCAGGCTGGTGGTCATCGGCCGGGACATGACGGAGAAGCTGAAGGCCGAAGAGGAGCGGAATCTCTCCGAAAGAATCTTTGAAACGAGCCCTTTCGGGATCTTCATCAGCGATTCCTCCCGCAGAATCATTCGCGTCAATCCTGCCTTTACGGCGATCACCGGATGGAAGCCGCAGGAGGTCCTGGGGAAAAACTCCCGGATGCTTGCCGCCACATCGGTGACCGACGAGGCGTCCCGGTCTCTCTGGGAGCATGTGGACACCCGGGGTTCCTGGTCGGGGGAGGCCCGCTGTCAGAGAAGCAACGGAGAGCCTTACATTGGGTGGTTTGACATCAACGCCCTGAAAAAGGGCCAAGTGACCACGGGGTACTTCGGCATCTTCTCGGACATCACCAAGCGGAAGGAGGATGAGGAGCGCATCATCTACCAGGCCTTCCATGATTCCCTGACCGACTTGCCCAACCGGCGAAGTTTCATGATGCGGCTTGATGAAACGATTTCCCGCACCTTGCGGGATCCGGAGCTGACCTTTGCCCTGGGCATTCTCGATCTCGATGGTTTCAAGGAGGTCAACGACCGTTACGGCCATCCGGCCGGGGACGAGCTTCTCGTGGCGGTATCGCAACGCCTGTCGAAGAGCCTCCGGTCCACCGATTTTCTGGCCCGCTTCGGGGGTGACGAGTTTGCCATTCTCTTCGACAATGTCACCGCGGACGACCCCGTCTTCGAGCGGATTGTCGCGGACATGCGCGTACCGGTCGTCATTCGGGGACATCAAGTCCCTCTTTCGGCAAGTCTCGGGCTGAGTCTTTGCCCTCCGGACTCTCCCGAATCGGACCATCTTCTGTCCCGTGCCGATGCGGCCCTCTACGAGGTCAAGAGGCGGGGACGCAACGGTTGGGGAATAGCCTCGGACATTCCCTGATCCCTTGCCCTCACAACCCTCCTTCCTGTGATTGCCGGGAGGAGGGGGTTGCAAGCCGGAGCCGCCCCGGCCCCCATGGAAAACTCCCGATCGTCGTGAAAAGCGATTGTCCGGCTTGCCTTTTGGGGGACGATTTCGTATGATCTCTCCATTAGGATAGCCTTGGGATGACAGCTTTATGGCCCTTTTTGCCCCTGCCGGATCGCCCGGTGAGGTCGCAGAGGGGGGATTTTTGTGCAGCCGGAGAAAGATTTCGGCTGGGAAGAAGGAGAGTTGTGTGCGGATAGTCAAGAAGAGAAGAAAGGTCAGCATCATCGGTGCCGGAAATGTCGGTGCGACCACAGCCCAGAAGATCGTCGAAAATGGTTTGGCCGACGTCGTCCTTCTCGATATCCGCGACGGAGTGGCCCAGGGGAAATCCCTTGATATCCTCGAAGCCGGTCCGCTCATGGGGTTCGATACCCGGATCGTCGGAACGGGCCATTACGAAGAGATTGCCGATTCCTCGGTGGTCGTGGTGACGGCGGGTTTTTCGCGTAAGCCCGGCATGTCCCGGGATGACCTTCTGCACAAGAATGGGGAGATCATCCGTGACGTGGCCCACAACATACGCAAGTTTGCCCCCGACAGCATCATCATTCCCGTGACCAACCCCATGGACCTCATGGCCTATGTCCTGTGGCGGGTGACGGGCTTCCCGCGAGAAAGGGTCATCGGCATGGGCGGGGCCCTCGACAGCTCCCGTTTTGCCTATTTTCTCTCCGAGGAGACCCGGACCTCCGTGTCGAACATTCACAGCCTCGTGATGGGGGGGCATGGGGATCAGATGGTGCCCCTTCTGGACTTTTCCACCATCGCCGGTGTCCCGGTCCGAAAGATCATCCCCTCAGACCGGCTCGAGGCGATCGTGACCCGCACCCGAAATGGCGGGGCCGAAATCGTCCATCTGATGAAGGATTCTTCGGCCTACTTCGCACCGGCTGCCGCCATCTATTCGATGATCGAGTCCATCCTCCACGACCGCCATCGGATCATCCCCTCATCCGTCCTTCTCGAGGGGGAATACGGAATTCGGGGAGCCTTTGTGGGCGTTCCCGTGCGTCTGGGCAATCAAGGCCTTGAAGAGATCATCCAGCTCCCCCTTTCTGCGGAGGAGTCGAGCCAGCTGGCCCATTCGGCGGCGGTCATTGCCGAAGGCATTTCCGCGCTCAATCGGCTCTTCAACAATTTTTCCGAGTAGGCCCCTGGCCGGGGGAGCATTGGCCGCTTTCTCCGGGAGATCTCCTCGGGAGGGCGCATGCTGACCCTGCTTCGCCGAAAGTCGGTCCTCGTGGGGCTCTCCCTTCTTCCCCTGCTCGGTGCAATTCTCCTCTTCGGTCTCCTGGCCCGGCGGCATGTGGCGGACAGGGGAGCAGTCCCGAATGATCTTCACCCTCCGGCGAAGCCCGTTGTCGTCATCCGAAATTTCACCTACTCCCGGACATTCCGTTCTCAAACCCGCTGGTTCGTCAAGGCCCGGGAGGCTCAGGTGGGGCAGGGGCAGAGCCGGACAACCCTGACGGACCTGTCCGCCCATATCATTCTGTCCAGGACCCTTTCTCTGTTCATCCTGAGTCAGGAAGGGACGATCGATCGGGCGGGCCATCAGTTTCTCGTCTCAGGTCGGACGATTCCCGTCTCGGCCGCCTTCTCCACGGGGCTCCGGGTGGTGTCGAAGCAATTGCATTACCACGACGCCTCCGATACCATCACAACGGGAGGGGAGGTCACCTTGGTGGGGCGCGGCATCGTGATTCATGGTGAGGGTCTTTCCTCTCGCCCCAAGACCCAGTCGTTCACCGTCGAGAGGAATGTGCATGCGGTTTTTGCGGGGTAGGGCGCTTTTGATCCCTAGGGGGGGAATGTCGCCGGCAGGGCCATTGCAGGATGGTTTTTTTCGCCTCCTTGCGCTCTTTGTTCTGCTCCCGGCCTTGGCGGTCCTCCTTTCTCCGGGATCTTCCCTGGCAGCGGCCGACCCGGTGGGCACCGCCGCTCCCGCACCCCCGAAAAAAGAGAAGGGGCCGACCTCCATGGTGGTTCGCTCCGACCATATGCTGGCCCGAAATATTGAAAACGAGATCACCTTTTCAGGCCATGTCCACTTGGTGAAGGGGACCCTTCGCCTGACATCGGATGATCTGGTCGTCTATCTTCGGAAGGCCGGCAAGGGGAAGACCCTGATGGAGGAGACCGGACAGGGGAGCTCCTCCCAGCGCGTGGAGACCATGGTGGCCACCGGCCATGTGATTATCCGGACTCCCCGAAGGACAGCCTATGCCGGGCGTGCCGTCTATGTGGAGTCGGCCCATCTTTTCGTCCTGACGGAGGAGCCGGTGGTGATTCAGAATGGGGACAGAATGAGCGGTTCCCGCATCACTTTTTTTACGAGGATGAACAAGAGCGTGGTTCAGGGACACAGTCTGATGCTTCTTGACTCCGGAGGAAAGAAACAGTCCGGCTCTCCTTCGACATCCGGGAATCACGCGCCTTCCGGAGGGACGGCGACCGATGGCCATTGAGGCGGTGGGTCTCATGAAGACCTATCACAAGCGTCGGGTGGTCAACGGGGTGAACCTTCTGGTGAATCCCGGGGAGGTGGTGGGGCTTCTGGGTCCCAACGGGGCCGGGAAGACGACCTCCTTCTACATGATCGTGGGCCTTGTGAAGCCTGATGGAGGCCGAATTCTGATGGGGGGGGAGGACATCTCCAAGATGCCCATGCACAAGCGGGCCCGTTTGGGCATCAGCTATTTGCCCCAGGAATCGTCGATCTTCCGGAAGCTCTCGGTTGCGGACAATATCATGGCCGTCCTCGAATTCATGGATCTGACTCCTGCCGAGCGGCAGAACCGTCTCGACACGCTTCTCTCGGAGCTCAATGTCGGCCATCTCCGCACAAGCAAGGCCTACACCCTCTCGGGGGGAGAGCGTCGCCGGGTGGAGGTGGCGCGGGCTTTGGCCACCAAGCCCGAGTATATTCTCCTCGACGAACCCTTTGCCGGCATCGACCCCATCGCCGTCATCGAGATTCAGAAGATCATCGCCCAGCTCAAGTCCCGGGGAATCGGCGTGCTGATCACCGATCACAATGTCCGGGAGACCCTCGAGATCACCGATCGCGCCTATGTCATCAACCAGGGGCAGATTCTCGAGGAGGGAACTCCCCGGCAGATTGCCTCGTCTCCCAAGGTCCGGGAATTTTACCTCGGAGAGCGCTTCCTCCTGAATCAGGACATGGTCCAGGGAGCCTCATGAAGCCGCAACTTGACCTTCGTCTGACGCAGAAGATGGTCATGACCCCACAGCTTCAGCAGGCCATCAACCTGCTGATGCTCAACCGGCTGGACTTGGCCCAGGAGATGCAGGAGGCGGTCCTTGAGAACCCGGTCCTCGAGATTGTGGAGGGGGAGGACGAGGGAGACTGGACGCCGGGAGACGAGGGAGAGGCTCCGGCCCAGACGATGGATGACCGGATGGGGCGGGAGGATCCGGAGGCAGGCGAGGATGACCGGATGGTCGATCCCCTGTCAAACTGGGACTACTCGGTGGATGAGAGCCTCGACAACGAGGCTTTCCAGAGAGAGGAACGGACGCTTCGGGAGTCCGATGCGGGAGAGTTCTCCTACGAGAAAGTTCTCTCTCAACCGACGACTCTGGCTGACCACCTCGAGTGGCAGCTCTCCTTCACCGATCTCTCCCCCGAGGAGCGCGAGGCCGCCTCTTACCTTGTGGGAAACATCGATGAAGACGGCTATCTGGCTCTGGAGGGGGAGGGTCTTCCCTCCGACCTCTTCCCGGGTTGCGACATGGACCGGATCCTCCGGACGATCCAGACGCTGGATCCTCCCGGGGTCGGGGCCCGCACCCTTAAGGAATGCCTGCAGATTCAGGCTCGGTTGCTGGGGCAGGAGGAGGCCCTTCCCGGACGGATCCTCGACCGCGCCTTCGACGAGTTTTTGGCCATGGATGTTAAGGCCATGGCCAGGAAGACGCGCGCCACTCCCGAAGAGGTGGGAACGGCCCTGGGGTTTCTTCGGGCCCTTGAGCCGAAGCCCGGACGTCCGTATTATCGTGAGAGCCCCTCGATCGTGGTCCCCGACTTGCGCTTTTACGAGGACGACAATGGAGAGATGCGGGTGGCCATCAGTGAGCAGGGTCTTCCCCGCCTTCGCATCCAGCCCTCCTATCGGGCCATGCTCCGGGAGGCGCCAAAAAAAGATGAGCTCCGGGACTACCTCGAGGAAAAGATGCGCGCGGCCCAATGGTTTTTAAAAAGCATCGAGCAGCGAAAGAAGACAATCCTTCGGGTGGGCGAGAGCCTGCTGGTCCATCAGGCGGATTTCTTTCGGGAGGGTCCCCGGGGGCTCCGCCCTCTGGTTCTAAGGACCATTGCCCAGGAGCTGGGTCTCCACGAGTCCACCATTTCCCGGGTGACGAATCAGAAATATGCCGAAACCCCCTTCGGCATCGTCGAGCTCAAAAGCTTTTTTTCGGGAGGCGTTCCCTCGGTCGGCGGGGGGAGCCACTCGGCCACGAGCGTCCGGGAGAGGATCCGGCTCATGGTGCGCAGCGAGTCTCCCGAGTCTCCCCTGACCGACCAGGAGATCATGAAAAAGTTGGAGGAGGCCGGGATCGTCATTGCCCGGAGAACGATTGCCAAATACCGGGCGGAGCTCGATATTCCGCCGGTCAGCCAACGCAAGAGGAGCCTTCGGGAAACCGGGGCTCTTCCCACATCCTAATGGAGGAACCATGGACATTGTCCTGACAGGACGTCACATCGATCTGACCGATGCCATCCGCAACCAGGTCAACGAAAAGCTACAGCGGGTTTCGCGCCTTGTGAGCGACTCGGCCAAGGCCGAGGTCGTTCTGGCGGTCGAGAAGTATCGGCAGAAGATCGAGATCACCCTCCATACCCACGGAAAGATGATTCATGCCGAATCGGTGACCTCCGATCTTTACGGGTCCCTTGACCTGGTGGTGGACAAGCTCGAGCGCCAGATTCACCGATTCAAGGAGAAGTTCATCTCCAACCGCACCAACCAGCGGGCCGAGGATGTTCTTCCCCATCTCGAGTCGACACGCCCCTTCGCCCTGCCCTCCGTGGTGAAGACCAAGAAGTTTCCGGTGAAGAGCATGTCCCTCGAAGATGCGATTGTCCAGATGGAGCTTCTCGACAAGGACTTTTTTCTCTATCTCGACCCTGAAAGCTCCTCGATGCGGCTTCTTTACCGACGGCGCGACGGCTCCCTGGGTCAGATCGAACCGGTCTAGCGTCCGGATTTCGGGCAGGGGAGGGGAGGGATCGTGGGACTCTCGTTTCTTTTTGTCACAGGGCTCTCCGGGGCGGGAAAGAGCCAATCCCTCCGGGTTCTCGAGGATATGGGATACTTTTGCGTCGACAACCTCCCCCTTCCCCTGGTTCCCTCCTTTGCTTCCCTGTCTCTGGAGCGCTCGGGAGAGGTCTCCCGAGTGGCGATCGGTGTCGATATCCGGGAGCGGGGATTTCTGAAGGAATTCCGGGAGGCCTTCGATGGGCTTCGGGCCGCCGGCCATCTCGTCGAGGTCCTCTTTCTCGATGCTGCCGACGATGTTCTGATGCGACGATTTTCCGAGACGAGACGACCCCATCCCCTCTCGCTGTCCGCCGGCCTCTCCCTGATGGAGGCGATACGGGAGGAGCGCTCCCGCCTTTCCGCTCTCCGAAAAAGGGCGGACCGGGTTGTGGAGACAAGTGTCCTTTCCACCGCCGAGCTTCGGATCGTCCTGGGAAAGGCTTACGGGAGCATCGACCCCGAGGAGGGAATGATGCTCTATATTCTCTCCTTCGGCTTCAAGTTCGGCCTTCCCATGGATGCCGACCTTGTCTTCGACGTTCGCTTTCTCCCCAATCCGAACTACGAGGAGTCCCTGGCTCCGCTGACGGGTCTCGATGGAGCGGTCTGGACCTTTCTTCGGGATCGGGGGGCCACGGAGGCCCTCGAGGATCTGGGAGTCTTTCTCAAAAAGCTTCTTCCCCGGTATGCGGCCGAACGCCGTTCGACCCTGACCCTGGCGGTGGGGTGTACCGGCGGACGTCACCGGTCCGTGGGGATGACGGTTCACCTGGCAGAAGTTCTTGCCCGGGAGGGGTATTCGCTGAGGGTCGCCCATCGCGACATCGCCAAGGAAGAGTCCCGCTACAAAAAGAAGTCGGAATCTGCCTCCGAACATTGTTGACCGGGGGCACCCCCGACGCCCCGGAGATCTGACATGGAAAACAGGACTCAGTGATGGATAAAAAATTTGTACGGATCGTGGGGAGCCTCTGCCTTCTTCTGGCTTCCCCCATACTCCTTTCCTCGTGCGCCTCCGAAAAAAAGAAGGCCCCCAAGGTCTATGCCTACCAGCTTCCCTGGTCGGGAAGCACCCTGGTCCGGTCGACGGTCGTTCCCTTGCCGGCGGACAAGGCCTATGACGGAACTGCCCGCCTTGCCGCCTATCTTGCCGCCCGATCCCGCATGCAGGCGCTTTACCTGGCGGCGGTTCGGGCCCTCCCCCTGGGGTCGTCCACGGTCGGCCAGCTTCTGGACAGGAAGCCGGCCGTCAGAAAGCGCGTTGAGACCTTCCTCACCCATGCCCGGATTCGGCGGGTGGCCTACCGCCCGGGCCAGGGGCTCTATCTTGAGGAAGTGGCCTATCTCGGATCGGACTTCCAGTCTCTTCTGGGCGTCACGCTCCATCTTGTCCCCCACAAGAAGAAGGAGAAGCGGGGAGCCAATACCGCCAAGGCAGGACAAGGCGGACCCGGAGGAGGCATGCCGATGATGCCGATGATGCCGTGATCCGGTGGAGGGTGCAATGATTCGCTTTCTGACGGCGGGGGAGTCTCATGGTCCGGGACTGACAGGGATCATCGAGGGGCTTCCTGCGGGACTTGAGCTCTCCGCCGAGCTTCTCTCCCAGGATATGGCCAGGCGGAAGATGGGGTACGGACGGGGAGGGCGAATGGCCATCGAAACCGATGCCGTCCGCTTCGTGGCAGGGGTCCGGAAAGGGCGCACTCTCGGCGGCCCGGTCACGGTCTGGATCGAAAACCGCGACTTCCGGAACTGGGAAGGGATCATGGGGGCGGAACCCGGGGTTCCCGGGACGGAGTCTGGACCCCAGAAGGAGGTCTTTGTTCCCCGTCCCGGCCATGCCGATCTTGTCGGGGGGGTGAAGTTTGGCCATCGGGATCTCCGCAATGTTCTTGAACGGGCCAGCGCCCGGGAAACCGCGACCCGGGTCGCCCTCGGGGCCATTGCCCGGGCCTATCTAAGTCTTTTTGGCGTGAATGTCCTTTCGGTGGTCCGCTCGATCGGAACGGTCTCTTGGTCGGGCCCCCCCGAGTCGCTGTGGGCCGATCCCGAGGCGCTCAGGCGCCAGACCTTGCTCTCCGAGGTCTTTTGTCCCGACTCTGAAAGCAGCGCCCGCATGGTCGAGGAAATCCGGGCGGCGAAAAAGGCCGGCGACACCCTGGGCGGGATCTTCGAGGTTCGGGCGCTGGGCCTTCCGCTGGGACTCGGCAGCTACGTGCAGTGGGACCAGCGTCTCGACGGACGGCTGGCCCAGGCCTTTCTCTCCATTCAGGCGATCAAGGGGGTGGAGTTTGGGTTGGGCTTCGAGGCGGCAAGACTTCCCGGCTCCAAGGTGCACGATCCCATTCTCCCGGGAGGAGAGAGGGGCCCCGAGCGTCCCTCCAATGGCTCGGGAGGACTAGAGGGCGGGGTCACCAATGGCCTTCCCCTGATCGTTCGGGCGGCGATGAAGCCCATTGCGACCCTCTATACCCCTCTTCCCTCCGTGGATGTCAGGACGGGAGCGGTCTCCCCGGCCACGGTCGAGAGATCCGACATCTGCGCCGTTCCTGCCGCCTCGGTGGTGGGTGAGGCGATGGTCTGCCTTGTCCTGGCCCAGGCCTTTTCTGAAAAGGTGGGCGGAGACTCGGTGGAGGAGGTTCTGGCGCACTTCCGGGAGAGCCAGCGTCTCGCTCGCGAGCGAACCCGTTGGGGAGGGGGGATGTGACCCCCATGCCGAGGTTTGTCGTCTTTGTCGGTCCCCGGGGATCGGGAAAGACCACATTGGGCCATGCCCTGGGCCGTGTCCTCGACGCGCCGGTCTACGATACCGACCGCATGGTGGAGGATCTGGCCGGGGAGCCCCTCTCCCGCCTTTGGGAGCGGGAGGGGGAAGAGGCCTTCCGCGCGGTGGAGTCCCGCGCGCTTGAGACCCTCTTGACGCTCTCTCCGGGGGTGGTTTCCACAGGAGGAGGTATTGTGCTCCGCCAGGAAAATCGACAGAACTTGCGCCGTCTCGGATATGTGATTTATCTTCACGTTCCGGAGGAGCAGCTGCTCTCCCGCCTCGCCAGTGGCTCGGAGCGGCGCCCTCGCCTTCGGCAGGGGGTCTCCCTCGAGGAGGAGGTCCGCCAGGTGATCCTGGAGCGGGATCCCCTTTATCGGGAGGTGGCCGACCGTGTCCTTTCGGTGGGAGGAGCCTCGATCGCCACGACCCTCGAAGAGATCCTCTCGGTGCTTCGGCCCCTCTCCCCGACCATCGGCAGGATTCCATGAGGGAAACCCTCGTTGCATCGTCCGGGGGGAGTTATCCGGTGTCCATCGGGGCGGGGCTCTCCGCCTCCCTGAAGGAGAGGCTCCAGGAACTTTTTCCCGGAATCTCCCGCCTGGGCATCGTCTCCAACCCCGTGGTCTGGAACCTTCATGGTGCGGCAATCCTCCGAAATCTTGGCTCTGAGCTGAGACCGGTGGTGGCCCTCCATCCCGACGGGGAGGTGGCCAAGACCATGGAAAGTGTCCTGGGGCTTCTTGACCGCTTTCTCGGGGACCGATGGGAGAGGCGCGATCCTCTTCTGGTCGTGGGCGGCGGGGTGACCGGAGACATGGGAGGCCTTGCGGCAGCCCTTCTTCTTCGCGGCGTGCCGCTGGTCCACCTCCCCACGACGGTCGTGGCCCAGGTAGACTCCGCCATCGGGGGAAAGACGGGGGTGGATCACCCCCTGGGAAAAAACCTCATCGGGGTCTTCAATCCTCCCCGGGCGGTTCTCTCCGATCCCGAATTCCTGCGCACCCTCCCCCTGTCCCAGAGGCGCTCCGGGGTGGGAGAGGTGATCAAGTATGCCTTGATTGGGGACCGGACCTTGCTCGGGCTCCTCTCTGACAGGATCGAGGAGCTTGTCTCCGAGGAGTTCCACCCCGGGATCTGGGAAGAGGTGATCTTTCTTTCGAGCGCCGACAAGGCGGGGATCGTCTCCCGGGACGAGAAGGAGTCCGGGGAGCGGATGCTCCTGAACCTGGGCCATACCTTTGGCCATGCCCTGGAGGGGGCCCTGGGATATTCGGGGATCCTTCACGGGGAGGCGGTGGCACTGGGGATGCTCTCGGCGGCCCGGATCTCCGGGGCGATGGGACTCTCCGGCCCGGAAACCTTCGAGACGGTCCGGGATCTTGTGAAAAGGGCCGGACTTCCCGTCTCCTGGCCCTCCAAAGTCACCTTCGAGACGATCGCCCCCTATCTTGGCCGGGACAAAAAGGCCAGCCGGGGGCAGGTTGCGCTGATCCTCCCGGAGGCGCCGGGATCGGTGCGCATCGTGCGGGACTATGATCCCTCCCTTCTCTCCCTCGGAGTCTTCTCGTGAGCCCCTTCAGGAATCCCCCTCCCACCTCCACCGAAATCGCCCGGGAGCTCAAGCTCCTGAAGGGCCTCCTCCGGATCACCATCTCCGTGGACACCCTGTCGGTTCTTCTCGACAATGCCGTTCGCCTTCTTTTGGAGATTCTCCCCGCCGACGGGGTCTTCATCTACCTGAGGGAAGAGGACGCCCCGGTCTTGACCCTGCGGGCGACCTCCCGCTATCTTCCCGATCTTCTCGGGAAGTTTTCCATCCGTCTCGGGGAGGGACTCACCGGGTGGGTGGCGGCGGAGGAGAGCCCCGTGATCGTTCCCGAGCGGGCCTATGAGGATCCCCGGGCCAAGCTCTTCCAGATGATCCCCGAGGATCGATACGAGGCCTTTCTCTCCCTTCCCCTCCGGGCCCGGGATTCCCTGGTGGGGGTGATGAACCTCCATTTCAAGGAGGCCTTTTCTCCAAAAAACAGCGATATCGAGCTTTTGACCCTTCTCTCCCAGGAGATGGGCTTCATGATCCAGCATATTCGCCTCTTCGAGGAGGCCCAGAAGAAGGCGCGGCAGATCGAGGCCCTCTCCCAGGTGAGCCAGTCGATCACCTCGAGCCGCTACCTCGAGGAGATCCTCCACCTCATCGTGACGGTGACGGCGGAGATGACGAACTCCACTCTCTGTTCCATAATGATTTATGACCCCGAGAAGGGGCTGGTGGTCCGGGCGACCCAGACCCTCTCCGACGAATACCGGAACAAGCCTCCCCTCCAGGTGGGGGAGAGTATTGCCGGCGTGGTCTTCGGGGAGCGTCGGGCCATTGCGGTGGAAAATGTCCAGAAGGATTCCCGATATACCTCCCGGGAGCTGGCGAAAAAGGAAAATCTCGTCTCCATGCTCTCTGTCCCCATGATGATCAAGGATCGGGCCATTGGGGTGGTCAATGTCTATACGAGCCATCTTCACCACTTTACCCGAGACGAGGTCAAGGTCCTTCAGTCGGTGGCGAACCAGGCGGCCATCGCCTGGGAGAACACCGCCCTCGTCGAGAGGACGGCGGCCATGGAGGAGGCCCTGGAGAGCCGGAAGAGGATCGACCGGGCCAAGGGGATCCTGATGAAGAAGCATCGCATCGGGGAGGAGGAGGCCTACCGCCTGCTCCAGAAGAAGAGCATGAACATGCGAAAATCAATGCGCGAGATCGCCGACGCGGTCCTCCTGGCCCACGACCTCAAGGTCGACTAGGCTCGGACGCTCGCGGTTTTTTACCCTTTGTCTTTCGGGAGTGGGCTATGGATAAGGGATTGATGACGGTCGGGGCCGTCCTGGTGGGGCTCGGAGCCTTTCTGGGACTTCTTTTGATGGGCCTTGAGATGGGGCGAAAGTCCTTTCCCCGAGCCCTGGGATTCATGCATCCGACGCTGGCCATGGCCGGTCTTTTGATGCTGGTGGCCCGCTTTTTCATTACGGGGGGAGCCCACTGGCTGAACATCGGCCTCATCCTTCTCGTGCTGGCCGCCGGAGCCGGACTTCTCCTCCTCGTCCGGGGCTTTGGCGGCGGGAAAATGGTGCGGTCGGTCACCTTTCTCCATGGGGCCCTGGGGCTTCTGGGGCTTGGATTTGTTCTCTACGAAATTGCCCACCGGGCGTCGTGAGACGATCTCCCGGACGGGAGGGAGGGGCGATGATTGGGGCACCGGGAGAGTCGCTTCCCCGATCCCTTGATCTTCGGGGAATTCGGGAGGGGCTTCGTTGTCTGGCCCTTGTGGCAGGCGTGGCCCTTGCGGGGCTCTGGGGAGGAGGTCTCCCGGGGATCCTTCCGGGGGGCACCGTGGCCCGGGCCGAGCGGCTGGCTGACGTCTTTCCCGATCTCCGGGTCGATCCCGGGAGCCGGTCATACGACTATTCCCCGGCCCAGTCCGCCTCCGACACCCTTCTTCTGACCCTTCGGGGCCTTTCGGGCTATTCCTGCCAGGTTCGAACCTTCTACTCGCGAAAGCGGCTGCCTCGGTACGATCCCGGAAGGAAAGGGACTTTCCGGGGAGATGCGGATGAATCCTTTGACCTGGCGATCCATTACGCCCCCTTTTCCGTCTCGGTGCATCTCCATCATCCCCGGAAAGGGGCCACGGTCCTCTATCGGTCCGTCGACGGTGTCGCCGTGGTGCGTCCCTTCGGCTTCCTTCCCCTCACGCTCTCCCTTTCCCCCCATAGCTCCCTCATCGCCTCCAGATTCGGCCATACGATCGACCATGCAGACTTCTTGAGCTATGATCGCCGCATTCTCCGCCCGGCCTGTTTGACCCACGCCTGCCTCCTTCTGGGAACGGGGCAAATCTTTGGGAGGGGGGTGTTGATTCTGAATGTGGCTCCCGACGAACTCGAGGCTCGCCCAGTCTTTGGGCGCATGTGGCTGTTGCTGGACCGGAAGACGGCCTTGCCGGTTTCTGTGGCATCGGAGGGGCCGGACGGGCATTTTTGGGAGCGGATCGATTATCGGAGGTGCCGGTTGGACAAGAAAAACGAGAGGCCCTTGCCGACGATGACAAGATGATGCTGTCGGGTGTAAAATCACCTCAGGTTTTCGATTGTCCGGGGAGTCCAGCGGTCGCCTCCGGCATCTTCCCGTTACTTTTTCTGCAAGCTTCTGACAGATCCTTGCGGTGCCTTTTCTTGTCATAGAAAGCTTCCGTGTGATCTTTCTCTCTCGCCCCTTTTCCGGGGCGCTTTTCCCCTCCGTCATCTCTGTCCAGAAGGGACTGGACGCCCTTTCCCATGCGACAGGTCCCCATATTCTCCTTTTTCACGAAAAGAGGGGACTGGTTCTTTTTTCGCCCACAGTCCGCTCCCTCTGGCCGGGGGCTGACCTTGGGCAAAGCCTTGCGGACCTTCGCCTCTTTACTGAAGATGGCATTGTTCCGGCAGAAAGGCACCACCTCTCATCCTTTTGGGAGAGAATCTCCAAAGGTCCAGGAGATTATGCCGACATGTTCGTAATCAAGGCGGGAAGGATCCGGCAGGTCTTCATGCTGGGTTTTGTCTGTTTTCGATTCCCCTGGGGACATCTGGTGATCATTATCCCGGGAGAGACTCCCCGGGAGCTGGGTGGGCGGATCGCTAACCCCGAGTCCTGGCTTGCCCCCTCCTTGAAGGAGACCCTCTCGGCCTGGATGGAGGACTCCGATCGGGAGGCGCTGATGGGGGTGGCTCTTTCCGCCATCCCCGAAGATCTCCTGAACATGGCCCTTGTTGAACGTCATGTTCCGGGATCGCCGGACGATTCCCGACCGGGTTATCGGCTTTCCTACAGGGTTCGGGGGAGAGAGTGGCAGAGGGATGCGGCGACTGAGGGGAATCCTCCCCAAGAGGAAAAGCCCGTTTACATGGGCGGGAAGGTGGTCGACGGGGAGGTGGTGATCGGCTTTTCGGTCTATGTGGGAGGGATTCGGTCCCTGGGGACGCTCTTCCTTCCTTTGGCGAAGATGCCCGAGGCCGGTCTGGCACGGCTGAACGGTTTCCTTCATAAGACATCGGAAGCCCTCTGTCTCAAGGTCCGGGAGACGGCCCTTCCGGAGTTCTCCTACTGCCGATACTGGGAGCCGGGGGGATTTCGGCTGGAGGCTCTTCGGGAGGTTGCCGCCCTGCTCTCTCCCGGGGACTTTCGGAATATCCCGGTGCTTCCTCTCTGGTTCCCTCCGGACCAGGATCCTCTTCCACTTCTCATGGCCATCGATCGCGCCCGATATGTGACGGACATCCTTTTTGTCGATGAGAAAAAGCGTGCGGGCTGTCTTTTGCTCCGGGATGTTCCCCGAGAAAAGGCTGCCATGGTTCGGGACAAGATCCTTCGAGACAAAACGATGGTGACCATCGATCCGCCCATGACCCTCGGGGAGTGTCTCGACACGCTGTAGGGGCGACCCTATCTCTTCCTTTTCTTTGGGTTCATCTCCGTGTCCACACGAATCACCGTCTTCAGATTTCCCCTGACATTGAAGTCTCCGGTAACATCCATCTCCCGGGGGGAGAGGAGCTCATGAAGATCCCGGAAGATCGTGTTGATGGCCGCCTCGTGGGAGATGCGGCGGTTCCGGAATCCGTTAAGGTAGAGCTTCAGGGAGCGAAGTTCGACAATCGTCCGATCCGGCACGTAGTTGATCTCGATGGTGGCAAAGTCGGGATAGCCCGATCGGGGGCAGAGGCAGGTGAATTCCGGGTAGGAAAGATGAATTCGGTAACTCTGCTCCTTTTCCGGGTTGGGCCAGCCTTCCAGCCGGTTGGTTTCGATGGCCTGCTCTCCGTAACTGGTGGAGGCCTCTGTCGTCTTTGTCTTTTTTGGGGGAGCCACGTCGGAGATCCTTTCCTGGTTAAACACTTAAGCGGGCCACGTTACGAAGGGGTCCCCCACGAGGGATCCCTTGATGAAGATGATCTTACCATAGGAAGGGGAGGAAGAATGAGTATTTCTCTAAGTTTCTATCTTTAAATGATAAAATTATTAAAAAAGAGTGGTTCTGCCTTTTGGCAATGATCTTTTTTTTCGGGGACATCCTAAGTATTCCTAAGAACCGCAATTGACT
>DGKK01000069.1 GCA_002387725.1 Nitrospirae bacterium UBA4572
GGCGAATCTGATTTTGAGAACAAATAGAATCTTCCTCCATGTTATGATAGTGTGTGACGGGCATATTCTTAGGGTGAGGTCCGGAAATACTCAATGGCATTTTTCCTTCGCCACTGATCAGAAGGAGCTTTCATGAAAAGAAACATTGTGTATTCCATCGCAACCATAGCCTTTCTGGCCTTTCATGCGGGGACTGCAGAGAGGGCGATGGCCCAACCCTTGGTCCCGCTTCCCCCCTCCCCTCCCGTCCCGCTTTCCAACCTTCAGACTCCGGCCAAGGTCGCACTGGGGAAAAAGCTCTTTTTTGACCCGAAGCTCTCCGTCAACGGATCCATCAGTTGCGCTTTTTGTCATATGCCCAAGGCAGGATACGCGGATCCCCGTCCCGTTTCGATCGGGGTGGGAGGAAAACGCGGAGGAAGAAACGCTCCTTCAGCCCTCAATGCCGCCTACCTTGACCGTGAGTTCTGGGATGGTCGGGCAGGAAGCCTCGAAGAACAGGCCATTGGACCGCTCACAAATCCCGTCGAAATGGAAAACCCCACCAACCAGAGTGTCGTCGACCGACTCCGGAAGATCCCTTTTTACCGGAAATCCTTTCGGGAGGTCTTTGGGGGGGATGTCTCGATTGATCGAATCGGGGAAGCCATTGCGGCCTATGAGCGGACCCTCCTTACGCCCAACACCCCCTATGACCGATATCTGATGGGAGACAAGAAAGCCCTTTCTCCCAGTGCAAAAAAAGGCTTTCTTCTCTTCAAGGGAAAGGCCCGCTGCGTTCTCTGTCATTCGGGGGCGCTCCTTTCCGATCAGGCCTACCACAACCTGGGGGTCCCCCAGACAGGGACACTGTCAAAGGATGTGGGTCGCTATGCGATCTCGCATGACCCGAACGACATGGGAAAGTTCAGAACGGCACCATTAAGGAATGTCGCGCTCACCTCTCCCTATATGCACGACGGGGTCTTCAGGACTCTCAGGAAAGTCGTGGATTTTTATGATCAAGGGGGCGGGAAATCCCCCTACAAGACGAAGGATCCGCTCATACAGCCCCTTCATCTGACAAAACAGGAAAAGACTGAGCTTGTGGACTTTCTCCTGGCACTGAGCGGCGAAACCCCCGCTGAAAAAAATCAGCCCTGACCTTTTGAAAATTAACTGAGGTAAGAGATATCGGAATTCTAGAGTCCATTAGCCCCCTAAGGCTTTACCAATATTTTCGGGATCTGATTCAAATCATTCTGACGAGTGTCCATGACCTGATACGACTGACGCTTTCCAGAAGGATCTCCCTCCATCTCTATCTCCATGCCATCGTGACCGCAGGGCTGAGTGCCCTGCCGATCATCACAGTGGTGGCGCTGCTTGTCGGGGCCGGAGTGGTGGCAGAGACGGGAATCGAGCTCCCCAAGCTGGGCATCCAGAATCTTGTAGGAACGATCGTCCTTCATGTGATTTTTGGGATTGTGGGTCCCTTTGCCACCGCCCTTATCGTCATCGCCCGCTCGACGTCGGGGCTCGCCGTGGAAATCGGCAACATGAGGGTCTCCGGAGAGCTCGACACCATTGAAATGCTGGGGGTCAATCTCTCCTATCTCATCATCACCCCCAACATCATCGGAATCATTGTCTCGACGATCGCCCTGACCTTCTATTTCGGGATCATTGCCATGGCCGGAGGATTTGCCATGGCACTCATGGGGCTCTCCATGCCGGTGGCAACGCTTGTCCGGATGATCGAAATGAATATTCGGCTTTCCGATCTTCTTCTTCCCCTTCTCGAGGGACTCTTTTACGGATTGATCATCTCTTCCGTGAGCGTCTATCATGGGCTCCGGGTCAAGCGATCGGCCCGGGAGGTTCCCAAGGAGACACGGCTGGCGCTGGTGAGCGCCCTGGCGCTATCGACCGTCGCCCTGAGTCTCTATCTGATTTTCTCCTCTCTCGCCTAGAGGAACACAAATGGGACGAAGGCACAGCGTTAAAATGCAGGATACGGCATGGAGACATTGATCGAATTTGAAGAGGCCGCCATCGGATATGACGAGGAGCTCCCTCTCATCTCCCCGCTGACCCTTTCGATCAATAAGGGCGAACATTGCCTGATCATGGGAGAGAGCGGAGTCGGAAAGTCGGCCCTTGTCAAAACGATCCTGGGAATTCTTTGTGTGTGGGAAGGTCAATTTCAACTCTTTGAACGCGAAATGACGGATCCTCCCGCCGTGCTTCTTTCCTACATACGAAAGAAAATCGGACTGCTTCCCGATCGGGGGATCCTCCTTCAGGGGATGACGGTTTACCAGAACCTGGCATTACAGCTCAAGTATGGGCATGTTATGGCCTCCCACAAGATCGAAGAGCGCCTTGACCCCTATCTTGAGGAATTCGGACTTCACGCTCTTCTTGATCTCTATCCCTGCGACCTGAATGCAGACCAGACGAAAAAGGTCGGCTTTGTTCGGGCCATCCTGAACAATCCCGATCTTCTGATCCTCGACGACCCCTATGAAGGGCTTGACGACCAGGGGATCCGGAGAATCAACGATGCGCTTGGGCGAATTGTGGCGGAAGGAGAGACAACCATCCTTCTTTTTTCACGAAAAAAGATCCTGCCGGGACCCTTTTATAAGAAAATTGGATATCTGACTCCCCGGGGCCTGACCGGCTCCGACGAGACCCTTCTGCGTTCGGAAAGAGAGTCCTAACCACGATCGATCTCAGGATCGCTCAAAGAAAAAGGAGAGTCTGACAGGGATCTTCCCTCCCGGACATGAATGTCTGGGATTGTCGGCAAAAACACGATGAAACTTCACCATATCCATCGAGCCAACGAAAAGAAAATCGAACAGCTTGCGGGGATCTTCCTGCTCGTTCCCCTGATCGGATTCATCTTCGGACTCTATGAAATCGGCGTCCATCAGCATGTGTTCGACAAAAGATTCCACCTCTACACCATCCTGGACCAGACCTACGGAATCGTTCCCGGAACTCCGGTCAAGCTTGCCGGCCTCGATGTCGGAGAAGTGGACTCTGTTGACTTCACCAAGCTCAATCAGATCAAGGTCTCCATGAAGATCCTGAAAAAATATCAGAACCTCATTCGAAAAGACTCTTTTGTTTCCGTCAAGAAATCCGGAATCATCTCCGGCGACGTCTCCCTTCGAATCAGCATCGGGACTCCCTGGCTGCCTGAAATTGCAAGCAATGCCAAGATCCGGGCAGAGACCCCGCTGACGATGGAGCAAATCATGGCAAAACTCAATCCGACCATCATCGACCTTCAGCGAATCGTCCGGAACATCGCCGACCTTTCAAGTTCCATCGATCGGGGCAAGGGAACGGTCGGAGCCATTCTCAGGAAGCAGGAAATCTACGATGAACTCCAGAAGACCACACTCAATGTGAAAGAAACGTCTGAAAACATCAAAAACATGAGCAACGACCTCCCGGCCCTCATCAAAAAACTGCAGGGCATCGCGGACGACGTCAAGAAAGCGACGCCCCGTCTTCCCGAAATCACTCAGAAGACGACCACGGTCCTTTCGGCCACGGACAGAACGGTCAATTCGACCCAGACAATTCTGAACGGGGTGAAGCAGAGCTGGCCGATCAGAAATCTCATTCCTCCGCCTCCGCCTCCCCTTGACGCCATTGGGCCGGGCCAGAGACCGCCGCTTCCCCTCCCCTCAACCGCTGGAGGGACTCACCCATGACCTCCGCAAGACGAAAGGGAGTCGGCCTCATTGCCATGGGTA
This sequence comes from Nitrospirae bacterium UBA4572, assembly GCA_002387725.1. Taxonomy (GTDB): domain Bacteria; phylum Nitrospirota; class Leptospirillia; order Leptospirillales; family Leptospirillaceae; genus UBA4572. The sequence goes on from DGKK01000069.1 coordinate 3,756, forward strand.
TTCTTTTATCTTTTTCCGCCTGTGGGGGGGCACCGATCAAACACCCGAACAGGCTCCGGGCCGCCGAACATCTCGGAAGCGCACAGGAGCTTCTTCTCAAAAACCACCCCCGACAGGCCATCCTTTCGGTCAGAAAGGCCCTGGCCCGCCATAGAATGTCAGGGGACTACAACGCGACAATCTCCGACATGAACCGCTTGGCAAGATTGTCGATCATCATCGGAAGGCCGGATCAGGCCAGAGAGTGGATCGATCGGGCCCTTCTCTTTGAGTCTGTCGCCGATGCCCCCGACCGCAAGGCCGAAACACTGCTTCTCGGGGCAGAAATCGCATCCGCTGATTCTCAGGAGGAATGGATCACCGAGGCCCGAAAGACGATCGATTCCCTCTCAGGAAGCCGGGAGGATGCCCGACAACGCCTTCTTTCCCGCCTTTACCAGATTCAGGCGGAGCGGCTGTCGGCCAAAAAGCACTATCACCAGGCCGGAAATCTTTACAAGAAGGCCCTCTCGCTCGATGAGTCAAGGGAGAACAAACTCTCCATCGCCACTGACCTTGCCGGCCTCGGTCGCAACGACCTTCTCTCCGGCCATACCAAACGAGCGCTGAACTCTTTTTCCCGGGCCGAAAAAATCGACCGTGCGCTCCACAATCCCTCGGGTCTTGCCTTTGACCTTGAAGGTCAAGCCCTGGGACATCTCTCCCAGGGCGAGTATGGACTCGCTGCCAGGGACATGCTCACAGCCTCAGGGATCCGATCATCGCTTGGGCACAGGGAGCTTGCGCAAAAGGACCTGGCTTCCATCAAAACCTTTGCCTCAAAACTTGGGGGGCTTCCTCCGGGAGAGATCCAGGCCATCATCGATCAATGGCTCAGCTCCCGTGAGGGTCAGGAATAGTAGAAAGTTCCGTCGACGGAAGACGGTCCGTCGACCTTGTGGAGGATCTGTTCGAAGAAGGTCCCCACGGAGGGGGCCAAATCAAGGGGATAGGGCACAAGAACGACCTTGTAATGAAGGCCTTTTTCGAGCGTCTTCGAGCTGGAGAATTTTGAGAGGGATTTGACGATGCGGTTTAAGACGGCTTGCCCCTCGGCCTCTCCGGCTTCCAGAACCTGAATCAGCAGCAGATCGGGGCGAGGTCGCATCACCCAGTCTGTTGGCCGGAGAGTGGCCGAAACAGCATTCGTCAAACGGGTCCAGGCTGCCTCCAGAGAGGCTGTCCCGTATCGTTTCTCGACCTCATCTTGATTGTCCACGCGAAAAGCGATCATTGAAAAGGGAATTTCCATTTTCTTCGTTTTGGCGAGCTCCTCCATCAGACGATTCATGGTGGCTCGATAGTCGAGCGAGCCGGTGGAATCCCTCGTTGTGAGAGTCGGGTCGGTGCCCCCGCTTTCCTGGCGGACGATCAGGGATTTCAGAAGATGGAGCGATTCCCGGACATTGTCCTGCCAGTTGTCGGGGGGGCGGGAGACGGTCATTTCCACCATGAGAACGCAGAACTCTCCGCCGTCACCCCCAAAAGGATAGATCCAGGAGTCAACCGTTCCAAAATTCCCGGTCTTGGGAACGAAGGTGAGGGTCCGCAAGGGACTACTGAACACCAGTTCCGGCGGCGAGACCGATGTGCCGAGAAGTGTGAAATCCTCCCCGCTGCTGACCCCACAGATCCGGAACTGGTCATCAGATTCGTCGTACCGGAAGAGGGTCAGTCGTGACGTTCTCCCGCCTGTGCCCAATGCGAGGCGAAGGGAGTCCAGGACGCTGTCCATTCTTCTCACAGCCTTTTCCGGTGGAAGCTCTCCTCCGGCCCGGACATCCTCTTCTGTGGCCTTGATGACCTCCTTGAACGGGGCCGAGGCCCCGGATGGACGTCCATAACCGCCTCCGCCGAACCGTCCGGCATTTTCCCGGACCAGCTCCATCCCCTCGCGGAGGCGCCGATTCTGACGGCTGATGATCAGGAAAAAGGCGACTCCTCCGCCGAGGAACATGACGGCACTGAAAAAGACAAGAATCGGATGGCTTTTGAGGGATCTCTCCCACAAGGGTTCGGAGGGGTTCGGATTGACGGACGGAAGTCCCAGATCATTTCTCAGGTATTTTTCCGACTTTTTGAGATCGTTCACGCTGACATCAAGAAAAAGGGGAGGGGCTGAGATGCTCCCGCACTCTGCGCATCGGGAACGACCGATCTCCCCCAAGGGAAATTGGCAGAACAGGTCCGACAGGAATATGAAAAGCAAAATCCAGAATCCGTTTTTCCTCATGCGGCCCTCACACCTGTTGACACTTGCGTCTCCTCAATGGCTTTTCGGAAAAAAGTTCCACTCTCTGAATCTCCCTTCGCGCCTCATAATCATGTCAGACTCTCCAACCCCCACATGATGAGAATTTCTCTTTTTCTCAAGATCTTCGGGCTCTCCCTTCTCGTGATCGGTCCCATCCTGCTTCTGGGATACATCCTTTTGGAGAAGTCGATCCTTCTTGAAACACGCCACCAGATCAAGGAGAACAACCGTCTTCTCATGAAGGAGCTCTCCAGCTCTCTCGCCATTCCCCTTCTCAACGGGGATCGCCTGGGGGTCGAGGACAACATTGCCGTTTTCGAGCACGCCAAAGGAGTCCTTGATATCCGGGTACGAGACCGGAAAGGCCACGTCATAGGAGAACTCTCTCCCCATCATAGAATGGACGACTCCCAAAAAACACAATCACCAAAAAAACCTTCGGACAGATCCACTGCGGCTTTGGGAAATGGGCACCCTGTCCCTCACCCTCTCACACTCCATACCCGGATAACCTTCCAGGGGATTCCCGTCGGCCAGGTCGCACTTTCAATGTCCGATGCCCCCTACCGGCGGATCCGGGAAAAAATCAGGGAGACCTTTCTCTTGCTGGGCGGGGGCAGTCTGGCGCTGGCCTTTGCCGGATCCCTGCTTCTTGCCGCCTTCATCTCCCGGCCGATCCGGGAGCTCAGAGACGCCTCCCTGCAGCTGATCAAGGGAGAGTTTGCCCCGGTGAGAGCTCCGGCCATTGCCGATGAAACCAGCGATCTTGTGACGGCCTTCAACCAAATGGCCGGGGAGATCCTCCACAAAAAACTTCTGGAAAAAGCGCTGGACCGTTATGTCTCACGAGATGTGGCCGAATCCCTTATCCTTCACCCCGAGCGCATCGATCTTGGGGGCGTCAGACAGGAGACGGTCATCCTCTTTTGCGATATCCGGAATTTTACACGTCTCTCCTCAAAACTTCCTCCCGAAGAGGTTGTGGAGATCCTCAACAGCTATTTTGACGCATTCATCGACATAGTCTTCCGCTATCGGGGTTCCGTCAACAACATCATGGGAGACGGCCTCATGATCGTCTTTGGAATCCCGGAGTTTCTTCCGGATCACCCCGAACTGGCCCTCAACTGTGCGCTTGAGATGAGAAATTCGATCGAGGCGCTTTCAGAGGAGCGAAAGCGTACGGGGAAGCCTCATGCCGATTTCGGATTTGGCCTTCATGCCGGCGTCGGGATTCTTGGAAACATCGGATCCCGCAACCGGATGGAGTATACTATTATAGGTGAGGCGGTGAATCTGGCTGCAAAGCTCCAACAGGAAGCGGGGGCGGGAGAAATTCTTGTCACCGAAGCCCTCCTGAATAGGATTCCTGAAGACAAACGTCCCACAATCCGGGAAAAGAGATCCATTTCCCCTGCCGGAGTCGACCATTTTATTGAGGTCTATGTCGTCTAATATTCCGAGGATCATCCACAGAA
>DGKK01000073.1 GCA_002387725.1 Nitrospirae bacterium UBA4572
TCGCCCGGCGCCCCCGAGACCCCGGCACCGCCTCCCCCCCCGGCCGCCGCGGCGCCTCCCGCTTCCCCCCCTCCTCCTCCCCCGCCTTCCCATCCTGTTGCCTCCCCCCCTCCATCCGGAGCCCCCGGGCCCCAGCGCGTGACTCCGGCGGCTTCCCGTGAAGAGACCCAAGGAGGTGAGGCTCAGGGAGCCCGGGTAGGTGAAGCAGGCGAGGCCGACCAGACCATTCGCGTCGAGATCAGCCGTCTCGACAGCGTGATGAACCTCGTGGGAGAGCTGGTCCTTGGACGGAACAGGCTCGTGAAGCTCTCGGGGGATGTGGATGGGGTTGTGGACTTCGAACAGCGGATCAAGGAGGTCGCCGAGACGATTTCTCAGCTCAATCGGGTCACCACAGACCTTCAGACCGCGGTGATCAAGACTCGGATGCAGCCAATCAAGAAGGTCCTGGGCAAGTTCCCACGGATGGTGAGGGATCTCTCCCGGAAGATGGGCAAGAGCATCCGACTCGAACTCGTCGGGGAAGAGACGGAGCTCGACAAGTCTGTGATCGAGGAGATTGGCGACCCGCTGGTTCATATCATTCGAAATTCCATCGACCATGGCATCGAACTTCCCGACGATCGGGTCTCCCACGGCAAGGATCCGGAAGGGGTGGTCCGCATCTCCGCCTATCAGGAGGGGAACTCCATCGTCATCGAGATCAACGATGACGGCCGGGGAATCGATGTGGAGAAGGTCAAGCGAAAGGCCGTCGAACGCGGGATCATCACCGAGGAGGACTCCCGCCGGATGACCGATGCCGAGGCCGTCAACATCATCTTTCTCCCAGGATTCTCGACGGCAGACAAGGTGACCGACGTCTCGGGGAGAGGCGTGGGGATGGATGTCGTCCGGACCAATATCAGCAAGATCAATGGCTCCGTCGATGTGACGACCCAGAAGGGTTCGGGGTCGACCTTCACCATTCGGCTTCCCTTGACGATTGCCATCATTCAGGCCCTCATGGTCACGATCCACCCCGAAACCTATGCGATCCCGCTGGCCAGTGTGGTGGAAACGGTCAAGATTACCGAAAAGGACATCAAGACCATTTCGGGAAGCGAGGTCCTGAATCTGCGGCAGCAGGTCCTGCCTCTCATCTGGCTCCGGGACGAATTCAAGGTTCCCCAGGAGGAGACGGGGGGAGCTCCACCGGGAAGCTATGTGGTGGTGGTTCAGATCGGCTCGAAAAACCTGGGACTTGTGGTCGACCGGCTTCCCTACCAGGAGGAGGTCGTCATCAAGTCGATGGGACCGCTTCTGGCCGGGATCCGCGGACTGGCAGGGGCGACGATTACAGGAGACGGAAAGGTCGTCATCATTCTCGACGTGGGGGAGATCCTTCAGGATGTCTCTCTCCGGACAAGAGGGTCAACGCCCCAGATGGAATCCATGGAAACGGGGGTCCTGGGGGCTGCATCACGATAGGGGCCAGCCTTTTCTCCCCTCCTTAGTCGTGAGGGGAGATGGAATTGTCTGAGAATGATTGTCTGTCGATCCCAGGGAGTGATTCGGAAAGTGCTCCGAAGGAGATTCCCCCCATGGAGGAAAGGAGGCACCACATGCGCATGAGGCTATCGGTCAAGCTTGGCATCGCGACAGCGCTGGCTCTGGTTGTGGTTCTCGGCTTGACCTATACCCTTTTCTATCGATCGGCCAAGGCGGACCTCTCCCGTATTGAGACGGGGAAGATGACGATGATGGGGCAGTCCATTGTCCGGGGACTCGGGACAATCATGTATTCCATCAATGCGCCGGCCCTCTCCCAGAAGCTCGTCTCCGATCAGAAGTCTCTCCCGGGCGTCGTCCGGGTTCAGGTGATCCGGCCGGACGGAGTCCAGTCCTTTTACGACAATGCCACCATCAACAAGGTCAACGCCTGGCGTCACTACAAGGCCTACTCTCCCCGGATGTTTTTCGCCCATCCTGCCCATGACGAGCGAAAGATTGCCGGAGATCCCCGCTTTGTGGATGTGGTGAGGTATGCCAAATCCGAGACCTATACGGAGGTCATCGATGGAAAGCCTGTCCTGACAAGACTTTTTCCGATCAGGTACGAGAAGAACTGCGCCCTTTGTCATGGCTATTCTTCCCATGAGCCGACTCTTGCCGTTCTCCGGATCAGCATGGAGCAGAGCTCTTTTCTGGGGGACCTTTCCAAGCTGAGACTTGAAGCCGCAGGATATGCCTTGAGCACCATTGGCATTCTCCTGCTTATTCTGACCGTCCTCGTTCGTACGATTGCCGTCCGTCCCATCGGCGGACTGGTGAAGGTCATCGAACGGACGGCGGAAGGCGACCTGACCGAGAACATGACAAGTACCGCCGGGGACGAGGTGGGCGATCTCGTCAATCACTTTGGCCGGATGGTCGAGCACCTTCGGGATCTGGTCAAGAAGGTGACCAATGAGTCCTCCCGCGTCGAGGCGGGATCGAAGAACATGATCGGATCTCTGGAGACGATTCGGGGGAAGGCGACCACCCAGATGCAGCAGATCGACCTGGCAAAGAAGGCGGTCGACGACCTGGGCCGTTCATTGGCCGATGTGGCCCAGATGACCCGTCAGGCGTTGGACCTTTCTCTCAAGGCCAGCCAGGAAGCCAATGCGGGCGGTGAGACGGTGGCCGAGATGGTTCGTGAACTCAGTCGCATCGAGACGGTCATTCAGGATGCCGGAGAGAAGATCCTCGACCTTGGAAAGCGCTCCGACCAGATCTCTCAAATCGTGAACATCATTAACGAAATTGCCGAGCAGACCAATCTTCTGGCCCTGAATGCCGCGATTGAGGCGGCCCGGGCCGGAGAGCAGGGACGAGGATTCGCCGTTGTGGCCGACGAGGTCAGAAAGCTGGCGGAGCGAACGACCCGGTCGACCCGGGAGATATCGGAAACCATCTCGCAATTGCAGGGGTTGACCGATCAGTCGGTGAAGGTCATGGATCGCGGCTCGAAGGAGATGAGGATGCTGATCGGCGAGACCCAGAAGACCGCCGAGGTCTTCTCCCGGATCGTCTCCTCCGCCTCCGATGTCTCGGGTCGGGTGAACCAGATCGCGGAGCGGACAGGAGAGCAGACCCGTTCCATTGAGCAGGTAGGGAAGGTGGTCGACCAGACGGCCCATGACGCTCGGGAGACAGTCGCGAACGTGGCCGAGGCGGTCGAGGCCGGAGAGGGACTGCAGAAGCAAATGGGAGAGCTGAGCCAGTATCTTTCCCGGTTCAAGGTTTAGTCCGGAACAGAGAGTCAGAGATCTGCCCGGGGGAATGGACCGGGAAACTCGAAATCCGAAGGAGCGAAGGAATGGAAAAGATGGAAACGGCAGTCGTTCCCATGAACGATTCAGAGGAGCTCTCTCTCGAACGCTCTGCCGCTCCCGGCATGATGGACTTCGGCGAGAGCGTTCTCCAGCTCGTGAGCTTCAAGCTTGGCGAGGAGGAGTATGCCCTCGACGTGATGAACGTCCGGGAGATCAATCGGATCTCCGATGTGACGCGGGTTCCGAAGGCCCCCTATTTCGTGGAGGGGGTCATGAACCTGCGGGGGAAGATTCTCCCGGTCATCAATTTGCGGAAGCGATTTGGCTTCCCTCCCTCGTCTACCGATCCGGAAGAGGCCCGGACCATTGTTGTCTTTCAGGAGGGCGTGATGGTGGGGCTCGCGGTGGATCAGGTCTTTCAGGTCATCCGTATCGGCCGTGACAAGATAGAAAAAAACGAGGGGATCGGCCTGGGGAATGTTCTGGATGCCGTGATGGCCGGGGTGGCCCATTTGGGGGAGAGGCTGGTTGTTCTCCTGGATCTCCCGAAGCTTCTCGATACCATTCAGCGTGATTCCGGCAGACGCTAAATGAGGCGGGAAGGCTAGGAGCGGCCAGATGGATATTACAACAATTCTTGGCCTGGTGATTGGAATCGGAGCCATCCTTCTTGGTGCGACTCTCGAAGGCCTTCCTCTCACAACAATCCTTCAGCCCACCGCGGCCATGATCGTTTTCGGGGGAACCTTCGGTGCCACCCTCCTGCAGTTTCCCCTGAATTTCATCATCAATGCCCTCAAGATGATTCCCCGGGTCCTCATCTCCAAAAGCGTCGACCCCGGGCCCATCATCCAGAAGATCCAGGATCTCTCAAAAACAAGCCGCAAGGAGGGATTGCTGAAGCTTGAGGCCCATCTTGAAGATCCTGAAATCAAGGCAGATCCCTATTTTGCCCGGGGGGTCCGGATGGTCATGGACGGAACGGAGATCACCAAGGTTCGCGAGGCCCTCGAGGTCGAGGCCCACTATATCGAGGAGGAGGAGGGGGTCGTTTACAAGGTCTTCGAGTCCATGGGGGGGTATGCTCCCACCATCGGAATTCTCGGAGCCGTTCTGGGCCTCATTCATGTCATGAGCAACATGGGCGATCCCGGGAAGCTCGCCGAAGGGATTGCCACCGCCTTCGTGGCGACGGTCTATGGTGTGGGTTCCGCCAATCTTGTCTATCTCCCCATCGGGGGAAAGCTCAAGCTCAAAGGGAGAGGAGAGGCGAAGCTTCGGGAAATCATAGTCGATGGACTGGTCGGGATCGGGCAGGGAGAGAACCCTGGCATGATTGAAGAGCGCCTCCTGGGATTTCTTAACGAGGCCGAACGCGTCAAGTACGAACAAACCTACCGGAAGGGCAAATAGCCCCTCCGGTCGATCCGGAGGGGAGGTTCAGCCATGGCCAAGAAGGTCAAGCACGAGGAGCACGAGAACCTCGAACGCTGGCTGGTCTCCTACGCCGACTTCATCACCCTCCTTTTTACCTTCTTCGTGATGATGTATGCCATCTCGGCGGTGAACACCGGAAAGTATAAGGTGCTCTCCAATGCGATCGTGGCGACATTCACCCACAAGACTGTCACCGCCCACATGCATGTCATCATCCCCCACAACCGGGTGACTCCCGGGAAGGCGAGCCCCAAGGTCAGGACGGTCCTTTTTCGGGCGATGCAGCTCGTTCAGGAGAAGTCCTCGTCCCATGGGGCGATGAAGGTCGTCCAGTCGAGCGAGGGGATCCGCATCCAGATCCAGGCCGCCTTTCTCTTTCGGACCGGCCACGCCGCCGTGCGGAAACAGGCCATCCCCGTCCTCAAGAACATAGCCGCCCTTCTTTCCAAAACCAAGCGGGACATCCGGGTGGAAGGACATACCGACAATGTGCCAATCCATGGAAGGTACAAGAACAACTGGGCCCTCTCCTCCATGCGGGCTGTCAATGTGCTGACGACGCTCATTGCCCTGGCCCCCATTGACCCTAGCCGCGCCAGTGCGGCCGGCTATGGTCAGTATCGACCCCTTGTTCCCAATACAAGCGCCGAAAATCGACAAAAGAACCGCCGGGTGGAGATTGTGGTCCTCAAGGAAAAAGCCCCGGAAAGCCTCCCCTCGCCCTCGCCTGTTCCTGCGGTGAACTCTCCGATTGAGAATATCGCTCCCGGCGACATGGGGGGAGGTGGGGGAGAGGCTCCCGTGGCTCCCCCGGCCCCCGCCCCCGTTCCGCCGGTGCCGACCGAGCTGCCTGCACCCAAAATATAAGGAGGCGTCATGGCCATCCTTCCCGTAGTGGGTCTTGAACAGGTGATTGCCCAGTCTCCGGCACTGGTGGGGGAGCGGGTTCGCGACCAGAAAAAGGAGGAGGGGCCGCCGGCAACAGAGGCACCGAGAGTCCCGGGAGACAATGCCGGTGCCCCTCCGGTGGAAGGGGTTCGCCCTGTCGATCCTGTGGGGGCCGAGGCGGGGACCGAGGAAGAGGTAGAGAAAGAGGATGAATCAGAGTATCCTGTCGAAAAGAGGGAGCGTTCTTCGGGAGGAAGGCGCAGTAAGGGAGGGCGATCGTTCCGGCACCGCCTTGATATTCGGGCCTGAAGGGAGGCAGAAGAAGGATGAGACTATCGGAATTCGAGGTGATCTCCGGGGCGATTGATGTCCTCCTTGTCGTCATGGGGATCGTCCTTCTCGTCCGGGTCGGCATCCTCAGAAAGGCCCTGAAGCGCCGAAAATCCAAAGAGGAGTCGGAGGTGCCACCTTTGGCGGCGTCGTCTGCTCCGACCTTGTCCGACTTGGTCTTGAAAGAATCATCCTTCCGTCGAGAGATGGAGCGCGAGCGTAGCCGATTCCAGACCCTGATCCGGGACGCCGAACGGATGCGGGCCGAACTTCAGGTCCTCTTCTACGATATCGAATCCCTGGTCGATGACCTGGCGAAGATGAAGGCCGCGTCTTCGGTCGATGTTTCCCTTTCCACAGAACCCCCAATCATCACTCCTTCCGGAGAGACGACCCATGAGGGAATGTATCTTCTTCCCCCTGCGGAGGAGCCGGAACGACCTCTTCCGAAAAGGGGGGAGGTGGAGAGGCCCCTCAAGGAGACCGTTCTCACCCTTTCGCGAGAGGGGCATTCCGTTCCGGAGATTGCTGCCGCCATCGGGCGGAGCGAGGGGGAGGTCGCCTTTCTCCTTTCCATGGAGAAGGTCGGGCAGCCTGAGTAACCTTCGGGAACTTCCAGGGAGCCGACCCTGTCGGCTCCCTGANNGGCTCCCGAAGGGCTGACTCAAGGGGGGAGGAGGAGCATGGATCCAGTCGGACAGAGTCGACCGACGTCGCTTCCGGACCCGGGGGCCCGGCCGATTGAGTTTCTACTCCGTCTTCTTGACCTCTCCAGGGGAGCCTCGGCGGGAGCTTCCGTTCTTGCCTCGTTTCCTCCCGCCATTCTCGAGCGGGCCCTGACATCGGAGGGGGCCGGACCTCTCCGATTCCTGCCGATCCCTCCTCCCTTGGCCCGTTCCCTTGAACGCGTTCTCTCCTCCCCCGACCCATCAAAAGGGGGGCCCCGGATCCACGTCTCCGTTACCCGCCATGACGACAGCCTCGAATGGACCTTTACGGGAAAAGAGTCGATCGCCCAATTTCGGTCGGATCTCCTGCGATCCCGGACGGAGGGAGTGGCTCTTCTGGCCCTGGAGACGCCATCCTCCCCTTCCTCGCCTTCTCCTTCCACCCCCGGGGGCATCCCTCCCAGCCGGCCCGAGCCCTGGTTCTTGGGAAAGGTTGACACCATGGCTGGGGAGCCTGAGGAAGGGGCTCGGGTTTTCGGAGCGGGGAGTCTGCGGTTAGGCGGCGGTGCCGGAGGCGCCCGGGGAGCAGGCCCTGTGGTGGTCTGGCCGGCCTTTGTCCCCGGGCAGACGGTGGAGTTTTCCGTAAGATGGGTCGCTCCCGATGAGCTGGAGGAGAAGGCGCTCCCCTCTCCTCAGACGACAGGGAGAGAGATTGTCTTTACGCTTGATATCCCCTGGGTAGAGCCGGGTGGGGAGGGAGGCGAAGCCGGAAAAAGTGTCCGGCTCCTGGGACGATTCCATCCGAAGGGATCGATCGAGATTTCCTCCTCCACCATTCCCGACTCTTTTCGCCGGCATCTTCTCTCCCGCCGGGAGATTCTCGAAGAGAGCCTCCGGATTTTTCCGGGAGTCACCTTGGGGCTTCATCTCGGAGGGCAAAACGGAGGTGGGGAGGCATGAGTCAGAGTTCCCCCGAAGAGAGGGAGGACTCCGGTCAAATGAGGCTCTCGGTCGCGCTGCGATATCTTCCGGGCGTGGACGAGGCGCCTCTGGTCCTGGTGAGCGGTCAGGGAGAGATCGCCCGGGGGATTGTCCTGCTGGCACAGAGCCTCAAGATTCCCGTGGTGAAAGCACCCGATCTCTCCCAGCAACTTCTTCGGGTTCCTCCCGGACACCCCGTTCCCGAAGAGCTCTACGAAGCTGTGGCTGTGATCCTGGCCGCCCTGTTCGTCTCGGGCAAGGTTCCGGGTCCTGGATCGGCTGCTGTCTAGATGGTGTGCCAATACTCTGACACCTTGGGCAGGGTGGGCCCTTGTTCCCTTCGGACACGGTGAGGGGTCTCTTCTTTTATCCCGGCTGTTCTTCTGATAGACTCTAGTCCATGGAAACCCTTTCCCTTCAAGATCTTGTCGACAGTCTTCGACGACTGCTCTCTCTTTCAACCCGCGAGCTTGCCCAACGGTCGGGGATCACGGCCTCGTCCAACCTCCGCGAGTGGGTTCGGGGACTTCCCTCGCGACTCTCCCCCGCACGACAGGAGAAGGTGCTCTCTGTGGTGGGACTTGACAGGGAAAAGGGAGGTCTCCGGCCGGGACTGCACCGATGGACCCTTAATGAGGAAACTGCGGGCCTTGTCCTGCCGGTTCTTGAGACATTGGGGGCTCTCCCGTCAGGAATGACACTGGTCCGAACGGAGTCGGGACTTTTTTCCGGACATCTCCTGGTGCTCTCCCGGGAGGATGTCAGAATTCTCCTCACGATTCCGGAGGCATCCACCACCGATCCGGAGAGGCTTGCCAGGAGTGTTGCGGGAGAGTCCCTTCCTCTTCGGGAGATCGTCCTTTCTCCCCCAGAAATGTCGCGACTTCTCGTCCCTGAACTCTCTTTGGACTCTTTCGACAGTCTTCTTCCGCCCGTTCACGTCTCCTCGGGAGAATGGACCTTTGAGCGTCTCTTTGAACGGCTCTGGGCGGACGGAATCGATCCCGCCGAGGCGGCCCGTCGTCTCGGTTTCTGAAGCCCTTCTGTCTCTTTTTGCCTTCTCCTTTTTTCCTCTCTCTTTCTGGGTTCCTCTCGAGCCATGGAAACCTTGATCTCCATCCCTTCCCTGTCAGGATCCCGCCTCCTTGCTGCCTTTGACTGGTCTTCCTTTTGCTTCTTCCAAGCTTCTTTGTCTGCAGGAATTTCAGAGGAGGGAAATTTTTTCCCTCTTTTGAGGGAAGAAAGTTCCGGCTCGGGCTCTCGTTTCAATTAAAATATTTTAAATAAAAGGAAAACGTCTAGTTGGCATGCATATTGCTAATTAATGCGCCAAGGAGGATATGTCATGAGACGAGCCGAATTTGCTCTCGTGTCGGGTGCCCAGGGCCAGGAACAGATGATGGATGTTCTGTCGAGCAACCTGGCGAATGTGAATACCCCCGGTTTTAGGAAGGACCGTGTGATGTTCCGGTCCTATCTGCCCCACCGGGAGTACCTCCACCGCACGCCACCCGACCGTCCGGGATTCAATCTGACCCCTTTCGGGACCTTTCCGACTCCCTGGGGGATGGCGGGCTCCGATATTCCCCATTCGGGAGTCGATCGAATCTATGTTCGCTATGAGGAAGGAGAGTTCCAGAGCACCGGGAACCCTCTGGATGTGGCCCTGTCAGGCAAGGGATTCCTCACTGTCCGGACGCCGGGAGGAACCCTTCTGACGAGAAATGGCCACCTCACTGTCGACAGTCAGGGACGGTTGACGACCCATGAGGGACATCCCCTGGTCGGAGTCGACGGGAAGGAGATCCATCTTCCCTCTGGCGTTGACCCGATCCGCATCGATTCCGCCGGGAAAGTCTTTTCGGGGGAGAAAGTGGTGGGACAGCTTGCCATCAGCGCTCCGGCCGGTCCGATGGAGCACCTGACCAAGGTGGGGGACGGACTTTTCTTTTCGCCCGATGGTCTCGTCAAAGGAGAGGCCGTCGTCAGAAACGGAGGGGTGGAGGGCTCCAATGTGAAGGGAACGTCGGAAATGGTCCGGATGATCCAGGGGATGCGGACCTATCAGACCGATCTCCAGGCCCTGCACACACTGAACGATCTGACGAACCGGACCGTCAACGACATGACGGTGATCGCCTGAATCACTGACCCTAAGGAGGATCTATGTTTCGGTCACTCTGGAATGCGGCATCCGGCATGGAATCGCAGCAGGCCAATCTCGACGTCATCACCAATAATCTCGCGAACGTCAATACCACGGGATACAAGCGGCAGCGCGCGAATTTTCAGGATCTGATGTACCAGACGATGGTTCCGCCGGGAGAGGCCTCCTCTCTCGAAGGGAATCAGGTGCCCACGGGGCTTCAGGTGGGAATGGGAAGTCGTCTGGCATCGGTCCAGAAGGTCTTCCTGCAGGGATCTCTACGGACAACTAACAATCCGCTCGATGTCGCAATCCAGGGCAATGGATTTTTTACCGTGAAGCTGCCCGACGGGCGTCAGGCCTATACCCGTGACGGGACCTTCAATATCGACAGCCATGGCCGGATAGTGACGCCGGAAGGGCTGACAACCGATCCCCAAATCGTGGTTCCCAAGACCGCCAAGTCGATCCATGTGGCTCCGGACGGCGAGGTGACCGCCACCGTGGCGGGACAGAGCGCCCCGGTGAAGCTAGGCCAGCTCGTTCTGGCCCAGTTCATCAATCCTGCGGGCCTCTCCTCGCGAGGGAACAACCTCTTTATGGAGACGTCCGCCTCGGGCAAACCCACCCTGTCGAACCCCGGGGTCAATGGCGCCGGGCGCCTCCAGTCAGGCTTTCTCGAGGCTTCGAATGTCAATGTCGCGGAGGAGCTGGTGAACATGGTCATCGGCCAGCGGGCCTACCAGATGGATGCGTCGAGCATCAGGACGGTGAACCGCATGCTGGGCTATACCGCGACTCTCTAGGAGGATGTCATGAAGCGTGGAGGTCTTGTGTTTGGAGTTCTCTCCGGGGTTGCCGTGGCGCTGCTCTTTTCCTCGATGCCGGGAGGCGATCGTTTCGATGTCCGGGCGGGGGACCTGCCCCTTTATGCAAAAAACAAATCGGGGAAGATTGTCTTCAGCCGCGACGCGATCGAGTCGCGCATTCGCCAGGATCTGGGGCTCTCGCCCCTCTCATCGATCCGGGTCGAGAACCTTCCCGGGAGGCTCAAGGGTCCCCAGGGGGGGCGTCTCTCGGCGGTTCTGACCCGGGAGGCCGACGAGGGATCTGGACACTATCTCTATCTTCTGGATCTTGTGACAGATGGCGTGGCCCGGGAGTCCTTTTATCTCAAGGTGAGGGTGGGGCAGGATTCGCAAGCCGCGAAGAAAGTGAGCGCTCTCGGAGACGAGGTCGGGTCGGGAAACGAGCCGCAGGGCTCAGAAACCATGGTCAAGGCGGGAGATAACGTCCATGTGACGGCTCGGGGCGACGGCTTTCTCATTCGCTTTTCCGGGATTGCCCAGAGCGATGGAGGCGTCGGTGATGCGGTTCCTGTGGTCAATCCTGTATCGGGAGTCAGCATGTCAGGACAGGTGACGGGCCGTGATGCGGTGATGGTTGTGCTGGGGGGAGGCCGCTCGTGAGCTCCCACTATCGGCCTCAAGGCGCCCCCGGAAAGGTTTTTCTGGGCATTCTGATGGCCCTTCTCCTGGGCGGCTGCATGATTCAGAAGGCCCCGGTGAGCCACGTCAGCTTCTCCGATAGTGCTCCCCATCCCCTTCCACCGTTGCAGAGAGAAAAGTTTTTCGATGGTTCGCTCTACGAGCCGGGCACTCTGGGAGATCTGGCCAGCGATAATGTGGCCTCCCGGATCGGAGATCCCATCGTGGTTCGCTTCGGGCCAAAGAATGGATATCCCGGTGTTCCCCAGAGCCGGACAACCCGACTGGCGGGAGAGGTGATTCGGGTTGAGCCCTCGGGCCGGCTTCTCGTATCCGCCCAGAGGACCATTCGGGATGGATCCTCGCTTCGTCGGATCGTTCTGGTGGGCCGGGTCTCCCGCACGTCGATTGAAAGCTCCAACGAAGTGCCGGTCTCGGAGATCTCCATGCTTCGCTTCCGCTCCGACAGCGAGTCAGGCGGGGGGCCGAAGAAGAACTTTTCCGCTCCCCCACCTCTGGCCAAGGCGGCGGCCGGAGCGGCCAAGAAGATTGCCAAATCGGCGCTTGCGCAACCTGGAAAAGGAACAACGCCATGAAGGTCTTAGCCGTAGGAATCATTTCAGCGCTCGTTGGTATTGGCATATTAATTGCTTCTCATGATGCGGCGGCCGAGAGGATTGGTGACCTGGCCCGTGTTCAGGGCATGACAGACAACCCTCTTGTGGGATACGGCCTGGTGGTCGGCCTTCCCGGAACGGGTGACACGAAGCAGAGCCCCTTTACCCGCCGCTCCCTTGTATCGACGATCTCCCGACTTGGTGTGAATGCCAGGGATCTTGAGGCGGGCATCCGGGGGCACAATGTGGCGGCGGTGATGGTGACGGCTCGGCTATCCCCCTTCATGAGAAAGGGCGGGCGATTTACCGTTCGGGTCGCCTCCGTGGGGGATGCCACATCGCTGGTGGGGGGGACCCTTCTGCTGACCTCCCTGCGGGCCCCTAACGGAGAGGTCTATGCCACGGCCCAGGGGCCGGTGGATGCCAGTGCGCCAGGGCGTATCGGGGAACGGGTGCGGAAGGCGGACCCTCCGGAAGGCCGAAGAACCAGCGGAATGGTCGACCAGGGCGGGCTCGTCGTCAAGGGAGTCCCCGTGGCTTTCAACGGTCGCCACCATCTCTGGATCAGCCTTGACCGTGCGAACTTTACGACCGCTGCCCGGATTGCCCGGGCCATCAATGCCGCCACAGGGGGGCGTCCGGCCGTGGCAGAAGATGGTCGGAGTGTCCAGGTGAGCATTCCGGACGCGGCCCGGGGGAATGTTGTGGGCTATATGGCCCGGATCCTGAATCTCCGGGTGACTCCTGACAGGATTCCTCTGGTCGTGATCAATGAGCAGACGGGAACGATCGTCATCGGGAAGGGAGTCAGGGTCTCGGAGTGTGCCGTGAGCCACCGCGATCTCTCGGTGGTGGTCAAGGGGAAGAGAGTGGTTCCCCCGGCCAAGGACAGAAGCGTTCCCCTGACCTATCTGGCCCGGAGCGTGACGCTCAGGTCCCTGGTCTCGGCCCTGTCGGCCCTGGGAACCCGGACGGAAGACATGATCGCCATCCTCGAGGCCCTCAAGGCTTCGGGGGCACTGGAAGCCGAAATTCGGGTGGTGGGCTAGGAGGTTTTGGATGAAGGAGATCGAGATTGGCAGAACACCGCTCAATCGCCGGGAGACGCTCTCCCCGCAGAAGTCTCCGGAAGGCCCCCTCGACAAGGCGGCCAGGAGATTCGAGTCGATGGTGGTCGAGGGAATGGTCCGGGAGATGTGGAAGACGATTCCGGTCTCGCGTGAAGAGGGTCGCTCAGCCGGGCTCTCTCTCGCTCAGGAGCTCTATCAGAAGGAGCTCTCGAAGGAACTGGTTGCAGCAGGCGGGTTCGGTCTGGCCCGTCAGATTGTCGAGGATGCCCGCAAGGGCCTCGCGATGCCGAAGGAGCCGGGAGGCTCCCCTGTCCGGCCGGCCATTGTGTCGGTCACAGTATGAGGAGGTGAGTCATGAGTGGTATGGTCATCAACACCAATGCGGCGTCTCTTGGAGCCCAGTACAACCTGAACGAAACCCAGAACCGCATCAACCAGACGATCAACCGGCTCTCGTCCGGCTACCGGGTGAACACGCCCGCCGACGATCCCGCCGGCTATTCCATCGGCCAGGTCATGACCGCCTACATGAAGTCGGTTCAGCAGGCGGTCAGGAATGCCAATGACGGAGCGAACCTGATCCAGACGATCGGCGGCGGTCTCCTCACCGACAACGAGATCCTCATCAAGATGAGGGCCCTAGCCATCCAGGCGGCCAATGGAACTTACAACGACACCGATCTGTCGACACTGCAGAACGAATACCAGAACCTCCAGAGCGAGATCAACCGTATTGCGAAGGTGGCCAACTTCAACGGCCGCAAGGTCCTCGACGGAAGCCTCGAGAGCGGCCTGACCTTCC
This sequence comes from Nitrospirae bacterium UBA4572, assembly GCA_002387725.1. GTDB lineage: Bacteria > Nitrospirota > Leptospirillia > Leptospirillales > Leptospirillaceae > UBA4572. The sequence goes on from DGKK01000073.1 coordinate 13,726, forward strand.
AGATCGACGTGGGAACCGAGGGGGAAAATCGTCTCGTCATTTCCGTCCCTTCCATCAGCACCGATGTTCTTGGCCTTTATCAGGGCAGCACGCTTGTGATGCCTCTGGGAATGACGTCGATCATCAACAGCCAGATGGCCCTCTCGGCGGTTTCCGCCATTGACGGCGCCCTCGACGAACTGAACCGGATCCAGGGAACGCTCGGTGCCTTCCAGCAGAGAATGACCTGGACGATCCGGAATCTGAATACGGCTCTCGTCAATATTGCGGCCACCAAGTCCCAGATCAAGGATGCAAACTTTGCCAAGGAGACGGCGCGATTTGTTCGGGACCGGATCCTCCAGCAGTCGGGAACGGCGGTACTGGCCCAGGCCAACCAGATCCCCCAGGCGGCGATCAAACTGATTCCGTAAGGGAGAAACGCCCGATGGATTTGTGGGATTAGCCTTGCTAAAGTCTTGATGGTAAACTGCCGATAGGAGACTTGAAGGTGTGTGCCCACACCAGAGGGAGGTACGTCGATGAGCGACACAAAAATCACATCCTCGGGGCCATCCCCCCTGCCTGATCGGCCGGCGGGAGTCTCGGGCAATAAAAAGGCCGAAGCGGCGGGAGCGACAGGGGCGAAAAGTCCGGAGGCGGTGACCCGCCTTGTGGAGTCCGATGTCCTGGAGATCTCCGGTCCGGCAAGACAGGTGGCCAAGCTGCGTGAGGAGATCGCGAGAGTGCCCGACGTGCGGGAAGAACGGATCGCCGATATCAAGGCCAGAATCAAGTCTGGAACCTATGCCGTTCCTTCGCGCGAGGTGGCCCGGAAGATGATCGAGTGGGGCCGCGATCATGGCGGATCCTCTCCCTCGTCGGCCTAGATGCGGCGCCAGCGGAGAGGAAACAGGCCAGGAAAGAGGTCGGACCTGCCGACGGCAGAGTCCGGAAAGGGTGGCAAAGGTGGACATCTCTGATAGAAGTCCGGATATTGCAGGAGCGCGGATGGACGATTCCTCCCGGCTGGCCGAGGAGGCCCTGGCCGTTGTCGGCCAGCTTGTTCCCGTTCTTGAGCGGGAGAGGGATCTTCTGGTTTCCGGCGACTGGGAGGGGCTTGATGCCCTCACGGAATCCAAGGAGTCCTTGGGCCGCTCCCTGGGCGAACTCCTGTCAGAGCTATCCCCAGAAGAACGGGCCCAGGTGGGAGAGGAGGATGGCTCCGCCCTGAGAGGCGCCCTTCTTCATCTTTCCGAGTTGACGGCGGTCAACCTGGCAATCGCCCGAGAATCTTCGCAGATCGTGGGCCAGCTCCTCCGGGAGATCAGCCTCGACAACGAAGGGGGGGGGACCTACGGGGCCAGCGGATCGGTCGATCCCGCTCGCCGAACCTCTCCTGCCCTGGTCTCGACCCGGGGATGAGACCCGGCCGATCCTTACCGGAGGGACGACGATGTCTGGCATCATAGGGGTCATGAATATCGGTCAGACAGGGATCGAGGCCAACGAGGCCGCCCTGAAGACCGCTGGCCACAACCTGTCGAACGTGAACACGCCGGGATATTCCCGGGAACGTGTGATGCTCGAGCAGCATGTCCCCGACATGGGCCATCCCGGAATGATGGGGGCGGGGGTCGATGCCGCCCGCATCCGTCGCGTCGTCAACCATTTTCTAGAGAATCAGTCGACGCGCCAGAAAACAACCCTGGGCTTCTGGGAATCCTCCCGGATCTCCCTGGGGGAAATCGATTCCTATTACTTCCATGCCCAATCCGAAGGGCTTTCCCGGGACCTTTCCCGCTTCTTCAACCACTGGGAAACGGTGGCCAACCATCCGGCCGACCGTGCCGCACGAGCCACCCTCATCACCTACGGCCACAATCTGGGGCAGGACTTCCACCAGATGACCGCCCTTTATGCCGAGTCCCGCAATCGTCTGGGCCACCAGATCGAGGATCAGGTGACGAAGATCAATGCCCGCATCGCCCGGATTGCGGTCCTCAATCATTCGATTCTCGCCGCCCGTGGTCGAGGAGAGGACCCCAACACCTTTCTCGACGAGAGGGCCCGGATTGCCGGCGAAGTCTCCCGTCTGACCAACGCCCACTTCTTTCATGACAAGGACGGCTCCCTGAACCTCCATATCGGCGGTCAGGCGGCCTTTTCCGAGCAGGAGGTGGGCCACATGGCCGCGATCTTCGACCCCGTCCACGACCGCTACCGCATTACCTTTGCGCCCCCCTCCCATTCGGGCCCTCCGATCGACATCACCGACCGGGTCAAGGGGGGAGTGCTGGGGGGATACATCGATGTGCGCGATCACAAGATCAAATCCATGCAGCATCATCTCGACCTCCTGGCCTTCCAGGTCGCCAATAGCGTCAATTCCATCCATTCCCGAGGATACGGTCTCTCCGGACAGACCGGAGTCAACTTCTTCAAGCCCACCGTGGAGGTCGTCCGGACGGCAGGGGAGGGTTCCGGCGGGGTCGTGGCCAATGTCGAGGATGCCTCGGCCGTTCTTCCCAAAATTCTCGTGGAGAGCGATGCGGCGGGAGTCCGGGTCTATTCGGCCAAAGATCATCTCCTCATCGGCAGCGGGGTCGTCAAGGACGGTGTGGCAACCATAACGGCCGGGGGCTATGCCCTCCGGGTGATGGCTCCGAAGAAGGGCTCCGAATCCTACACGGTCTCGGGTGGAACCCACGTGGCCGGGACGGCCCTGCATCTGGACGTGACCAACCTCTCGGCGGACGATGTGGCTGTCGCCGACTCTCCGGTCTCTCCCGGGAGCAACGAGGGCGACAATGCCAATGCTCACCAGATCTTTTATCTCTCCCAGAAGCACTTGCGCTTCCCCGGAGAGGATGAGCCGGCATCGATTTATGAGTACTATGCCTCGGGGGTGGCCAAGATCGGGGCCTGGGCCCGTCAGGCGCGATTGAACGACAAGGCCCAGGTCGCGATCTCCCAGAGTCTGGAAACCCAGCGGCTGGCCGTCTCCGGGGTGTCGATCGCCAACGAGTCGGCCAAGATCATCCGCTTTGAAAAAGCCTATCAGGCCTCGGCCAACCTCATCCAAATGGTGAACCGGCTTCTCGACACGCTGGTCCGCCTTCCCAACAGCGGATAGCGGAGGATGACCATGATCCGGGTGACAGGGTTGATGACCGATCGTTCCCTGATGGCCAACCATGATCGGGCCACGGAGAATCTCTATGAGTCGGAGAAGCAGGTCTCTTCCGGGCTTCGTGCCGATACGCCCGGCGATGCCCCCGAGGCCATGAGCGAGGTCCTCCGGGTCAACCGCTCCCTGGCCGTCACCGGACAGATCATCCAGAATGCCCGGGAGGGAGCCACCCGCATCGCCCTGATGGAGAGCATCCTGACCCAGATCGACAACATCATGATCCGGGCGAAGGGGTTGGCCATCCGTCAGGCCAACGGGACGATGGATTCCCAGGACCGGAGGATCGCCGCCGAAGAGGCAGAGAGGCTCCTCGAGCAGACGGTCGCCCTGGCCAACACCCGAGGGGGGGAACAATACCTCTTTGGCGGAACAAACATCAGTGTTCCTCCTTTCCTGCTTTCCGATCCCCAAAAAGAAGAGCCCTTTATCGTCTCTTACCAGGGGAACCACAAAAGCTCGACGATCCAGCAGGGGTTTACCCCCTCCTTCCGTCAGGCGGGGCTTCTCAAGACGACGATGGCCGGCGACACACTGCTTGGGGATTCCAAAAGGGCCCCCAATGCCAACTTGGCCTTCCCGGCCTTCCGGCGCTTTATCCTGGGCCTCAAGAACAACGACGATAAGGCCATCCAGGCCGCCATCGGCGAGTTTGATCTGGCCCTCAGGAAGGTCTCGGAGCGCTCAGCCGTTCTCGGAACCTATGAACGGGCCCTTCGCAGCACCATTTCCCGGCTGGAGAAATACCGGACCGACCTCAAGGTTCTCCGAAGCCAGACCGAGGATGTGGATATCCCCCGGGCGGCCTCCCGGATGGCTCTTTCTCAAAATCTCCTCGAGGTAAGCGCCAAGGCCAGCCGCAATATTCTCCAGAATGTCCAGAACGTGCTGTTCCACTAGAAACGTACGCCCAGGGAAGGGAGGACGCCATTCTTATCCTGACGAGAAAAAGCGGGGAAGGGATCAGTATCGGACCCTCGGTGCGGGTTGTCGTCCTTGAGGTGAAGGGAAGCTCCGTTCGCTTGGGGATCGAGGCGCCGGAAGGCGTCCGGGTCCACCGGGACGAAGTCCTTCGTCGCATCGAGGAGGAAAACCGCCATGCCATGGAGAGCCCCCGGGAGAGTGTCTCCGGAGGGGTTTCCCAGAAAACCGGGACAACGGGCAAGGGCGGGGAGTCCATGGTGACATTCAGGACGGTTCGTTTTGGCGAGATCCCCGTCGCCGAGTCGGGGGTGATCCGTTTTCCCGATGGCCTTCCGGGATTCCCGGGAGCCCATCGCTTCCTCCTTCTCGAGACGGGAGAGGCCCAGGTCTTCTATTGGCTCCAGTCCCTCGACGATCCGGCGCTGGCCTTTGTGGTCATGGATCCGGCCCTGCTCGTTCCCGACTATATGGCTCGGCTCGTCCTTCCCGAATGGGACCGGGAGTTTTTCGCTCCCCTTCCGTCAACCTCCCTCACCGCCATGGTGATCGTCACCTTTTCCGGGGAGACGGCCACGGCCAACCTCCTCGCTCCGCTCCTTGTTCGGGACGAAGAAAGGCTCGGCCGGCAGGTGATCCTGGCCGAGTCGGAGGAGTGGCTT
>DGKK01000074.1 GCA_002387725.1 Nitrospirae bacterium UBA4572
TCATTCAGATGCGGGCATTGTCGACGCTCCTCTTCCATACTACGGCCCGTTCGGTTGAAAAGCAGGGATTTGCCAGCGTACAGAACCTGATCCAGATTCTCGACCAGAATGTGGCAAAGAAGGCGGTGGATAGAGAGGAGAAAAAGTATCAGGAGGAAGAGGGCAAGATTCGTAATATTGTGATTGGAAACAGCCTCTTCATCCTCGTTCTTGCCATTCTCTCGACTCTCATGACGGTCAAGCTGGCCCACAATGTCCAGCGGGGCCTTCTCGAACCCTTGCATGAGCTGGCCGAACAGGCACGGGAGGCCATGCACTTTCGCCTTTCGGATCGTCATGTCGAAAGTCCCTATCTTGAAAATCCAGGGGGTCAGTACCACGATCCGCTCAGTTCTCAAGATGGTCTTTACGACCCTCAACCGCCTTCCTGGACTTGGTGTCGCCATTGCCGAGGCCGAGATGGGTTCGGGCCGTGAGGGCAATACCATCCTGTATGCCAACGACACCATGACCTCACTCTATCAGACGATCCGTCCGGAGCTTGAAAAGTTCATCGGCCATCCGATGCCCTCAGATCTTCGGGGCATGTCGATTCATTCCTTTCACAGAAATCCCGATCAGATCCGGAGGGACATTGCGGCGATCGGTCCCGACGAGATCCGAAAGAATGCGGTCCTGACCATCGGCAAAAAGTTTATTTTTTCCCAGAGCTTCGCCCTGAGCGACGAAGAAGGTCGTCCCCAGGCCTATGTCACCGTGTTTTCGGATGTCACCCGTGAAGAAAATCTGAATTCCGGGATCAAGGCCGCCGAAAGCTCCGGGAAGAATCTCACCCAATCGATGTCGCAGATCTCAGGATCCGTCTCGGAAATTGCCCGAAGCCTCGACACCATCTCCCATGAATTTGGCGGAATCAATGCCGAAGTTCAGAAGGGAGGCGACATTGTGACCAATCTTTCCAAGACGGTGGATAGTCAGACCAATCTTATGTCCACACTGCGCTCCGTGACCGATTCGATGAATTCCAAGTCCTCAGAGATCCAGCAAATCACAGAAGCCATCAGTCAGATTGCCGAGCAGATCAACCTTCTGGTCCTCAACGCCGCCATCGAGGCAGCGCGGGCGGGCGAGCAGGGGAGAGGATTTGCGGTGGTTGCCGACGAAGTGCGTAAACTTGCCGACATGACTGCCCGGTCGGTGGGAGACATCGGCTCGATTATCGAGTCGACCGTCGAGGAGACCCGGAGGAACAGCTCTCTTCTTGCGGAGCTTGGGACGGCAGTTCTGTCGACGAAAGAACGCACGGAGGAGACAAAACAGGCCTTTTCGACGATTGAAACCTCACTGGTCCGACTGACGACACTCTCCGAGGAAATTCGCTCCCAGATGAACCTCTCCTCGGGAGCCGTAGGGAAAATGGATGCCCTCGTGGGGGAAACGCTCCGAAGTTATGAGAACCTTCTCCGGTAGGGAGTCCGACAGAGAAAAAGTCTTTGCCGAGGCGAGAGCGCTAGAGGGTAAACCACTGGACCGAGACGGGGGTCCCGGTGGACATGTCCAGACTTTCCGTCTTTTCAAGATGAAGATCCGGCATGCTTTCGTCGGTACCGGGAGGTAGAATGCGGATCAGGGAGGGTCGGAGAGAAAGTGTCGGAGCTTCTCCGGAATGGAGGATAACAGCCTTTCGGGCGAGGAGGAGAGCCGGTGTCAGAATCGAAAGAATCTTCTGGTCGCTCTTCGACAGGTGCCGAAGGTAGGGGTGCGGTTTTTTCTTTGCACGATTTCTTTCTTCGGAGAGATAAAGAACCAGTCCGGAGATAAGCCTATCCTTTTGGGACAGCCCCGGGAGTTCGCCATGCAGGAGAAGGTCCCAGAGGGCCCGCTGGTTAGGTGAGGGAGTGTGCAGGACGGGAAGATGGTCGAGCGTCCCAATGGTTTCGGCGAGGATTTGAATCCTTTGGGGACCGACTGAGGGAGGAAGAAGACCGGAAACAATCGTCGCATAGGTGTCTCTCAGCGGTCGGACATCCCGGGGCCGTCCATAACGTCGGCAGAGGCGGTGAAGAGTTTCGGCAAAAACAGTCTCTTCAGTCTGCTCGATATTCTGGTGAAAATGCTCCATAAAGAGTCCTTGCCGGAGACCGTAGTGGGAAAAGGTCAGGGAAGGAGCCTTTGACAGTCGAACGATCGCGGCGATTACGGCGATTCCTGCAGGGAGAATGTCTGCTCGGTCTGCTGCAACCCCCAGCATTCGAGCCTTTTCAGGGGTGAGGTTCCTCCCGATTTTTTTGCAGAGATTAGGAATATCCCGGGAGAGGATCTCATAGTGGTGGATATCAGGATAAAAAGGAAAATTTCGCAGCTTCTGGGAGATTCTTGCCAGTCCCCTGGCCGTTCCGCCCACCCCTGTCAGTGTGGGATAGGATCGGTCGAACATGGCTGAGTTCTCGAGGGACTCTACCACATGGCGCTCGAGTTTTTTCCACTCTGCAGCGGTGGGCCGGGAGCGATTCGAGAAAAAGGATTCGGAGAGGCGCACAGCACCGAGAGGAAGTGTCAGGATCCGTCGGGGGCGATCCTCTTCAACATCAATGAGCTCTGCCGATCCTCCTCCAATGTCAAAGATCAGCCCGTCATGCAGGTCGAACCCGTTTTTGACCCCCTGAAAACTGTACCACCCCTCCCGCTCCCCTTCGAGGAGTTCGATCCTCGTTCCCAAGGCCTTCATCAGTCTCTCGAGAACGACCTCGCGGTTCTTGGCATCCCTGACGGCCGAGGTCGCCACGCACCGGATGACATCTGTCCGGTGGAAGGAGATTCGACCGGCAAAGTCTCTCAGGCTTCTCTCCGCACGCTCGATGGCTTCCGGAAGGATCTCGAGTGAAGGGTACATCCCGGCAGCGATTCGAGCCGAGCTCTTGTATCGGGCCACGGTCCAGAAATCTTCCCCGCGCATGGCGACGATCTCAAGTCTCATGGAGTTGGAACCGATATCGATGAGGGCGATTTTTTCGAAGCTCATGCGTCAATTGTGACACAGGAGGGTAAGGCTTCCAATAGTGTCGACAAGAGGATGCTCAGGAGAAAACTTGATTGATCCCGCCCTCTCTTCGGGTATAATGAAAAAAAATAAAAATGCGGAGGACTCTCCGCCGTCCTTCTGGGGACGATTCTTCCACGCAAAAGACCGAAAGGACACCCATGTCCGAGTTCACCCTCCCGGCAAAGGAACGGAAGCAGGAGGTTGTCCAGTCGATGTTCACCTCGGCGGCCAATGCCTACGACCTGAACAATTCCGTTCTTTCCCTGGGGCAACATCATCGCTGGAAGAGATTGACCATCGGTCTTTTGGATATTCTTCCCGGTCATGTGGTTGTTGACCTTTGTGGGGGAACGGCCGACCTCTCCCTGCTTGCGGCCGAAAAGGCAGCCGGGACAGGGCTTGTCATGACGGTTGATCTCAATCTGGCCATGCTTCGGGTCGGGCTTTCCAAGGCCCGTAACCGTCTGATCGACGGACTCAAGGAGAAGGAAAGTCGGGCTCGCCCCATCATGATTCAGGCCAACGCCGAACGAATTCCCCTTCCCGATGGCTCGGTGGATCGTCTCACGGTGGGCTTTGGTCTTCGCAATGTCACCAACCTCGATACGGCACTTTCCGAGATCTACCGGGTCTTGAAGCCCGGAGGAAAATTTGCCTGTCTCGAGTTTTCCCATCCCGTCAATGCCCTTTGGGACGGGCTTTATCGTTTCTATTCCTTTTTTATTCTGCCAAAAATCGGTCAATGGATATCCAGGGACAGTACCGGGATCTACGAATATCTTCCGGCCTCAATTGCGAAGTTCCCCAACCAGGAGACCTTCAAAAAGACGATCGAGAAGGCCGGCTTCTCCCGCGTAGCTTATCGGAATCTCTCTGGAGGGATCGTCGCGATCCATACAGGAGAAAAATAATTATGGAACAGATCCTTCTTCCGGTTATTGACAATGCCGGACCGGAAGTCAAAGCTCCAAGTCGTTTTCAACGGATTCTTTTTGTCTGGCTTCCGGTCAGGCAGATCTTTCCGGTGGGAATCGGGTATCTCGTCAACTGGATTCATCGCATCCATCCGGAGATCAGTCTGGAGGTCCTCGACCTCACAAGATTTTCCGAGGGGGAGCAGCTCTCTGAGCTTTCGAAGGCGATCGATCGTTTTTCTCCGGATCTTTTGGCCTACTCCTGGCGCGATGTTCAGATTTTTGCTCCCCATGAAGGAGACAACTCCCTTCGTCGGGCCTTCGAATTCTATTACTCTCCCAATCTCCTGACCCGAGCCTACGCCGCTTGGGACGGTGTCCGGATGGTCTGGAAATACCGGACGGAATTCCATAAAAAACTTCGCTTTATCCGGGAAGGAATGCGTCGAGCCCCGAAGGCTCAGGTGATGGTGGGCGGCGGAGCCTTCTCCGTCTTTGCCGAACAGATTATCCGTCTCCTCCCCGAAGGAGTCATTGGCGTTGTGGGTGAGGGAGAGGAGGCGATGATCAAACTCATCGAGGGGCGGCCCCTCGACGATGAGCGCACGATCGTCCGACGCGGTCGAGAGATTATTCTTGGAAAAAAAGCCGGAGCCGTCGAAATTCGTCGGGCTCCCTTCGATCTGTCCTACCTCGAATCCATATTTCCCGGACATTCCCTCTACCATGGGAAGACTGTCGGCATCCAGACAAAGCGAGGATGCCCGTATGGCTGTTCCTTCTGCCTCTATACCTACATCGAGGGGAAAAGGGTCTATTACAGGGATCCCGAGGATGTGATCGACGAGATCCGCCAGTATCGAGACCGCTGGGGGATCCGAAACTTCTGGTTTGCCGATGCCCAGTTTATCCCCGGGGTCAAGGCTGTTCCCGAGTGTCTCTCACTTCTCCGGGCGATGAAAGAGGCCGACTTGGGGATCACCTGGAGTGGATATATCCGGACAAGCCTGATCTCTCCGGAGATGGCAAGCCTCATGGTCGAGTCCGGAATGGGCGATCTTGAGGTGGCAATCACCTCAGGATCCCAGGAGATCCTTGATTCCCTCAAGATGGGCTTTCGGCTCGAAGGACTGATGGAAGGATGCCGGAACCTCAAGAATGCCGGTTATCGGGGGAAGATCATCCTTAACTACTCGCTGAATGCTCCGGGGGAGACCCCCGAGACTCTTGCTCAGGCGGTTGAAAGCTACGAAGAGATCTGCCGGATATTTGGCCCGGAAAACGTCTATCCCATGGTCTTCTTCCTGGCGGTCCAGCCACACACGAGCTTTGAGAAGAGATTGATGAGGGAGGGGTGGCTGTCTCCCGATTACGATCCCATCTCGCTCAATCCCTGGACAATTCGGAAGCTTCTTTACAATCCGGGGCCTCTGGGAGAGCTTATTGCCCGAGCCTGTCTTGTGGCCTGGGACATTGAGCCCATGGCGATGGGACGGGTCGTGATGAGGGAGATCAAAAAGTCACTCGGAGAGGCTCCCTTCTCTCCGAAGGGGTCTGTGGCCGTCGGGGCGTCCTGATGGACGGGATTTTCCCCGGTCCAATTCCCCCAGGATTTCTGGAGCTTCCAGGCCCCTTCAGGATTCTGCTGGGCCAGGATGGAACCCTGACGCGCTCTCTGTCCCTCCTGACCGGAGAGCCAGTGATGGTGGAGCCGATCCGCCTTCCTGAGACGGTGAAGGGGCTTCGAAAGGTCTATCTGCGGGTTCCCACGGCAGGTCGTCTTGTCTTTGCACGAACGCAGGTGCTTTCCCTTCCTCCCCCCCCAGAAGATCTTCAGGTGGATGCACTGATGAAGGGAGAAGCTGCCATCGGACAGTCGATGGAGGCCCGTTTTGGAGCGCTACGGAAGGAGGGGTATTCGATTTATCCCTCCCGGGGTCCCATCGATCCGGATGCCGAGGAGCGGGAAGGCATTCTCTGGACGCGCTCCTACCGAATGATTTCCTCGTCAGGAGCCGCGCTGCTGATCGAAGAATTTTTCTTGCCGTCTCTTTTTTTCCTGGCAGGAGGTGCGAGTCGGTGAAGCGCCGCCTCCTCGATACCCTCGATCTGATCCGCTTCAACCGTCCGGTGGGAACATTGCTCCTTTTCCTGCCCTCGGGGTGGTCCATCCTCCTTGCCCGTCCCGGGGAGACGGCGTGGGGATGGCTGGCCCTTTTTTTTCTCGGGGCCTTTCTGACCCGTTCGGCCGGCTGTGTGGTGAACGATCTTCTCGATCGTGAGATCGACCGCAAGGTGGCCCGAACCCGGGGACGTCCGCTGGCGGATGGTCGGCTTTCCGTTAGGTGGGCCATAGGAGTTTTTATTTTTCTGACAGCTCTGGCCTCCTCCCTTCTCCCTTTTTTTTCCCGGGAAGCGATTCTCGTCGCCGTTGTTGGATACGGAACGGCGATGGTCTATCCTCTCATGAAGAGGTTTTTTCCCCTCCCGCAGCTTTTTATGGGGATTCCCTTTGGTGCAACAGCCCCTCTCATGGCTTGGGTTCAGCTGACCGGGGGGATCGGCAGGGGAGGAATTCTTGTGGCCTTGGCAGGGCTTTTCTGGGCCACGGCCTATGACCTGATCTACGCCGTTGCGGATCTCCCCGACGATCGGAAGGCAGGTGTCCGATCCGGAGCGGTGACATTTGGAGATCGTCTCTGGGCCATCTTTCTCGCTTTCTCCCTCCTGACGGCCATACTGCTCTGGGAGGCGGGACAAAGTCTTCCCCGATCGGGATGGCTCCTTTGGACAATCTTGCTCTTTCTTGTTGTGGTGTTCCTCCAGGCGAGAAAGATGAGACAAGGGCTCTCTTTTGATGAGCCAATGGTTCTTTTCCGCTCCCATGTCATTCTCGGAACTCTTCTCATGGCCGGATTCTGGATGTCCACCCCAGTATTGATGTGAATTTTAATAAGGGAGGTCTTCATGTATAAAATTGCAGGACGAATAACAGCGACAGTTATGGCCGGTTTGGCGATTCTCTCCTTCGGCCTTCTTCCGGGAGCTATGGCCCGGGAGTCAACGATAAAGGTGACGAGTCCCGACTTCAGGAACGGGGGAAAAATTGCCAATCGTTATGTTTTCTCCGGCTTCGGATGCTCCGGGAAGAATGTGTCACCGGAAATCCGGTGGGGCCGGCTTCCCAAGGGGACCCGGTCGGTGGCAGTGACGGTCTATGATCCCGATGCTCCGACGGGTTCAGGATGGTGGCACTGGGTGGTCTACAACATTCCCCCAGGAGTGCACAGCCTTAAAGAGGGTGTGGGGACAAAAAATGGGAAGGGACTTCCTGCCGGAGCCATTCAGGCGGTGACCGACTTCGGTGCCCCGGGATATGGCGGTCCCTGTCCGCCAAAGGGCGATCGTCCCCATCATTATATTGTGACGGTCTATGCTCTCAAGACCGCGAAGTTGCCGGTCGGAGCCGGAGCCTCACCGGCCCAGATCGGGTATTTCATTCACTTCTCAACTCTCGCCAAGGGTCGGCTTGTCGGTCGATATGGACGAAAGTAGTCCCGACAGGGCTTATGAACGAAGGATTTTCGTTTTTCGGTTTTGACGGGCGTCGAAGGGGTTGCGAATTTGTTTTTCATGGAGTATTCTTTACGAAACGGCGTTGCCCCATTTGCCGCACGAACTCTTAAATTATCCTGACTGGAGGTTCCAGAATGGCTCCTTCTACGATCCTTACCGTTGGCAACTGGACGGCCCTCGAGTGGGCGATCCCGATCGCACTGGCCTTTGCCGTTGTGGCAGGCTGGTTTATGGTCGTCTCCTCGATCTACTCCAATCCCGACGCAAAGTAGTGCTCTTTTCGTGACATTCGTTTCGGTGACAATCCTCTGATGCGACTTGTTGCGGAAATCAAGAAGATGTGGACCGATGCCCGCCCAATATTTTTTATATTGGCCGGTGTCATCGGTCTTTTTTTGCTTCTCCTCGGCTCCATGATCTGGGGCCTTTTGGGCAATGACTCCTTTTCCAACTATCCTCACGAAACGGCCTCTCCTCCGGCCTCTTCCTCAAAGTAGTTCCAACGTTCCTCTTCCGAGACTGATCCTGTGCAATATCTTGTCTTATAGACGTCCTGTCCGGAGAGACCCTGCCGGTTGTCCATTCCTGTGAGAGTGTCGACCCCGTTTTGTGGGAGTTTCACTCTCCAACGGAAACGGCAGTCGAAGGAATGTATTTTGTCGTGACGCTTGAACTGTCAGTGGTTTTCCGGGTAATCTGAAAGGATGTATCCCTCTCCTTTTAGAGGATTTGCCGGGGGTATCGCCGTAAAAACATCTGGAACGTTGAAAGGATCGAGACATGGGAGAGAAGGACGGCATGACAGCGCTTGAAAAGAGAACACTGGCGGGTCTGAGCCTTATATTTGCAATACGGATGTTCGGGCTTTTCATCGTGCTTCCCGTCATCAGCCTTTATGCACGGACACTCCCGGGAGCCGATCCCCTTTGGCTGGGGCTGGCACTCGGAGGATACGGTCTGTCTCAGGCCATTTTCCAGGTGCCTTTTGGGATGCTCTCCGACCGCTTCGGCCGAAAGCCTGTGATTGTGGCGGGTCTTCTCATTTTTGCCGGAGGGTCGGTGATGGCGGCGACGGCCCATAGCGTCTTCGGCCTTTTTGTGGGACGTCTCATTCAGGGAACCGGAGCCGTTGCCTCTGTGGTCATCGCCCTGATGGCCGATCTGACCCGGGAAGAGTACCGGACACGTGCCATGGCCGGCATCGGTGTTTCCATCGGACTGTCCTTTGCGGTGGGGATGGTGGTCGGTCCGATCGTCGGAGCCGCCTACGGGGTCTCGTCGCTCTTTTGGCTCACTGCCACACTGGCATTGCTGGGTATCGGGATCATTCTGTTTGTGGTTCCCTCACCCAAGGGAGCCGTCCACAAGAATGAAATGGAGCTCTCCTTCTCCCAGCTGGGGTACGTCCTGAAAAACCCGGCACTTCTAAGGATCGACATTTCGGTCTTTTCCCTTCATCTATTCCTGACAGCGGTCTTCGTGAGCTTTCCGGTGCTTCTCAAGCAATATATTGCTCCTTCCGCCATGTGGAAGGTCTATCTTCCGGTCATACTGGGCGGGATGTTTCTCATGGTTCCGGCCATGATCGTGGCCGAGAAGCGAAAGAAACTGAAGACGGCCTTCTTGATCGCCGTGGCCTTCATCGTGGCTAGCTTTGCCATCTTCCTCGGGGGATACAAGAGCGAGACGGGGCTGATCGCCGGCCTGGCCGTTTTTTTCATCGGCTTCAATCTTCTTGAGCCTCTCATGCCCTCCATCATGACCCGATTTGTCAGGACCCGGACCCGGGGAACCTCTTCGGGGGTCTTCAATATGAGCCAGTTCATGGGAGCCTTTCTCGGCGGAGTTCTGGGAGGAGGTCTGGCGACCGTGTCAAACACCGCTCTCTTTTCGGCTCTCCTGGCCATCTCCGCTGTCTGGTTCCTTATCGCCTTGGGGCTCACCGACCCCAACCTCCTCGAGACCTTCGAGCGGCCCGTTGGCGAAGGACTGCATGATCCCCAGCCGGTGATTCGGCAGATGGGAGAGATGTCGGGCGTTGTGGACTGCCGTTATCGGGAATCTGACCGCATCTTATGGGTGAAGTACCTGCGGGACAGAACCACCCAGGAAGATCTTGAAAGGAAGCTTTCCGGACTTCTCGAAGCCTAGTCGTCCAAAGGGGCCGCCGTGACTCCCATCCAGAGGTTTCGGCTTTCTCTTCTCCTCTTGCTCCTCCTTGTCGGGGGCGGGACTCTTGGCTATAGGGAGATCGAGGGATGGGGATGGCTCGACTCCCTTTTCATGACGGTCATCACCCTTTCGACGGTGGGGTATCAGACCGTCCATCCGCTCGATCGGGCGGGTATTTTCTTTACGATGGGGCTGATCGTGGTCGGCGTGGGAACGGTCGGGTATGCCATCGCGACCCTGACCGAGACCATTCTCGAAGGGCACCTGCAGAACTTCTGGGGAGGCCGCAAGATGGAGCGGACGATCGAAAAGATGGAGAAGCACGTCATCGTCTGCGGTTTTGGCCGCATTGGGGCTCTGACTGTTCCGGCCCTCCATGCCCAAGGGATTCCCTTTGTGATCGTCGAGGAAAATCCCGAGACGGTCAAGGAGATCCTCGAGCGAAAATATCCGGCGGTTCTTGGGAATGCAACGGAAGAAGGGGTTTTGAAGAAGGCGGGGATCGATAGGTCCTCCGCCCTTCTGGTGACCCTCTCCACACGCGTGGCCGACGCAGCCTATATTGTGATGAGCACGCGGATTGACCATCCGAACCTCACCATCATCGCGGTGGCCAATGACTCCAGAACGGAAGCCAAGCTGCTTCGGGCAGGGGCCAGCAAGGTTGTCTCCCCCTTCATTTTGGGAAGCCACCGAATGGTCATGGCCCTGACCCAGCCCACACTCCTCGATGTCATGGATGTGGTCAGCGGTCGGGACGGCATGGGGCTCTCGTTCGAAGAACTTGTGATTCCAGAAGCCTCGATCTTCTGTGACCACTCGATTGCCGAGATTGCGATGAAGCACGGGTTCCGTTCCCACATCATTGCGATTCGCCCGGCAGGGGGGAAAAACTTTGTCCTCCCCACGGCCCAGAGTGTCCTGCGTGCCAACGACCAGATTGTGATCATCGGTTCACGAGACGAAATCAAGCGAATCAGGGAGCTGATGGACCGCTCGGGGGAACCCTCGTGAGCTTACCGATTGTCCGGGAAGGAGAAAACGGGTGAAGAGGGATGAGGGGATGGAGCTGGCGGCAAAACCCGTCTCCATGAAGGACTGGGTGGAGCGGGGCCGCCGTGTCCTGATGGGAAACGTCACCCGGGAAGAACTCGCCTTCCGCAAGGGGCGAGGATCCTGGCTCTATACCACCGAGGGAGACGGGTATCTGGACTTTCTGGGAGGGGTCGCCATCCATGTTCTGGGGCACTGCCATCCAAAGGTCACTGTTGCCGTCCAGAAGCAGGCCCAGCGTCTCCTGCACACATCCAACCTTTACTACCACGAACCGCAGGTCCTCCTGGCGGAATTCCTCGTTCGGGAGACCTTTGCCGATCGGGTTTTTTTCGCCAATTCCGGGACTGAGGTCGTGGAGGCGGCCATCAAGCTCTCCCGGCGATTCGGGGCCTCTTCCGAGAGGTTTCACCTCCTGGGGATGGAAGGAAGCTTTCATGGCCGGACCCTGGGGGCCCTCTCACTGACCGGTCAGAAAAAGATTCGCGACGGGATCGGTCCCATTCCGGAAGGATTCGACTGGGCTCCCTACAATGATTTTGAGGGGGTTGTACGCAAGGTGACTCCCCGGACGGCCGCGATTTTTGTCGAACCGGTCCTGGGAGAAGGAGGCGTCATTCCGGCCGATCCGGTCTTCCTGAAGAAGCTCCGGACCTTTACCCGGGACAATGGGATCCTGCTTGTATTCGACGAGATTCAGACGGGGATTGCCCGGACGGGCTCTCTTTTTGCCTATCAGGATCTTGATGTTGTTCCCGATGTTCTTCTGTCAGCCAAGGCCCTTGGGGGAGGACTTCCCCTGGGGGCGCTGCTGACCACGGATGAACTTTCGGCCTTTCTTCCTCCCGGATCCCACGGGTCGACCTTTGGGGGCAACCCCCTGGCTTGTGCCGCCGGGCTTGCCGTACTCGAGGCTCTCTATGAAGAAGGCTATCTTCCCTCGGGAGCGGCCCGTATGGCTTCGGTCCTTTGGGAGGAACTCGAGACGCTGGCGAAACGCCATCCCGAGTGGATTCTCAAGATCCGGGGCAAGGGGATGATGGTCGGCCTCGTCCTTCCGGGTCAGGCCTCCGAGGTCAAGGAGCGCTTTCTTGCCGAGAAGGTTCTCGTGAATGCCGCCTCGGCCGAGGTCATCCGGATTCTTCCACCCGTCAACCTTTCCATCGAGGAGATCGATGTGTTCATTGACCGTGCCGACCGTGTCTTTTCCCTGATGGGGCGCCCCTCCGGAGGAGGAAAGTGACGGAAAAATCCGGTCGTTCCTTTCTGACACTTCTCGAGCACACAACCGGGAAGCTTCGCTCGATCCTTCGCCTGGCCGGTCATGTCGAAAAAAATCCGGAGGACTTCCGGGGGCCATTGGCATGGAAGACTGTCGGACTTCTCTTTGAAAAAAGCTCCACCCGGACGCGACTCTCTTTTGAGGCGGGGATCCGCCAGCTGGGAGGAGGCAGTCTTTTCCTGGGGGCGGACATTCAGCTCGCCCGGGGAGAGTCCATCGAAGATACCGCCCGGGTCATGAGCGGCTATCTTGATATGGTGATCATCCGGACCTTTGGCCATGACAGAATTGAGACCTTCGACCGCTGGGCCTCCATTCCGGTGATCAACGGCCTGACCGACGGACATCATCCCTGCCAGGCCCTGTCGGATTTCTACTACATGGAGAAGGTGTTCGGCGGTCTTTCCGGACTCTCCATGGCGTTTGTGGGGGACGGGAACAATATGGCCCGCTCACTGGCCGAAGGTGCGGCCCTTCTGGGGGTTCACTTTATTCTGGCCGCTCCCGAAGGCTACCGGTTGCCTGAGGATGAGGTGGCTCACCTCGATAGCCTGGCCCGGCAAAATGGTGGATCGGTCCGGATTGTCTCAGATCCCCGTGAGGCGGCCCGCAAGGCCCACGTTCTTTATACCGACGTTTGGACGAGCATGGGGCAGGAAGCGGAGTCCCGCCAGAGAGAGCAGGCCTTCAAGGGATACGTCATCGACGGAAGGCTCCTTGCGGAAGCCGACCCATCGGCCATTGTCATGCACTGTCTCCCGGCCTACCGGGGAAAGGAAATTACGGCGGAGGTTATCGATGGCCCCCGCTCGCGGGTGTTCGAGCAGGCGGCCGCGCGTCTTCCGCTTCAGAAAGCCATCATGATTGACTGCATGGAAAGGAAAGGGCAATGACCCAGAAGAAGGAAGTGTCGGGAGGGGGGAATCCGAAGCGGGTCGTTTTGGCCTATTCGGGAGGACTTGATACCTCAGTGGCGATCGTGTGGCTCAAGAAGACCTACGGGTGCGAGGTCATCTGCTACTGTGCCGATCTGGGGCAGGGGGAGGATCTTGATGCCGTGGCCAAAAAGGCCCGGGCGTCAGGTGCGTCCGATGTGGTGGTGGTCGACCTTCGTGAGTCCTTTGTCCGGGAGTTCATCTTCCCGATGATTGCCTCTGGCGCCGTTTACGAAGACGGCTATCTTCTGGGAACCTCCATTGCCCGTCCCCTGATCGCCCGTGCCCAGATGGAGATCGCCCGGGAGCGGGGAGCCGATGCCGTGGCCCACGGGGCTACAGGAAAGGGGAACGACCAGGTTCGCTTCGAGCTGGCCTATTATTATTTCGATCCCAAGATCCGGATCATCGCCCCCTGGCGCCTTTGGAACTTCACCAGCCGCTCGGAGCTCATCAACTACTCCAAGGAAAACGGTATCCCCGTGACGGCCACTCTGGAAAAGCCCTATAGCGTGGACCGGAATCTCTTCCATACAAGCTATGAGGGGGGGATCCTCGAGGATCCCTGGGTGGCGCCTCCCGAGGAGATCTTCCAGATGACCCGGGATCCCCGGACCGGACCGGAGACGCCTGAAGAGATCACGATCTCCTTCGAGAAGGGAATTCCCATCGCCATCAACGGAGCACTCCTGTCACCTCTTGAGATCATGGAAAAGGCCAATACTCTCGGAGCCCTTCACGGAATTGGCCGCATCGATCTGGTGGAGAGCCGGTTTGTGGGAATGAAGTCCCGGGGAGTCTATGAAACCCCCGGAGGAACTCTCCTCCATGCGGCCCACCGGGCCCTTGAAACCCTGACGCTGGATCGGGAGGTTCTCTCCCTCAAGGCCCAGATCATGCCCCAGTATGCCCGGCTTATCTACAACGGCTTCTGGTTCTCTCCGGAGCGTCTGGCTCTTCATGACCTCGTGGCCCATACCCAGCACCGGGTTACCGGAGATGTCCGCCTCCTGCTCTACAAGGGGGGGATTCGGGTGGCGGGCCGCCGTTCTCCCTACTCCCTGTACCGCAAGGATCTGGCAACATTCGAGACCGATTCGGTCTATCGCCAGTCGGATGCCGATGGCTTCATCCGGATCCAGGCCCTTCGCCTCAAACTCTATTCCGACCAGGAGGGGGCGGCACCTTGAGTCAGGATTCGAAGGAGATCCCCTCTTCCAAGCCCTGGGGAGGTCGGTTTGCAGAATCAACCGATAAGGATGTCGAAAGATTCACGGAATCCATTTCCTTCGATGGCCGTCTCTTTCGTGAGGATATCCGGGGGTCCCGAGCCCATGCCCGGATGCTGGCCCGAGTGGGGCTTCTGACGCCGGAGGAGCTTGGGCAGATCCTCCAGGGCCTCGACCGGGTGGAGGAAGAGTTTTCCGCCGGGAGGGTCGAGCTTCGTTCCGACTGGGAAGATATCCACATGCATGTGGAAAAACGCCTCGTCCATCATGCCGGCGCGGCCGGTCTCAAGATCCATACCGCCCGGAGCCGGAACGACCAGGTTGCCCTCGACTTGCGTCTCTTTGTCCGGCGAGCGGCCGAGGACCTGATCGACGCCCTCGACCGACTGCTTCGCGCCACGCTTATGAAGGGTTATGGCTATCGCGATCTGATCCTGCCGGCCTATACCCATACCCAGCAGGCCCAACCCGTCTCGGGGGGATATTATTTCGGGGCCTACGCCGAACGCCTCCTTCGAGACAGGAAGCGACTTCGGGGGGTCATCGATTCGGCGGGGTTGTCTCCCCTGGGATCGGGAGCCCTGGCCGGGACGACGCTTCCTATCGACCGGGAGTTCGTGGCTTCGGAGCTGGGCTTTTCAGGGGTGACCCAAAACGGGCTCGATACCGTGGGCGACCGGGACTTCGTGGCGGATTTTCTCCATGCGCTCTCCCTTCTCATGGTTCACCTCTCCGGATGGTCGGAGGAATGGATCCTCTGGTCGACCCGGGAGTTCGGGATGGTGCGTCTGCCGGATCGTCTTCTCACCGGATCCTCCATGATGCCCCAGAAAAAGAACCCCGATATCCTCGAGCTGATTCGCGGCAAGGCGGGTCGGGTCGTCGGCGACTATACCGGACTTCTGGTGCTCCTGAAGGGACTTCCCCTCTCCTACAACCGGGACCTTCAGGAAGACAAGGAGGCTCTTTTCGATGCCGTCGACACGGTGGCGGGCTCTCTTCTGATGATGAGGCTGGCGGTGGAGGGAATGGCCTTCGAGACGGCCAGAATTGAAGAGATCCTCTCGAAAACGGAGCTTCTGGCCACCGACATTGCCGAGGATCTCGTTCGTCTGGGGGTTCCGTTTCGGGAGGCTCATGCCATCGTGGGACGAATCGTGGCCCATGCGGCGGCGAAGAACCTGACGCTTGAAGCTCTCCCCGATTCCGATCTGGCCCTGTTCTTTGACCGCTTTCCTCCCGGCTATTCGTCGACCCTTTCGCCGGCCGGCTCGGTTCGCCGGCGCTCCCATACCGGAGGCCCGGCGCCTGAGACCGTTCTTCGGAGGCTTAGCGAGATCTGGCAGGAGGTCTTCTCTGCCGCCCCCCCCTGGGACTCCCCTTCCTCGTCTTCATCGGAGGGCCGAGGTGGCCGCTAGCCCCGCAAGAGAAGGGCAAGGGGCGGCAAGGGGACGTTATCGCCTGGCCGGACTGCTCCTTCTCGTCTTTCTGGGCGGATGCGGGATCCAGGGGACTCCGATTCCCCCGGAAAACGTTCCTCCCGAGACCCCTCCAGAAGCGCCGGCGAAGAAGTCTCCACCGGCTGGAAGCCCCTCCGCTCCCCAAAAGGGGGGAGGAGATCTCGATCAGGAGGAGCCCGAAGGAGGATTCCCCGATCAGTGACGGGGGAGACAAGCGCGTAAATTTTAAGGATTGTTGACGGAAGCCGGCATCGGGCCGGACTTTGATATGAGGGGAGAAGGGGGCGAAAAGCTCATTCCCCGAAGACAACATCACCATGAGGGAGCACGACACGTGAGTTCATTCGAATACAGAAACGGGCGTCTGTTTGTTGAGAATTTGCCGGTGGAAGAGATTGTGGAGAAGGAAGGTTCTCCTCTCTACATTTACAGCAAGAAGGCCCTGGTGGAGAGAATTCGGGCTTATCGGGAGGCCTTTGCCGCCCACCCGACTCTCGTGGCCTATGCCATGAAGGCCAACGGCAACCTGGCCATCCTCTCTCTCTTGGCCAAGGAAGGCGCAGGAATCGATGTCGTGTCGGGCGGGGAGCTTTTCCGGGCGAGAAAGGCGGGAGTCCCCGCCGATAAGATCGTCTTTGCCGGCGTTGGCAAGAGCCGTGAGGAGATCGCCTATGCACTCAAGGAAAAGATCCTCATGTTCAACGTGGAGAGCCAGGACGAGCTCGACCATATCAGTGAGGTGGCGGTGGCTCTGGGCACTCAGGCTCCGGTCGCCTTGCGGGTCAATCCCGACGTCGATCCCAAGACCCATCCCTACATCTCCACCGGCATGAAAAAATCGAAGTTCGGGATTCCTGTCGAACGGGCGGTGGCGGAATATCAGCGGGCCTCCACCCTTCCTGGCATCAAGATCGTGGGGATCCACCAGCACATCGGTTCCCAGCTCACCGAAATCGCCCCCTTCCGGGATGCCTTCGACCGATTGCTGGCCTTTCATGGAGAGCTCTCCCGGGCCGGGATCAAGGTCACTCATCTTGATCTGGGAGGCGGTCTTGGCATCCGATACCGGAGCGAAGAGCCCCCCTCTCCGGCCGATCTTGCGGCGTTGGTCCTTCCCCGTGTCAAAGACCTGGGAGTCACCCTGGTGCTCGAGCCGGGGCGCTCGATCGTGGGCAACGCCGGGATTCTGGTCACTCGCGTCCTTTACCGTAAGAACACCGCCGTCAAGAGCTTCGTCATTGGCGATGCCGGCATGAACGATCTCCTTCGTCCCTCCCTCTACGGTGCCCACCACGACCTTCTACCGGTCAAGGAAACAAAAGGCGAGACGATCAAGGGGGATCTCGTGGGCCCTATCTGCGAAACGGGCGATTTCCTGGCCACCGATCGCGAGATGCCCGACTTTGCGGCGGGGGACCTCATTGCGGTGATGAGTGCCGGTGCCTATGGCTTCTCCATGGCGTCGAACTACAATGCCCGTCCCCGTCCGGCCGAAATTCTTGTCGACGGATCTTCCTACCGGGTGGTGCGGGATCGGGAAAGCTTCGAGGACCTCATTCGGGGTGAACGGGTGTGACCTCCGACCCTCATGTTCCCGAAGACGAGGAGGATGAGGAGGAGCTCCCTCTCGCCCCGCCCCGAAAGGAGGGGAAGGGGTGCTTCCTGGTCCTGATCGTTCTGTCGGCGATCCCCGTTGTCTTTTTTCTGCTGACATTCCTTGGGGGAAACTACCTCACCTATGTCTACATGCGCTACTTTGCCGTCGACCGGGGGCTCTCCGTTCGCCGGCCCCCGGAGGTCCCTTTGCCTGAGTTCAAGCGGGATCTTGAGGATTTCGATCGCTTTTACGATGCCGGCAACCGGGGGACCATTCCCGGCCGGGATGTGGTCAACCTCTCCTCGGAGCTCAAGAATATGATGAGCTATCCGGGACCGGTGCGCCCCGAAGTTCTCCGGGAGGTCGATAGACACGCCCGGGAGGTCATGCAACAATATCATGTTGACGGAGTCGGGACGGCCCGCTAAGGGGCTCTTTCGCCTTCGCCCTGACCGGAGGGGACAATCCTCTCCGACAACCTTCAGGAGGAACCAAAGGGTGTTTGCAGGCTCCATGGTGGCGCTGGTCACGCCGTTTGAAAAAGACCCGGGAGGCCACGGGGGCCGGATCGATGAAAAGGCCCTTCGCCATCTGGTGGATCTCCATGTGAAGGAAGGGACGCGGGCGATCGTTCCCGTGGGGACGACGGGCGAGTCCGCAACCCTGAGCCACGAAGAGCACGAAAAGGTAATCGGCATCGTGGTCGAGCAGGCGGCCGGGAGGGTCAAGGTCCTGGCAGGAACGGGCTCCAACAGCACGGAGGAGGCTGTGGCGCTCACCCGGGCGGCCCAGAGGATCGGAGCCGACGGGGCCCTCGTCATCACTCCCTACTACAACCGGCCGACCCAGGAAGGGCTTGTCCGCCACTATGAGACACTGGCGGCCCGGGTCTCCTTTCCCATGGTCATCTATAATGTTCCGGCCCGGACCGGCGTGAACATGCTCCCGGAAACGGTGGCGCGACTGGCGGGAATCCAGGCGTATGTGGGAGTGAAAGAGGCGTCGGGGAGCATCTCCCAGGTGATCGACCTGATGGATCGCCTCGAAGGCCGCATGGCGATTTACTCCGGGGACGACATGCTGACCTATCCCATTCTGGCCCTCGGCGGCCACGGGACGATCTCGGTGTCGGCGAACCTTGTGCCGCGAAAGATGGCCGATCTGTGCGATCTGGCCCTCTCCGGGGACCTGACTGGCTCCCTTCGCATCCATCGGGAGCTCGTGCCCCTTCACCGGGCCCTGGGGCTCGAGACAAACCCGATCCCCATCAAGACCGCCATGGAGATTGCCGGAATGATCGGAAGCTTCATGCGTCTTCCCCTCGTTCCCATGGATCTTGCCAACCGGGCCAAACTGGAAAAGGTTCTTGGCAGTCTGGGGATTCCCTCGGGAGGCCGCCGGTGAGAGAGAGCCGGGTCAAGGTGGCCCTGATCGGTGCCGGAGGTCGGATGGGTCGGGAGATCGCCGCTGTCCTCGCCGAAGATCCTCGCCTGACGCTGGGTGCGGCCTTCGAATCTCCTCATTCCCCCCTGCTGGGACGATCGGTTTCGGGGTTCCCGGAGATCGTCTATGAACCCCTGTCCGAGTCGGCCCTCAAGGGGTGCTCGGTGGGAATCGACTTCTCCCTGCCTGAGGGTCTCCGGGCGACCGTCGACGCCTTCCGGAGCGCCCGGCTTCCTCTGGTCGTGGGCACGACCGGCCTCTCCCCCGACGATCGGGACTATGTCCGGAAGGCCGGAGACGAGATTCCGATCCTCTGGTCGCCCAACATGAGCCTGGGGGTCAATCTCCTGGCGATTCTCGCCGGACAGGCAGCAAGGAGCCTCGGCGGCTTCGACTGCGAGATTCTCGAGATCCACCATCGCCACAAGAAGGATGCTCCCAGCGGCACCGCCCTCTTCCTGGGAGAGGCCGTGGCTCAGGCCCGGAATCAGCTTCTTTCCCAGACCGGGGTCTTCGTGAGGCACGGACTCACCGGGGAGAGGGAAGAGGACGCCATCGGGGTCATGGCCCTTCGCGGAGGGGATGTTCCGGGTGACCATACCGTCTTCTTTCTCGGCCCCGGGGAGCGCCTCGAACTCACCCATCGGGCCGGAAGCCGGGCCGTCTTTGCCCGGGGGGCAGTGACGGCGGCGGCCTTCCTCCTTGGGCGTCCTCCCGGCTTTGCCACCATGGCCGACGTTCTTCTCGGCGGAGAGAGGCCGGAAGAATGAGTCCCCTTCCCCGGGAGGCCCGCGCGGCGCGAGAGGGCGATTTTTTTGTCCGTTATCGCAGGCGCGGGGAACGGCGCATCCTCTGCGGGCGCCTGATCTCCGGGGAGAGGATTTCCGGATTCGACGGATCAGTGGACCCTGTGGGAGATGTCTCATGGCTCCCTCCCGTCTCCCCCCGCAAAATTGTGGCGGTGGGGTTGAACGACCGGGAGCATGCCCTGGAAATGGGCAAGCCCCTCCCCCGGGAGCCCCTGCTCTTTCTCAAGGCCGTCACCTCGCTCGCGGCCCATGGATCGCCGGTAGTCTATCCCCAGGTGTCGTCCCGGGTCGACTACGAGGGGGAGATCGCCCTGGTTGTGGGACGGACTGCCGACCATATCGCTCCCCGGGAGGCCAAACGCCACATTTTCGGGCTCTGCGCCGCGAACGATGTGACGGCCCGGGATATTCAGGCGTCGGATGTGCAGTATACCCGGGCGAAATCCTTTCCGGGATTCTGTCCGGTCGGGCCGGCGATCGAGGTCGGAGGAACTCCGGAGGGAAGAACGGTAATCACGAGGGTCAACGGCGAGATTCGCCAGGAAGGCCGCGTCTCTTCCCAGATATTCGGATGGGAGGATCTGGTGAGCTATATCAGCCACATGATGCCCCTCGAACC
The DNA here is from genome assembly GCA_002387725.1 of Nitrospirae bacterium UBA4572. Lineage (GTDB taxonomy): Bacteria > Nitrospirota > Leptospirillia > Leptospirillales > Leptospirillaceae > UBA4572. The sequence continues at coordinate 20,133 of DGKK01000074.1, forward strand.
CGGAGACATCGTTCTGACGGGAACCTATCGGGGGGTGGGAGCCGTGAAGATCGGGGACCGGATGACGGTGGAGGTCTCGGGCATTCCGATTCCGCTCTCCAATACCCTCGTCTCCGATCCCCATCCCGGACTTTTCAGCCTCTGGCCTCAAGCAATGGGGTCCTAAAGGAATGATTTCCTCCCCGCGAGATGCCATCCAAGCCTCGGGGAGCAGGAGATGTCCCGAAGACTCCTGTCGATGGCCGACAGGGCGAAGGGACGGGAAGGCATTTTTCCCGAAATTGCCAAAAAACTAAAAATTGAGAGATCTGACCTTCAAGGAGACACGTGACGATGGATGCAAAGACCCGCTTCGCCAAAAGGATTACCTCCCTTCCCCCCTACCTTTTCGCCCGAATCGACGAAAAAAAGAGGGAGGCCCTTTCCCGTGGGGTGGACCTCATCAATCTGGGGATCGGTGATCCTGACACGCCAACCCTCTCCCCCATCGTCGAAAGCGCGAAGATCGCCGTGACCCGTCCGGAACACCATCAGTATCCCTCTTATGAAGGCATGCTCTCCTTTCGGAAGGCCGTGGCGGACTGGTATCGGCGGCGTTTCGGCGTCACCCTCGATCCCGCCACCGAGGTGGTAGGGCTGATCGGCTCCAAGGAAGGAATCGGCCATCTTCCCCTGGCCTTTGTCGATCCGGGAGATGTGGTCCTGATTCCCGAGCCGGGTTATCCCGTCTATCACGCCGGAACCCTCTTTGCCGGAGGAGAGAGCTATTTCATGCCAATCCTCGAGCAAAACGGCTTCATGCCCGATCTTGACCGGATTCCGGAGGCGGTTTACCGCCGCACCAAGATCATGTTCTTAAACTATCCCAACAACCCAACCGGGGCCCTGGCCACCGATGCCTTCTTTGAGAAGGCGATCGGCCTTGCTGCCCGCTATGGATTCATCCTGGCCCACGATGCCGCCTACTCGGAGATCTACTACGACGGGAAGGCTCCCAAGTCCTTCCTCTCCTACCCAGGGGCGAAGGAGGTCGGAATCGAATTCCATAGCCTGTCAAAAACCTACAACATGACAGGATGGCGGGTCGGCTTCGCCGTGGGGAACCCCTCCGTCCTCTCGGGACTTCTCAAGGTGAAGAGCAACCTCGATTCCGGGATCTTTCAGGCCCTTCAGGAAGCCTCGATCACGGCCCTCGAGCTGCCGGATTCCGATCTCGATGCCCTGCGCTCCCTCTATCAGGTTCGTCGGGACGTTCTCGTTCCCGGGCTCAACAGAGTCGGTCTTCGGGCCTTTGCTCCCGGGGCATCCTTCTATCTCTGGGCGGCCATTCCCAAGGGGATGACATCCGAGCAGGCATCGTTGGCTCTTCTGGAAAAGACAGGGATCGTCGCCACGCCGGGAAATGGCTTTGGCCCATCGGGTGAGGGATATGTAAGATTTGCCCTGACGGTGGGGCCCGACCGGCTCAAGGAGGCGGTGGAACGCATCCGGACGCAGCGCCTCTTCGGCGCCTGACGGAAGGGGAGGGGGCGTGGGAGGCTTCTTTGCCATCTCCCTCGGCGGAAACATCGGCGATGTGAGGGGAGCCTTCCGCCAGGCGCTCCTCGATCTGTCTCATCGATCGGATCTTCGCCTCCTCGGCACCTCTGTCGTTACACGAACCCGTCCCTGGGGCGTCATCTCTCCCGACTTTCTCAACATGGTCGTGGTCGGGTATGCCCGGATCGGCGCCCCCGGGATCTTTTCCCTCCTTCTTCGCATCGAGCGGCGATTCCGCCGCCGGGGCAAGGGGAAGCTTTATCCCCGGACCCTCGACCTCGACTTTCTCGAATACTCCGGCCCCTTTCTCCCCATGAAGGATCTCCTTCTTCCCCATCCCAGGCTCCATGTGCGTCCGGAGCTTGGCGAGCTCCTCCTTGCCGCCAGGCGCCGGGAGCGGTCCGTCAGTCTCCACGACACCAAAGGGGGACGGAGAAGAGGGCGACCATGATCTCTCCGTTTCCTTGCTTTCACGGACGGAAGAAGTTTTTTTCATTCCTGGCGTACCTTTTTCTGCAGGGCCTTCTTTCTCTGGTGCTCCTTTTGGGCGGAAGCTCCGGGGCCCACGCCCAGATCGGCCCGCTCGGCCAGACCTTCGAGTTCGATGGGGGCGAGACGGTCTTTTCCCAGAACAGCCAGTATTTTTTTGCCATGCTGGGCGACTTTTTCTCCCTTTCCTCCCAAGTCGCCTCCGCTCCTTCCTCGGTGGATGTCGGAACGGCCCCCCTTCAAGCGCCCTCGCTCCATCTCTTTGTCGTGGCCTCCTACTTCGCCTACGAAACACCGGGAGCCGGGGGGCTGGCGGTCAATGCCTACAATGGCCTGACCCCTGCCATCGGCCTTCGCATTCCCCTATCAAACGGCTTTGTGGAGGGTGATGTGGGAGTGGCGCTTGCCAATGCCTATGGGACCGGGCAGCCGGTGGAGACGGTGGGAGGGGTCTATCTCCAGGGAGAGTACTATCAGTCTCTGGGGGTCGGCGCCCTGGACCTCTTTTCAAACTTTCTGGGTTATATCGATTACATTTATGTCCAGGGACGATGGCTTGCCCCTGTCTGGAAGGGAAAGAAGTTGACGCTCCTTCTGGGTCCCGAGCTGATCGGCCAGGGAAACAATGGCTACAATGCCGAGCAGGGAGGGGCGGTCGTCGGCCTTTCGTTGCCGGCACTCCACTCCTACCTGACCCTCGATGGGGGTCTCCTCCGCTCGTCTGTCTCCACCGGGTGGGGAGGCTATCAGGGATTTTCGTGGTATGTTTCCTACTGACCCCCCGATCCTTCCCGGGGAGGGCCTCGTGGCGCCTCTTTTGGCCTGGTACGATGCCGGCCACCGGGATCTCCCCTGGCGGCAGGGATGCGATCCTTACCGGATCTGGGTCTCTGAAATCATGCTCCAGCAGACGACCGTGGCCACGGTGCTTAAGTTTTACGATCGTTTTCTTTCGCGTTTTCCCGACGTGGGAGCGCTGGCAGGCGCCGACCTGACGGAGGTCCTCAGGTTCTGGTCGGGGCTTGGTTATTATCAGCGGGCCCGGAATCTCCACCGGGCCGCCAGGATTGTGGCCGAGCGCGGATCCTTCCCCGAAAGCTTAGCGGGGTGGGCCGAGCTCCCCGGGATCGGCCGGAGTACGGCCGGAGCCATCTTTTCCATTTCCCGAAATCTCTGGGCCCCCATCCTCGACGCCAATGTCCGACGCGTGGTGGAGCGGTTTTTCGCAGTCGGCAAAGAGGAGAAAAAGAGAGAGGCACGGCTCTGGGAGCTCTCGGACTCCTTCGGCCGGGAGAATCCCCGGCCGGGGGATACCAACCAGGCCCTCATGGAACTCGGGGCCACCGTGTGTCTGCCCGCCTCTCCCCGGTGTTCGATCTGCCCTCTCCGCTCTTCTTGCCGGAGTCGGGATCCGGAGCCGGAGCGAGTGATCCTGCTCCCTGAGCGGCGACGGGAGAGGAGACCTGCCCCTCCCCGGCGGGACAGGCTTGTCCTTCTTCCTGCCGAGGGGCCGCTGCTCTTTGTTCCCCGGGGTGAGGGACGCCTTCTCGAGGGTCTTTTCGATCTCTATGGCATCGCCGCCTCCTCGATCCCTCCGGGAGCCCTTCTTGATGAGGGGCCCTATGCCGGGTTCCGGGTGGCAGAGGAACTCTTTACGGTCACCCACACCTATTCTCATTTTCGCGAGGTGGTTCATGTGGTGGGGTTGGTGGGACGGGGGACGGGGTCTGCGGGCGAGGGGGCCATGGCGGGAGATCTGGGGGTCGTGCTTCCGCTCTCCCGCGCCCTGGAAGGTCTGATTCCCCTGACGGGCGTCGCCAAGAAGATCCTCCGGGAGCTTGTGCGGCGGAGGGAAGGGGAGAGCGGTCAGGGGGGATCCTCATGATGGACGCATTCTCCGGCAGTCGGAGACCCTTGGGCCCCAAAAGGAGAGGAGTCCTTCCTGCGGGAATTCTCCTGGTCCTTCTTTTGTCCTCCCTCGGAGGATGCCAGGCCCCGGCCGCCCTCCTCTGGCTGACCTCCTATCTTCCGCTGGGTTCCGAACCCGCCGCCGTGGTCTGTCCTTCCTCGTCCTCCTGTATTGCGGTGGGGCAGGGAGGGCTTTTCCTGACCTCCCAAAATGGAGGCCAGACGTGGCTCCCGGCAAATTCGGGTCTGGGGGCGGCCCTGGCCAACTACAACCTCACCTCGGCGGCCTGTCTTCCCACCGGAGAATGCACCATCGTCGGAAACCAGGGGCTGATTCTGGGGAGCACCAATGGCGGTCAGAGCTTTTCGATCCAGAACGTGACGACCAACGGCAACCTGACCTTCAACGAGGTGGTGTGCCAGAGTTCCGGATCGCCCGCCTGCGCCATCGTGGGGGACAACAACACCCTCATCCTCCAGAGCCAGCCCGGGGCCGCCTGGACCCCCGATCTCAATGTCCTCCAGGCGGCCCTCGGCCCGGCCAACTTCAACCAGGTGGTTCTCGAGGGCTCGACGATCTGGATTGCGGCTTCCACCACCTCGGGGACGGGGATGAATGCCCTCCTTCTCTCCCAGAACGGGGGAAATTCCTGGAGCCTCGTCATCGTGGCCCAGGCGCTGGCGCCCATGGGGGTGAGCGGAATCGGCTGCACCGGTCCCACGACCTGCTATGTGGCCGGGGAAGGCGCGCTCCTCGAGACCACCGATGGGGGGGCCACCTGGTCCCCGACGCTCTTTTTGGGAGGGACGGCGGGAAACTCCCCTCTCCTGACCGGGGTCTATGTCGGGCCGGGCAACACCGTCTGGGCCTATGGCCAGAACGGGGCCCTCTATGAGGTCACCGGGCTTGCCTCGGGGGGGATCTCCGGAGAGGCGGCGGTGGCACAGCTTCTCCCCCCCTCCGCCGCCGCCCTCAACTTTACCGGGGTCACCTGCCTCTCCGCCCTTTCATGTCTCGCCTCGGGGAACTCCCTTGCCATTTCCGGGGGGATCTTCTACTCTAGCCCAAGCGGCGGGGGATAGGGACTCCCCCTGTTCGATCGAACAATGGTCCCAAGAATGTCAATGCTGCATGGAGGTTCACATGGGACAAAAAGCCATCAGACGGTGGGGGATGGCACTGGCCTTTGCCGGACTCACCACGGTCATGTCGGGATGCTACGGGCAGTTCGCCCTGGTCGATACGCTTTACAAGGCGAACGGAAATGTTGAAAACAAGTGGGCGCGATCGGGACTGACCGCTCTACTCGTGATTCTTCCCGTCTATGAATTCGCAGGCTTGGGAGATGTGATCATCTTCAACCCCATCGAGTTCTGGACGCACGTCAATCCGGTCACGAACAAGCCTTCGGTGGCCTCCGACCGCACGGTGGGACCGGGCGTCGATCCGACCAAAACACCGGACGGCTGGCTGTCGAAGAACAACACCTCGGGACAGAAGGTTGTGATGGCCTGGCACTATGACCGGGCGACGCAGAAGCTCTCCGCCATCGGCATCGCCAGGGGAGCGAACGGAAAGACCAACGTCACCCTCTATCGGTCGCGGTGGGCCAAGAGCGGTCAGACCATGGCCGGACCCCAGGTGACGGCCGTCACCTTCGACCACGGCCATCCGGTGACCAAGATGGCAGGAACCGGGGCGATCTGACAAGGATCTCCCGCTTCCGGGTCAAAGAAAGATGAATATGGGAGGCTCCTTCGGGAGCCTCTTTTTTTATGGGGTCGGAGCGCGAGAGAAAGTCTTGAGGCAGGCCTTGTTTCGGGAATGCGGAGGGAGAAACAAAAAAAGCCGGGGTGGTCACCCCGGCTTTCCGAGATAAGGCACGCTGACTTTAGCTCTGGGGTGTGGTCTTCTCCGCCGCCACCGCCTGGCGAAAGGCCTTCCATCCCTCCTTCACGGCCTCGGCGTAGCGGTCCTTGCGTTCGGGAAGCTCGGTCCGGATCTTGTCGAGTCCTTCGGAAAACTCCTCTTCTGCCTCGTCCCTGACCGAGCGGACCTTTTCTCCGATCTTCCTGCGGGTCTCTGCGCCGGAGGCCGGGGCGAGGAGAACTCCCAGGGCGGCCCCAACGGCGAGTCCTGTCAAAAAAAGAGCGAGTCCTGTATCATTTCTGTCGCTGGCCATGATCTGTCTCCTGTGTCGGGTTGGAGTGGGGTTGATCGGGTGCGAGAACGACTGTCTCCTGACGGTTTAAAACCTCCCGGGCCCGCGAGAGTCCTGCGGATAGACCTCGGGCGATCCGGAAGAGTCCCTTTCCCGTCGAAAGGGGATTCTTTCCCCGAAGAATCGGGGAGAGGAAGGAGAGGATGGGGGAACGTGAGAGAGCATCCATCCTCTCCTCGAGGCTTTTGTAGCGCTCGGCGGTCCTTCGGACGACCGGCTCCACTTCGTCGGAGATTTTCCGGAGATTCTCCACGAGGGGAATGGCTGAACTTTCAATTTTCTCCACGGCCTCTTCGATCCGGGAGAGTGTTTTGGTCAGCCGGACCAGAAAAAGGACGGCCGCCGAGACCAGAACCGCGGCCAGAATGACGAGAAAGAGGAGCGCCGTTTGTGTCTCCATGGTCGTCCTTGCTAAAGTGAGTTCATCGCATGAGGTTGTTTTTGCCGGGTCGAGGAATCACTCTTGAAGATCAAACCCGACAAGACCAGTCGTGCCAAGCGCCTGGTGCCGACCAGTTTGTCCCTGTAAAATGGACCTGACGGGATCTTTAGGTCCATTCTCTGTGAGGTGTTGTAAGAGCGTGACCGTCTTTTTATCCTACCGGATCGGCAGAATTTTTCAAGCGAGACCATTTCCGGGACGGGTCTTTTCGTGACCGCCTCCCTCCTTCGCCGCCTTTCCTTTCTCTGGCCGACGCTCCTCGGACTTGTGATCTTTTCGGGGGTGGTTCTCCTCTTTTCCCGAAGCGCCCCCTCGGGAGTTCCGGTGATTCCCCGGGAGGATCTCCGGGACCTTCCGGGGGATATCCTCCACTCCCTTGTCCGGCTTTTCCTGGCGTACCTCCTCTCTCTGTCCTTTGCCTATGCCTATGGCCTGGCCGCGGCCCTCACCCGCCTGGGTCCCCGTCTCCTGATTCCGGTTCTGGATATTCTCCAGTCCATTCCCGTTCTGGGTTTCTTTCCGGCGGTGGTCCTGGTGATGGTTCCGCTCTTCCCGACCACCCACATGGGAGTCGAGGCGGCCTCGATCGTTCTGATCGCGACCAGCATGGCCTGGAACATGGCCTTTGCCGTTTACGAGTCCGTCCGGACGGCTCCTCCGGAGCTGACCGACCTCTTCCGGGGGATACGGGCTCCTGCCTGGCTCTGGGCGCTCCGATTCCTTGTTCCGGTCACGCTTCCCAAAGTCGTCTACAACTCGGTTCTCTCCTGGACTGCGGGCTGGTACTTCCTGATCGCCTGCGAGATGATCGCCCTGGGGCCGGTTCATTACGAGCTCCCGGGACTGGGGAGCTTTCTTGTGGGAAGTACGGAAAAGGGGCACTTCGGGGAAGCCCTCCTGGGGATCGGGGCTCTCGTGGTGACCGTCATGATTCTGGATCTTCTGGTCTTTCGGCCCTTTCTCGCGTGGTCCCACAACTTTCGGCTGGGTGAGGTCGAAAGCCATACCCCCCGGATTTCCTCTCCCGTCTACGATCTTCTTGCCGGCTCATCGTGGCTGGGACAGTTCAGGAGTTCAGTCTCGGACATGGCGGCGGGATTTTTCCGGAGGATCTCCCGAGTCCCCCGGCGGAGACAGACCTTTCGGGACTCTTCCGCTTTGCGTCTCTTGGGCCTCCTCCTGTTGGGCTTTTTTGGCGGATATCTCTTTACGGAGAGCCTCTATGCCGGGGTTCGGGTGGTGACGGGATGGATCAACCAGGGGATCCCCTGGCGGAGCCTCGCCGAACTTCCCGCCGATCTCCTCTACTCCTCCCTTCGCCTGGTGGTGGCGTATCTTCTGAGCCTTCTCTGGACCCTTCCCGTGGCTTACTGGGTCTTTCGCACTCCGCGGCTTTCCCGGATCGTCTTTCCTCTGGCGGAGATCATGGCGTCGGTCCCGGCCACGGCCCTTTTTCCCTTCGTGATCGTTCTTGTCGTCACTCACCTGCACAGCATGAACCTGGCCTCGATCCTTCTTCTCATGTCGGGAATGCAGTGGTATCTCCTGTTCAACCTCCTTTCGGGCGTCGGGACCTTTCCGGCGGAGCTTCGGGAGGTCTCGCTCACCTTCGGCATCCGACAGGGTCTTTTCATCCGGAAGGTCTTTCTGCCCTTTCTCCTGCCCTCTCTCGTCACCGGCTCCATCACGGCCTTTGGCGGGGGATGGAATGCCCTGATCGTCTCGGAATATGTCGTCTATGCGAAAAAGGATTACGGCGTCGACGGCCTGGGGGCCTTTCTCGACCGGGCGACTTACCAGGGAGCCCATCCGGTTCTCATCGTTGCGGCGCTCCTGGTCATGACGGCCGCGGTGGTGGCCGCCAACCGCTTCTTCTGGATCCCCCTCTACGAACGGGTCACCCAAAGGTACAGTTATGACGCCTGATCCGTCCCCGTTTCTCTCTTTGCAGGATGTGGCCCGGGACTTCTCCCGGGACGGCCGTTTCTATCGGGCCATCGAAAACCTCTCCCTCAAGGTGGCAGAAGGCGAGTTCGTGGCCATCGTGGGACCCTCGGGCTGCGGCAAGAGCACGCTCCTCCGGATCCTTCAGGGACTCATTTCCCCCTCGTCGGGAGAGGTTCTCTACAAGGGGGCTCCACAGGAGGGAATCAATTCCGACATGGCGATGGTCTTTCAGGGCTTTGCGCTTCTGCCCTGGCTGTCTGTTCGGGATAACGTGGCTCTGGGCCTTGTGGCCCGAGGGCGATCGAAGGCGGAGATCGATCGGACCGTCTCGTTCTATATCGACAAGGTGGGCCTTGAGGGGTATGAAGAGGCCTATCCCCGGGAACTCTCCGGAGGAATGAAGCAACGGGTGGGGCTCGCCCGGGCCTTGGCGATCGAGCCCCGGATCCTTCTCATGGACGAACCCTTCTCGAATCTCGATGCCCTGACCTCGGTGACTCTTCGCGACGAAGTTCTCATGCTCTGGCAGGATCCGGAGATGCCGGTGCGCACGATCGTCATGGTGACCCACATTATCGAAGAGGCGCTTCTCATGGCCGACCGTGTCGTCGTCCTCTCCCGACGTCCCACCCGGGTCGTGCGGGAAATCCCGGTGACCCTGCCCCGGCCCAGAAGCAGGAAACATCCGGACTTTGAACGTCTCTCGGACGAGATCTTCTCGCTCATTTCCTGACGTGAGATCCCGGAGGGCTCCCGAACGAAAGATCGGGAAGGAGCCTCATAACAACTCAAGGAGGATGGTGATGGAAGGCGAATCGGAGCCTTATACGGGGATTAGCCGGATCGTGGGACTGCTCAAGATCCTCAAGGAGAAGGGAGGGACCTCCGATCTCTACCAGCTCGGTCTGGACCTTCACCTAGATCTGGGAGAGGAGCTCCAGATAGTTCGTGCGGCAGAATCCCTGGGCTTGGTCGTCACTCCCGAGAGCGATATTGCCCTGACCCCCCTGGGGGAGGCCTTTATCGAAAAGGACATCAACGGGCGCAAGGCGGCGTTGCGGGAGCGCCTTCTCACTCTCCCCTTGTTTACGTCGGTCCTCTCGTGGCTCGAGGCGGCGAAGGGGGAGAGCCTGCCGGAAGAAGAGATCAAGCATCGACTGGGAGAGAGCTTCCCCTCCGAGGATGTGGACGGATCCTTCCTGCTTCTGGTGAACTGGGGCCGTTATGCGGAGCTTTTTGGGTATTCCTCCTCCCGGGGGGAGCTCTATATCGACCGGGGAGAGTGATCTCAGGATTTTTGATTCTGGAGGAGCCGGCGCCTTTCTTCTTCGAGGGCGGCAATCCTGTGATGAAAGGCGGCAATCTGGGAGTCGATCTCGGCGAGTCTTTCCACGGGAGAGAGAATCGCCGGATCGGGGCTTTCGGCCTTGCGTCGCTTCCGGTCCGAGAGAAAGTACAGAAGTCCCACGACGGTCAGGCCCGTCAGGATGATCGTGGCATAGAGGAAGAGATGGTAGAGAGACTGATCCATGGCGGCTCCTGTGGATGGCATCCGGAGAGGGGGCGGAAGATCGCGGGGGAAGAGAGCGACCCCTTGTCCCATTCTACCTGCCCCTGCGCCCTTCCCTCAATCCTTCGGAGATCCCTCCGGTGGATGTGACGAGTCGTTCGGAAGGGTTGCGCAAGGGGAAGGAGGGGTTTCTCTTTGGTATGGCGCATCTGGCGGAGCTCGACAGCCTGAGCCGGAAGAGACGGCTTCGGGAGGAGCCCCGGGAGGAGGTCGTCCGGGCCCGGGACCGGATTCTGGCCGATCTTTCCCGGCCGGAGAGGGACGTTCTGGCGGAACGTCTCCTGATTCTTCTTGACAAGGCCGAACGCCTTGGGCTTAAGATGATGCATCCGGGGCATCCGGACTATCCCTCGCGGCTCGGAACCCTTTCTGCTCCCCCCTTTTTCCTGTTTGTCCGGGGGGATGCGACCATCCTCGACCGACCTCTCGTGGCGGTGGTCGGCGCCCGGGAGGCGGGGAGGGAGTCCCTCCTCGAGGTCACGGGGCTTTCCAAAAATCTCTCGGAAGCCGGGCTTGTGGTGGTTTCGGGGCTGGCCCGGGGAGTGGATGCCGCAGCCCATCGCGGCGCCCTGGAGGCGAAGCGCCCCACCGTGGCCGTGGTGGGAACGGGGCTCGATCGGGTCTATCCTCCGGAGAACGTGGGATTGGCCCGGGAAATCGAAAGGACGGGGGGGCTCATCCTTTCGGAGTATCCGCCGGGATCTGGTCCCGATGGGTGGCACTTTCCCCACCGAAACCGAATCGTGGCCGGGCTCTCCCTGGCGGTGATTGCCGGGCCCCATCGCCGGCGCTCCGGAACCTACGTCACGGCTCGCATCGCCCTTGAGGAGGGGAGGGAGCTTCTGGTCTTCGACCGGGGCGCCCGCGGATGGGAATGTGAAGGCCCGGCCCTTCTCGAAGGCGAGGGGGCGAAGAGGGCCGGCTCTGCGATGGAGGTGATGGAGGCCCTTCTCTCCTGAGAGGATCCTCCCTTTGGGGATGGCCCCCGGACCGGAAACCTCCCGGATGCTTTTGACCGTTTCCGTCGGGAAAGACAGAGCCCGAAAGGCTTCTTTTTTTATTTTGCCGAAAGGGTTTGATTCGTGACCGTGACTCGCAAGCCAGCCAGAAAAGCCACAGGATCCCGTACTGCCCGGGGAACAGGAGGCTCCGAAGGGACAAAAGCCTCGTCCCGAAAAAGAGGGGGAGACGAATCCGTGGGCGGGGAGACCTCCGGACGCGGAGGGACGCTCATCGTCGTCGAGTCTCCCACCAAGGCCCGCACTCTGACCCGGATTTTGGGGCCGGACTACCGGGTGAAGGCCAGCGTCGGCCACCTGAAGGATCTGCCGGCCTCGAGGATCGGGGTGGATGTCGATCGCGACTATGAGCTTGAGTTCGAGGTCTCGGAAGGGAAGAAGAAAGTTCTCGACGAGATTCGCCAGGCGGCCCGGGGCGCCCGGGAAATCTACCTCGCCTCCGACCCCGACCGCGAAGGGGAGGCCATTGCCTATCACATCGCCAGCGAGCTCTCCTCCCTGAAAAAGCCGATCCGTCGTGTTCTGGTTCACGAGCTGACCCCCCGGGGAATTGCCCAGGCTCTGGAGCATCCCGGAGAGATCGATCTTCACAAGGTCGATGCCCAGAAGGCCCGCCGGGCCCTCGACCGCATCGTGGGATACTCCCTCTCGCCCCTTCTCTGGGAGCGCGTGCGCCGCGGTCTCTCCGCCGGACGCGTTCAGTCGGTGGCCGTTCGCCTTGTCTGCGACCGGGAAAATGAGATCAACGCCTTTGTCCCGGTCGAGTACTGGACGATCCTCCAGACCTTCCACCCGACCGAATCGGGCCGGGAGACGGATGCGTTCGAGGCAAAGCTCGACCGGATCGCCGGCGAAAAGGCCGAAATCGGAAGCCAGCAGGAGGCCCAGGCTGTCCTCGAGAGGCTCTCGGGGGAAAACTTCCGCATCGGCAGCGTCTCCGCCGATGAAAAGAAGCGCCAGCCCTCCCCTCCGCTGACGACCAGCCGCCTCCAGCAGGAAGGGGCCCGGCGATTCCGGTTTCCGGCCAAGAAGACGATGCAGGTGGCCCAAAAGCTTTACGAAGGAGTCGAGATCCCCGGACAGGGTCTCACCGGTCTCATCACCTACATGAGAACCGACTCCGTCCGCCTCGCCCCCGAGGCCCAGGAGATGGCCCGCGATTATATCCGGCGGAACTACCCCCAGGGGCTTCCCTCCAAGAGTCCCTCCTATCGGAACAAAAAGGGGATCCAGGATGCTCACGAGGCGATCCGGCCCACCGACGTGAATCGCACCCCCGAATCCCTCGCCTCCGTTCTCGACCGGGATCTTCTTCGGGTCTATCAGCTCATCTGGCAGAGTTTTGTCGAGTCCCAGATGCTCCCGGCCCGTTATCTCCAGACCACCGTCATTGTGGAGGGGGACCAGGCGGACAGCTTCCGGGCCACCGGCCGCCGCATGCTCGATCCGGGCTTCCTGGCCGTTCGCGGGGCTCGGGGAAAAGGGGCCGCCCGCTCCGCAAAGAACGAGGAGGAAGAGGATGGTACGGACGAGGAAGAGGCGGAGCTTCCGCTTCTCCATGAAGGGGAGTCCGTCGTCGCCTTGGGGCCCCCGGACGCCTCACAACACTTCACTCAGCCCCCTCCCCGCTACAACGAGGCCTCCCTGATCCGGGAGCTCGAGGAGAAGGGGATCGGCCGCCCCAGTACCTATGCGACCATCATGACCACCATCCTCGACCGGGAGTACGTGGAGAAGAGGGAAAACCGCTTCTACCCGACGGAGCTCGGACAGACGGTCAACCGCCTTCTGGTCGACAGCTTCCCCGATCTCCTCAACGTGGCCTTTACCGCCCGGATGGAGGAGGAGCTCGACGCCGTCGAGGAGGGGGACAAGGTCTATCGGGAGGCTGTCGACGACTTCTATCGCCCTTTTTCGGCCGAGCTCGGACGTGCGAAGGGCGGCGGGATGACCAACCTCAAGGCCAAGAGCGAGCCCACCGACATTCCCTGTCCGGTCTGCGGCACCCTCATGGTCAAGAAGTGGGGGCGCCACGGGGCCTATCTCGCCTGCGGAAACTATCCCGCCTGCAAGACGACCCGAAATATCGTCCAGACCGAATCGGGACCGGCTCCCGAGGTCCTGCCCGAGGCCCCGGGAGAGGTCTGCCAGACCTGCGGCAAACCCATGATCGTGAGGAAGGGCCGCTTCGGGACCTTCCTGGCCTGCAGCGACTATCCCGCCTGCAAGACAACGCGTCCCTGGCCTCCCAAGGGACAGCCCTCCCCCCCGGTTCCCCTCCCGGCGGACCTGCCTCCCTGCCCCGCCTGCGGAGGCGCGATGGTGGTGAAGTCCGGGCGCTTCGGAAGCTTCCTCTCCTGTGCGAACTATCCGGCCTGCAAGACGACCCGACCCCTTCCCACCGGGATCCGGTGCACCCGCCCCGGCTGCGACGGAGAGATCGTTCCTCGCCGCGGGAAGCGGGGAGTCTTCTACGGTTGCAGCCGCTACCCGGAATGCGACCGGACCTATCCGGGCCGTCCGGTGGCCCGTCCCTGTCCTTCCTGCGGCCATGCCTTTCTCATGGAGAAAAAGACGGGAGGGAAGCTCCGTCTCGTCTGTCCGGAAAAGGACTGCGGCTATGAGGCTCCCGAGGGAGAGGATCCGGGGACATCCCCGTGAGTCTGCCTCGGATGACGGTGGTGGGAGGGGGGCTGGCCGGAACGGAGGCGGCGCTTTCCCTGGCCGCGGCCGGTGTCGGGGTGGATCTTTTCGAGATGCGTCCGGGGACCATGACCGGGGCCCATCGCACGGCCGCTCTCTCGGAGCTTGTCTGCTCGAACTCCCTCAAAAGCCTCGATCCCGGGACGGCCCATGGCCTTCTCAAGGAGGAGCTCCTCAAGATGGGCTCCTTCGTTCTTGAGGCGGCCCTCGAGTGCCGAATTCCGGGAGGCGGGGCCCTCGTGGTTGACCGGGAGCGCTTTTCGGAGAGGCTGACCCGGGCGGTGGAGTCCGAACCGACGATCACGATCCATCGCGAACGTGTGGACCGACTTCCTTCCGATCGTCCCCTGGTCCTGGCCACCGGCCCCCTGACCCATCCGACCCTGACCCGGGCGCTGGAGGAGGCCATCGGCTCCGACCGCCTCTCCTTCTATGACGCCATCAGCCCGGTGGTGGAGGCCGCCTCACTCGATTTTGCCCCCCTGTTCCGGGGGGACCGCTGGGGAGAGCCGGGGAGGGGAGATTATGTGAATGTTCCCCTCGATGCCGAGACCTATCGGCAACTTTGCAACGATCTGGTGGCCGGCGAGCGGGTCCCTCCCCACGAGGGGGTCGAGGACCGTCCCGAAGTCCTCCGGGCCTTTGAGGCCTGCCAGCCGGTGGAGTCCCTGGCCGATACCGGCCCCGAGACCCTGGCCTTCGGACCCCTCCGTCCGGTGGGCCTCGTGGATCCGCGCACAGGGAAAATCCCCCATGCAGTTGTCCAGCTTCGCGCCGAAAACAGGGAGGAGACGGCCTACAATCTGGTGGGCTTTCAGACAAAGCTCAAGTATTCCGAGCAGGACCGGATTTTTCGCAAGCTTCCGGGGTTTTCAGGCGCCGTCTTTCTCCGGTACGGATCCCTCCATCGGAACACCTTCCTCGACGCTCCCCGGGTCCTGTCCTGGGACCTCTCTCTTCGGGCGCTTCCGGGGGTCTATCCCACGGGGCAGATGATGGGGGTGGAGGGGTACACCGAATCGGTGGCCCTGGGGCGGCTGACGGCGCTTCTTCTTTCCCCGGGGGGATCCATTCCCCTGCCTCCGGCCGAGTCGGCCCTGGGGGCACTTGTCCGGGCGCTCGTTCCGGGGGCCTACCGAGAAGAAGGCGTTCCGCCCGGTCCCGAGGAGACAGGCCGCTTCTCTCCGGTCAATCTTCATTTCGGCCTCTTCCCTCCGGTGGGGCGCGTTCGGGGTGGAAAGAGCGAGAGGAGAAAGGCGGTGGTCGTCCGGGCCCGGGAGTCCTTCGACCGGTGGTGGGGAGAGGTGGCCGCTCTCCGCAAGCTCCGGCCGCATCTGGCGTAGGAGGCAGTCGTGGGAGGCGCAGGGTCGGGACATCGGAGGCGGGGAGGGGCGGGAAGCGCAGATCCCTCCGCCAGGCAACAGGAACTCCTTCGTGACGATCCCCTGTGCCAGGCCTACCGAAGAAATCTGGTCCTTTCCGGACGATCCCCCAAGACTCTCAAGGCGGCGATGGATGATCTGGCCCTTCTTGCAGCCCTCGAGGCGCGACTGCTCGAAGGAGGGGCAGGCTTTCTCTGGGAGAGGCTCGATCGCCCCCGGGCCCTTCGCTTTGTCAAGCGTCTCCATGACCGGGGCTATGCTCCCTCGAGCATCGCCCGGATCCTGTCGAGCCTCCGGGGGTTCTACGGATTTCTTAAAACTCAGGGTCATATCGCGGAGGATCCCTTTGCGGGGATCTCCGGTCCCCGGGCCAACCGGCCCCTCCCCCCCCTTCTCACCGAGACGGAGGCGGAGACGTTGGTTACCGCTCCCGTCAGAAACCCCGTACCAAAGGGGGGGGATGAGGGAACGAGCCTGCGGGACCGGGCAATCCTTGAACTCTTCTATCAGACGGGGGTCCGTCTCTCGGAATTGTGCGGCCTTCTCTGGGAGGATGCTGCCCCGGGGATCGTCTCCCTTCGGGTTCGGGGCAAGGGAGGCAAGGAGCGGCGGGTTCCGGTGGTGGGGGAGGCTCTAAAGGCTCTCTGCGCCCTGAGGGAGTTTCTTCTGAAATCGGGAGTCTCTCCAACGGGACCTCTCTTTGCCGATGGGGACGGAGGAGCCCTTTCTCCCTGGCAGGTGAGCCGGATCGTCAAGAAATATGCCCGGGAGGCGGGACTTCAAAAAACGGTCTCGCCCCATGCCCTGCGCCATTCCTGCGCCACCCATCTTCTGGACCGGGAGGCCGACCTCCGGGAAATCCAGTCTCTTCTGGGCCATGCCTCCCTGGGCTCCACCCAGAGATACCTTCATACGGGGCTGTCCGAGATCGCCCGGAAACTGTCGAAGATCCGGGACGAGACTCCCCCCGCCACACCCTAGCCATCCGGAGACACCATGGAGAGCATTCACGAGAAGGCCCAGGTCCTCATCGACGCCCTTCCCTACATTCGGACATTCCACGGAAAGACCTTTGTCATCAAGTTCGGGGGCGGAGCTCTCGACGGAGGGGGCGAGGAGAGCCTCTCCTTTGCCCAGGATCTGGTTCTGCTCCAGCACATCGGCATTCGGCCGGTCGTCGTCCATGGGGGAGGACCCCAGATCTCCTCCCTCATGGGGCGCCTCGGAATGGCCTTTGAATTCGTGAACGGAATCCGCGTCACCGGATCGGATGCGATGGAGGTGGTGGAGATGGTGCTCACCGGCCGGATCAATCGGGAGATTGTCACCATGGTGCACCGCCACGGGGGGCGGGCCGTGGGAATCTCGGGAAGGGACGCGGGCTTTCTGGTGGGGACCCGGAAGGTTCATGACGGACGGGATCTCGGCCACGTGGGGGAGATCGTTTCGGTGAACCCGGAGATTCTCGATCTCCTCGATCGCCATCGGTATATTCCCATTGTGGCGCCGGTGGGGGTCACGAGCGAGGGGGAGGCCCTGAACATCAATGCCGACGAGGCGGCGGCCGTCATCGCCGGAGCGCTGAAGGCCGAAAAGCTCATCATGATGACCAATACCCGGGGAGTTCTTGATGACAAGGGAGAGCTTCTGGGCTCCCTCGACCGGGAGGAGATCCTTTCCCTGATCGGTCGGGGGGTGATCGCCGGGGGAATGGTGCCCAAGATGCAAGGATGCCTGAGGGCGCTCGCGGAGGGGGTGGGCAAGGTCCATGTCATCGACGGACGCATCGCCCATGCCCTTCTTCTCGAGATCTTCACCCCCGAAGGGGTGGGAACGGAGATTGTCCGGGGAGGTGGGGAATGATCGGACGGAAAGGTGCATCCGTCCTCCTTCTGGCGGGAGTTCTCCTGGGAAGCTGCACACCCCACCGGAATCCCTCCCCCGTGAAGGCGGTGGTTGTCTCGGCGCGCATCCTTCAGGTCGATGCCGGGGGGGATCCTCGCCATCGGACGACCCTCCCGGTGTTGGCGGTGAACCTTTCCGTGATCAATCCGGGAGCTGAGGTTCGGCTTCTGGGATACCGATATGCCTCGTCCCAGGGGGCCATTTCGGAGGCCCTGATGGACCGGAGGCTTGTGGAGGAGAGCCGGTCGAAGCTGGGACAGCTTGTTCGTCTTGGCCTTCCCACGGTCTTTCCCGCCAATTCGACCACCCCAGGGTGGGTCTTTTTCCGGACAAACGACACGAAGGGCCAGATCCATCTCTCTCTCCGTGATGTGTATGGGAGGTTCTCCTCGTTGGACGTTCCCGTTGGGACCGCCTTCCCGGGGGAGTCGATGAAAGGGCAGGGGAGTTCCCCTCCCGGGAAGAAGGGACCATGACCGAAGGGAGAAGAGAAGAGGTGCGGCGGGGCATTCATATTCGGATTCTGAGGGAGTCCTCCGGGGCCCTCCTTCCTTCCCGGGCGACCCCCGGGTCGGCCGGGCTCGACCTGAGGGCGGCCATTCCGGCACCGATTCCGATCGCTCCCGGAAAGAGGCACCTGGTGGGGACGGGCATTGCCCTCGATATTCGGGATCCCGGGATTGTCGGAGTTGTCGCTTCCCGTTCGGGGCTCTCGCTAAAGCATGGGGTGAGGGTTGCCCAGGGAGTCGGGGTCATTGACTCCGACTATCATGGGGAGATTGGGGTGATCCTGGCAAATGACGGAGATCAAACCTATACCGTCGAACCGGGAGAGAGAATTGCCCAGCTCCTGTTTCTTTCGGTTCTGCCGGTGGACCTCATCCCGGTGGCCGACTTCGGGGAGTCCACCGCACGAGGAGCGGGGGGATTCGGCCACACCGGATCCTCCTGAAATCGGAGCCGGAGGCTCAGCCATCCCTCAGGGGGGACCATGCCGACATGGGTCAGCAAAGGAAAGGGGAAGCGCCTCCGACTCCGAAGGCGACGCCCGTCAGGCAACCCCTTCGATCGTTGTGATCCGGAGAGCGTCCATCATCCGTGAAATCGAGTCATCGATCTTTTCGGAGAGATCCGGGAGCCGCTCTCCCAGCCGCTTGAGCTGGCGCATGAGAACTTTTTGCGGGAGCATGCGGTCGTACCCGGGAGCCTCGCGGGCCATCAGAATTGCCCGTCGCCGATAGTCCTCCATGGTGTTGTGGAGGGGCATCTTGTAGTTGAGTGCCACCTCCTCGATCAGGGAGAGGACCTTTTCCCCATAGGACTCGACGAAGGAGTCGACCATCTCGCTGAAGAAGCCGAAGTGGCGGGATTCGTCCTTGGTGAGGTAGATGAGCAGGCGGTTTAAAACCGGCTCCTTGACGACCCGGGAGAGGCTCTGATAATAGAGCTGGGTCGCTTTCTCCTGGAGAAGCGTGTAGGTGAAGACCTGGACCGGCTGGGAAAATCCGATACTGAAGGGCTTGCGATTTTCGATGATCAGTTTTTCCTCAAGGCGGTTTCTGTCGGGTTCGATTCCGGCATGGTACTGGTATAGCGCCAGGGCCTGAGCATGGCGGTCCTCTTCAAGGCCCCAGCGGACGGTGAAGTGAAAGAGCTCCCGGTTATGAAGGGAGAGGGCCATGGATTCCGTTTCGATGGGGAAGAGGGACTGGTATTCGGAGAAATATCCCGGAAGGTGGTCCTCCACGTAGGTCACAAAAACCACGGCGTTTTTCTGCCCTTCGGTGAGAAGGGAGGGGTTGAGCTCGTTCCAGTGAAGGGACTTGAACCGGTTCCAGTTGGAATCGTCGGCAAGTCTGTTATATCCGTCAATGTGATGTCTGAGTCGTTCAAGGGGAAGCTGCACTCTGTCCTGATCCTTTCGTGAATGTCCTTGCCCCATCCCGGGGGGCTTTCCGGCGCATGGTTTTCTGTTCCGGATCTTGCCTGTTATAAATCAGGGATCCTTTCATTATACTCCCGAACCTTAAAAAATTCATCAGGATATTTTTCAGGGGATGCCGAGTGGTGAGTTTTGCCAAAGGGTTAGCTTGAAATAATGACGTGCATGGGGACGGTCGGTCAACATTTTGACTCATGGAGGATCGCGGGCTTGCTGTAGGGAAACCACGGAAGGTTATTCGGGTCGAGGAGGGCCCCCGCTTCTTTCTTCGTGATCTGGCCGGCAGCCAGAGCCTCGGCGATCCTGTTGACGGTATTGAGACCGTCTTCGATGAGGGTTCCGGCCTCCTGAAGCGTCAGCTCCGGGCGCCCTGAAAGATAGAGCCCCGGCGAGCAGGTCCAGGTGGCCAGGCCAAAGGGAAGGGGAATGCGGAACTTGTCCCAGGAGGAGAGCTCCTTGGCCTTCGTGCAGCAGACGCTTTGGAGATAAAGGGGTTTTTTCGAGGTGGTGGCAAGGTAGCCGATCCCGTCCTTGACCTTGTAGATGGGACCCTTGGGGCCGTCCGGTGTGAAGACGATCGAATCGGTATTCTTCCGGTCGAGCCGCAGGAGTTCCTTGAGGGCTGCCGTGCTTCCCCGGCTGGAGGATCCTCGGATGTTGTCAATCCCGAACCAGAGAAGGAGCGAGGAGATCAGATCCCCATCTTTCGAACGGGAGACGATCAGTTTGATTCCCCCCGGCCTGCCGAACCAGACAAAGGGCATGAAGAGCCCCTGATTGTGCCAAAAGGCGATGAGGACATGCTCCCCTCTGGCCAGGCGTTCCCGATACTCCTCGAAGCCGATGATCTGACACCGGTTGGTCCATCGGAAAAGACGCAGTATGAGTGACACCGGATAGGCCGCGATACGGAGCCTGATGGGAAGCGTATCCATGTCGCCCTCCGTTTAAATGTTTTAATTTAAACAAAAAAATGTCTATTGTTTAAATCATAGAGGAATGGGCTCAAAATGGGAAGCTCTTTTGCTCTTTTCGCCGGAGAGGGCCTTACGGGGTCGGAATCATTGCGGGGGCGTGGTCTCCGAGAGAGTCGACAGGATGGAGTGTCGGGCCTCCGCTGCCAGGACCTTTCTTGATTTTTTCTCCGGGAAGATCGGAGGCCGAAGGATAAGACGCGCCATAATGCGCGCCTCGCCCAGAGTTCGCCAGAGGGAGCGTCCGAAACTCTCTCCTCCGGTATAGGAGGTCGCATGGTTGGGCGGTCCCGTGAGGCTTTCGTACCGGAGAGCCAGGGGAAGGATCGGAACCCCGGTCCGGCGAGCGCTCTCGAAGAGTCCGCTCCGGAAGGGAAGAAGATGTTCCCCTGTTGTCGTTGTTCCTTCGGGAAAGAGAACGACGGACTGCCCCCTCTCAAGGCATCTGCAGACTTGTAGGAAGGTGGCGCGGAGAGAGGAGAGCTTGTTTCTGGAGATAAAAAGTGTCCCGGCCCTTCGGGCTCCGGGACCGATGACGGGCCAGAGGGCAATTTCTTCCTTGGCGATGAATTGTCCGGGGATGAGCTGGCGGATGAGAAGGATATCCATCCAGGAGATGTGGTTGGCGACAATAGGGAAGGGGCCGGGACCCGGAGGGGGCCCCTCGACCCTCACCTCCACCTTGAATTTTGACAGGAGACCCTGACACCAATGAGAGAGGGGATCCGAGTTTTCAGGGGAGAGGTTCCGTTTTCCTGGAGGAGAAAGGAAGAATCCGGCAATATGGGTTCCCACCCGAAAGGCCCGAAAACCACGAACGCTTCCAGGAAGGGGGCGGTCGGGGCGGGGAAATGACAGGACGATCCTCATGAGGGAATTGGGTTTCGATGAGTCCGGCCCGATCTGAAAAAGTGTCGGGCATACCGTCCCGAGGTCTCTCCCACCGAGAGCCAGACGGGAAAGTCGGCGGTCTGAAAGACGGGATCGTGGGAGGCCTCCCCCAGGATCTTTGCTCCGAGTCTTACATAGCCTTTGAGAAGCGGTGGAAGGACGGGAGGACTGGCCTCCTGTCCGGGCCGAAAGAGACAGGGGTAGTGACGGTAAGGGAAAACCATCAGGGAGTCCTCTCCCCAAGCCTGTGTCCGGAGGTAGGTATAGATGCGGTCAAGGTCGAGCGAAGGGTCGGTCAGGTCGCAACTGGCGCATCCCATCAGGTAACGGATCTCTTCCTTCATGAGGATCCGGGCCAAAGCGGCCCAGAGAAGGGCAATGACGCCTCCGCTTCGGTAGTCGGGGTGAACGGCCGATCGTCCGAGCTCGGCGGTATGTTCAAGAAAGGGAGAGAGGGGACTGATATCGAACTCGGTTGCGGTATAGAACCCCCCTGCCCTTTGGGCTCCCCGGTAGTCGAGAATCCTGTATGTCCCGACGCAAATCTCCCGGTTGGTATCGGTGACGATCAGGTGGCGTGCAAAGGGATCGAACCGGTCCTGCTCGGGGATTACAAGATGTTCAGGGGTGTCGGGGGGAGAAAATCCAAAGGCCAGAGCCCTGAGCCTTTGGGCCCGAAGAAGATCCTTTTCATTTCGGGCCCAGGAGACCCGGAGGGGAGAGGAGCGAAGGGGGGAAAGAACCGGAGCCATGGCGACCTCCCGGATCGGGGTGGATGGGTGTCATCGATCCCGAGAGTAGTCCTGTCGTATGACGGGGAGGTCTATCCTCTGTGACGGATTTGTGACAGGGAGGGTCAATAAGAGCGTCGGGAGGGATTGAGTGGATTGAAGTGTGGTGCTCGGGAGGAGAATCGAACTCCCATGGGGTCACCCCCGGCGGATTTTGAGTCCAGAAAATCGCCCTTGAACGTCATGGAGATTTTTAAAAAATCCAATGAATATCTTGATTTCTTGTTAATGTATTGAAACAGGTTTTAACCCATTTTAATACCTGAGTGTCGGAAAAGTGTCGGAGAATGTCGGAGGGGGAAAATGGCGTGTGTGCTTGTTTTCCCACTTTTGTTCTTCTTCCTGTTTTAATTGGGTTTAACCCAATCGAATCTTTTTACGATCCTTTTAAAAGCTTCAATCGAATGCTGCTCAGATCTCCACACTCAAGGATCTGAACCCTTTATGAGCCTCTTCCCAGCCATATCCTGACTGATTGGAAAGAACGCGCGTTTTCCCGATCGTGTAATCACAATTGTCGTGGGTGTGCCCGTGGATCCAGAGGGTTGGCTGGTGTTTTAAAATCATATCCTCAAGATCTGTCACAAAGGCTCCCCCCAGTAGCGACCCGTGAAATACGGAGTGACTTTGGGGAGACGGAGCGTAATGGGTCACGACAACGGTTGATCCGGCAAACGGAGCCGAGAGCTCCGCGTCGATCCAGTCCCGTTCTTTGTAGAAGAGGTCGAGGATTTTGGCCGTCGTGATCCCTTCGACCTGACGGAAATCGTTGATTCTGTCTTGGCATTCGGCCATGACAAGAGGATTCTCTCTGTCAAAATCCGACCACAGGGTGGCTCCAACGAAGCGAATGCCATTCACAACGACGCTTTCCCCATTCAGGAAATGAACGTGGGGGAGGTCGTCGAGCATATGTCTGAAGGCCCCCTCCGTCCGTTCAAGGCTCTTTCCGTAGTATTCGTGATTGCCCAGGATATAAACGACGGGAACGGGACAGAGGGAGAGCCATTCGGCGAGCATTCGGGGAAAGCCCACGATATCCCCTGCCAGGACAAGAAGGTCGCAGGAGAAGAGGCCAGAAAACATGTGCGAGGCTTTTCGGGGAGAAAACTTGGGAATCCAGTCGTAGGTTTCCAGGTGAAGATCCGACGCCACGTTGATTTTCATGGGTATCCTCGTTTTGAAAGATTTTCCGCAAAGTGCCATAATTATCGCAAATATCAGGATAATTGCGAATCCCGCCAAACGTTTCATTCAAGAATCTTCTGGCACTTTCAAGGAAGGACAGAGTCCCATGGCAAGAAAAGGCACCCCGAAATCGTCTCTCGACTCGCCTCTTGGGTTGGAAGCCAAGCTTTGGCAAGCGGCCGACAAGCTTAGAAACAATATGGACGCCGCCGAATACAAGCATGTCGTGTTAGGTCTTCTCTTCCTCAAGTATGTCTCCGACTCCTTCGAAGAACACCACGCCAAGCTGACGAATGAAGTGTCCCAGGGAGCAAACCCCGAGGATCCGGACGAGTACCGGGCAGACAATGTCTTCTGGGTTCCCAAAGAAGCCCGTTGGTCCGTTCTCCAGGCCAACGCCAAGCGTCCCGAGATCGGCAAGGTGATCGACGACGCCATGGTGGCGATCGAGCGGGACAACAAGTCCTTGAAGGGGGTTCTTCCCAAGGACTACGCCCGTCCTGGACTCGACAAGCAACGGCTGGGGGAGCTGATCGACCTGGTGGGAACGATTGGGTTGGGAGACAAGGAGCACCGGTCCCGGGACATGCTGGGACGGGTGTATGAGTATTTTCTCTCCCAGTTCGCCAGCGCGGAAGGAAAAAGAGGAGGACAGTTTTACACGCCCCGTTCCGTGGTCCGGGTTCTGGTGGAAATGCTGGCCCCCTACAAGGGACGGGTCTATGATCCCTGCTGTGGCAGTGGCGGGATGTTCGTCCAATCGGAGAAGTTCATTGAGGTCCACGGAGGACGGATCGGCGATATCAGTATCTACGGTCAGGAGTCGAACCATACGACCTGGAAGCTGGCCGCCATGAATCTGGCCATTAGGGGCATTGCCGCCAACCTGGGCCAAGAAAACGCCGACAGCTTTCACAAGGATCTTCACCCGGATCTTAAGGCCGACTACATTCTTGCCAATCCCCCCTTCAATTCAAGCGACTGGGGGGGAGACCGACTCCGGGAAGACCGGCGCTGGGTCTATGGGGTTCCTCCCGTTGGTAATGCAAACTTCGCCTGGGTCCAGCACTTCATATCCCACCTGGCTCCCAATGGCGTGGCCGGATTCGTTTTGGCCAACGGCTCCCTTTCTTCCAACCAGAGCGGAGAAGGAGAGATCCGGAAGAACATGGTCGAGGCGGACGTGGTGGATTGCATTGTGGCCCTTCCGGGACAGCTCTTCTATTCGACCCAGATCCCGGTGTCGCTCTGGTTTGTATCAAGAAACAAGAAAAACGGAAAAGGGCTGGAAGGGAAACCCCTTCGGGACCGGAGCGGGGAGATCCTCTTTATCGACGCCCGGAAATTGGGATTCATGGCCGACCGGACCCACCGGGATCTCTCCGACGAGGATATCGCCAAGATTGCCGGGACCTACCATAACTGGAGGGGAGACGGAGACGGGACATATGAGGACGTGGCAGGGTTCTGCAAAAGTGCCAAGCTAGAAGAGGTGCAAACCCATGGGCATGTTCTGACTCCAGGGCGTTATGTGGGGGCGGAAGAGGCAGAGGACGACGGAGAACCCTTCGAGGAGAAAATGAAGAGGCTGACGGCTCAATTGAACGAGCAGTTTGCGGAGAGTGCCCGACTGGAAGCTGAAATCAGAAAGAATCTTCAATGGTTAGGGTTTTGAAAGATACCGTATCAATTTACTTACTTTATCAGCAGGTGATATACTACATTGAATAGGGATCCAGGGATTGAAAACCTTCTGGAGTTGCACGGCCAGATTATAGATCAAGGCCATGGATACTGGGTCAAGATTGAAGCTTGGCGAACAGATCCGACCGCCGAGGTTCCTCATGGCATTCGCTATTCNNACCTGGAAAGTTCAAATATGCGGGGCGAATCATGCCGTATGACCATACACACCGCCACAAAGAGGGAAAAGGGATTCCTTACGAATTTCAGGACGCACAGCAATTACTGATCGACTTCTTCGAGAGTGTCGATCGTGTTTTGCAGGAGGTTAGANNNNGAGGAACCCAAAATCTGGTTCACCTCCATGAAGTCTCTCGCTGAGGTGTTAAGTGACGAGAATCGGGTGCTGCTGAAGGTTATTGCCGAAACTGAGCCTCAATCGATAACCCAATTGGCGCAAGTGACAGGCCGGAAGCCCAGCAATCTCTCTCGGACTTTGAAGACCATGGCGAACTACGGCATTGTGGACCTTGCTCGCGTCCAAAGAAGGGTCCGCCCGATTGCCCGGGCCACGACGTTTCAGATCGTTACGGCCTGAGATTAAACCAGAGCTAGAGGATTGGTCTCCCTAAGCCCTGAATGGCAAGATTCTTTACTGTCAACGTTATGAACCGGAGCCAGCATTATGGAGCCACGATTTTAGAAAAGGGATCTCAGAATGAAATGCGTCGTGTGCAAAGGGGGAGAACTTGCCCCGGGAAAGACGACCGTCAAGGTTCAACGAGGAGAGACTCTTGTAATCATTAAGGACGTTCCTGCCGACGTCTGTCAGGATTGCGGGGAAGCCTACCTGGACAGCAATGTGGCGAAAAAGATTGAACAACAGGTTGAGGAAGCCGTGGCACGACATACGGAAATTGAAATCCTTCGATATGCGGCCTGAATCATGAATTGCCGGGTCTGTGGGGGCATAATGGAGCCCAAAGTGACCGATATTCCGTTCAAGTTGACGGGCAGGACTCTTGTGATTGTAAGGGATCTGCCTGTACTTCAGTGCGCTCAGTGTGCGGAGTATGTTATTGAGGATCCGATCATGGATAAGGTTGACACCCTGTTAGATAAGGTGGACCCACGCTTAGAGCTAGAAATTGTCGGATTCTCGACTAAGGAGTATCACGAAGATCATATTTACGAAAATGTTGTAAAGTCTCTTCAGGCATTCTTCATAAGGGACAAAGATTTGCTCGATAAAGACGTAAATGAGCGTTCGATCACTCATAAAATAGCTGAATATCTCCAGTACCAGTTTCCAGATTTGAATGTTGATTGTGAGTATAACCGTCGAGGCAATCATGGTGCGGGGAAAAAGACTTTGTCCACTAATGAAAGCGTTTTTCCTGATATCGTCATACACAAAAGAGGAACGAAGAAAGAGAATCTTGTGGTGATTGAAGCCAAGAAAAAGGGAAGATCTTCTGGGATTGACCGTGATAAGTTAGCAGATTATACGAACCCCAACTCATATGGGTATAAGGTGGGTCTTTCTTTAGTGTTTGATATAAGGGAGAAAAGAATTTCGGAGATATCGATTTATAAGGGCGGGAATGAGGAAAAAGCTGACAAAAAATGGAAAAGCCTACCTGATCTTGTGAATTCTGTTCTGTTTCCGGGACAACTCTCCGAAGAGCCGTCATGAGTTCCATGAATCTTGACCCTCTGGAAAAAGCCATTGGGCAACTCAAATCCGGAATCCAGCAGAGCAAGGTTGATCCTGACAATGAACTCCTCCGGGACGGTGTAATCCAACGGTTCGAATACACCATGGATCTTTCCTGGAAAATGATCCAGCGGTATCTCAAGCATATTGCCCAGGTGGAGGAAAGCGCGATTCGAACCAAAAAGGATCTTTTCCGGGAAGCGGGTCGTCTCGGTCTGATTACGAATGTCGAAGCCTGGTTTGGATATTATGAAGCCCGCAATGAAACCTCCCATACTTACGATCCCCAGATTGCCGAATCGGTGTTCGAACAGGCCGAATTGTTCCTCCCTGACGCTGTTAGCCTTCTGGAGGCCCTGAAACATGCCACTTGATATCCGCCCGGACCACCTGAAGATCGTTGAAGAGATTCTGGAAAAACACGTTCCTGACCGGGAGGTCTGGGCCTTTGGATCCCGAGTCAACGGCACTGCCAAGGAGACGTCCGATCTCGACTTAGCCGTGATTGGTGAGAATCCCCTTGAATTTCAGACGTTGGGGGCCTTGAGGGACGCTTTTAGTGAATCGAATATTCCTTACAAAGTGGACGTGGTGGATTGGGCGAAGATCGGAAGGACGTTCAGGGAGATAATTCAGAAAGCAAAGGTGATAATCCAAAAAGGTCTCAGAAATGATATCGATATGATAGGTGATAATAAAGGAATCCAAGACAAGTACATAGAAGGTGAAGAATGGATCGAGTGTAAGCTTAGCGAGGTATGCAGTTCTATTGATTACGGCTTAACCGCTTCGGCGATTGATACTCCGGTTGGACCTCATTTCTTACGGATTACGGATATTGTAGGTGGGGCAATTGATTGGAAATCTGTGCCTTATGTTAAGATCACTGAAAGCATGTTTCGTAAATTCCAACTAAATAGCAAAGATATAGTGATAGCTCGGACTGGTGCCTCTACTGGTTCGAGTATGTACATTAATAACCCACCTCCGGCAGTGTTTGCCTCTTACCTTGTACGACTTAAGATTAAAACTGAGTTTGATAGCAGGTTTATAGCTTACTACTTAAAAAGCAGCAAATTTTGGTCATTTATTCATGGTGTTCTTGGCGATAAATCAGCCCAACCAAACGCAAGTGCAAGGACACTAACTCAAGCACCTCTTAAAGCACCAAAAAACAAAAACTCTCAACGCACCATAGCCCACATTCTCGGCACCCTCGACGACAAGATCGAACTCAACCGCCGCATGAACGAAACCCTTGAAGCCATGGCCCAGGCAATCTTCAAGTCCTGGTTCGTGGACTTCGATCCGGTGTGGGCGAAAATGGAAGGAAGACCCATGGGACTGCCCAAGGAGATTGAAGACCTGTTCCCGGATAGCTTTGAGGATTCGGAACTGGGGGAGATTCCGAGGGGGTGGAAGGTTGCGACTATTGGAGAGATTGTTAATATTGCTGGCGGTAGCACCCCGAGCACTAAGGAATCCACCTATTGGGAGAACGGTCGCCATTATTGGGCTACACCAAAAGACCTTTCGTCATTATCGACACCGGTCTTGCTCGGAACAGAACGTAAAATAACTGACGCAGGCTTGGCTCAAATCGGATCAGGAAAACTACCAGCCGGGACAGTGTTACTCTCTTCTCGTGCACCCATTGGTTACCTTGCCATTTCAGAAGTTCCTGTTTCCATTAATCAAGGATTTATAGCAATGTTGCCAAGGGAAGAGGTCTCGAACCTTTTCATTCTCTACTGGGCGGCGTGTGCTCATGAAGAAATTGTTAGTCGAGCAAATGGTTCGACATTTCTTGAGATCAGTAAGGCGAATTTTCGACAAATTCTTGTTATTCGGCCGACGAAATCTGTTATGGAATTATTTGAGTCAAATGTTAGGCCGCTTTATTTGCAGATCGTTAGGAATGAACGGGAAACAATGATCCTAGCTACTCTTCGAAGTTCTCTTCTCCCAAAACTTCTCTCCGGCGAAATTCGGGTGAAAGATGCCGAAAAAACATTAATTAACTATTGGTTGTAGAACGAGTTCTCTTAGTTTTTTGGTGTTTGGTGGTCTTGTCGGGGCATCGGTAACCTTTTTTCTCGCACTTATTACGACTTGAAAACAAGAAAGTCTTAGAGAAAATGGAAGAAGCCAACGAGATTGTTCGAGCTAAAGGAATCCGAAGAAAACTGTGACGAAGGTCTTTTTGTCCATATCACTCAGTGATAGAATTAATCCGTGAAACGCATACTCCTTCTTCGGACGTTTGTGCGTTGGAAAGAGAAACACGGATTGTCGGACCAAGCTCTCGTCAAGGCCGTTGCCGAAATGGAGCAGGGGTTAATCGACGCCGATCTTGGCGGGTCCATTTTAAAAAAGCGGGTGGCTCTTCCGGGACGCGGAAAGCGCGGTGGGGTTCGGGTGATTGTGGCGACCCAAAAAGTTGATCGCTGGGTCTTTCTCTACGGATTCGAGAAAAACGAACGAGACAATATCGGCAGCAAAGAGCTGAAAATCTTTCAGGAAATGGCCGTGGATCTTCTCAAGCTAAGTGATCGGCAAGTGGATTTGGCCCTTTCTGAGGGTGAGTTTGTGGAGATGGGCAATGAGACAAAATAAAAGGACCAGTAGAATCGCAAGCGAAATGAAAGATACGGCCAGGGGATTGCACAGGATTGGGCTGATCGACAAGCGGAGAATGAACGAGTTTGAGGCATTGACGACCCTCAAGATCGAGGAAATGACTCCCGAAAAGATCAAATCCTTGCGGGAGAGGGAGCATGTCAGCCAAGCCGTGTTTGCGTCGGTTTTGAACATGAGTCTGTCGACAGTCCAAAAATGGGAAATCGGGGAAAAACGTCCGAGTGGTCCTTCCCTGAAGCTGTTGAGCCTCGTCGAGAAGAAAGGGCTTTCGGGAGTCTTGTAACTTCCCCGGGCATAAACGAATGAAAAAATAATGGCTCTTCGTCCCAAGGAGACCTTTTGACCCCAGCCCTCACCGAATCCGACCTCGAAAATATCGTCCTTGGCTGGTTCGGCGAGCTAGGATACACGATCCTCCATGGTCCGGAGATCGCCCCGGAAACCCCTCAGGCCGAACGCTCCTCCTACTCCGATCCTCTCCTTCCGGCCCGTGTTCACTCCGCTCTTTCCCGTCTCAATCCCCACCTTCCTCCTGAAGCGTTGGAGGAAGCCTTCCGGAAGCTCACCCGGATCGACTCCCCCACCCTGATTCAGCGAAACCACGCCTTCCACCGCTTTCTTGTGGAAGGGATTCCCGTCGAATATCGCACCCGGGATCGGATCGTCTCCGATTCGGCCCGGCTTTTCGACCTTTCCAATCTCGACAACAACGACTGGGTGGTGGTCAACCAGTTGACCGTCGTGGAGGGCCACCACAACCGGCGGCCCGATATCGTGATCTTCGTGAACGGGATCCCGTTGGGAGTCATTGAGCTCAAAAATCCCGGAGACGAAAAGGCCACGATCTGGTCGGCCTTCAACCAGCTTCAGACCTACAAGGAACAGATCCCCTCCCTCTTCGCCTTCAATGAGCTCCTGGTGATCTCCGACGGCTATGACGCCCGCATTGGCTCACTCTCGTCCAACCGGGAGCGCTTTGCCCCCTGGCGAACGATCGAAGGGGAAGAGGAAGCCCGTCTGCGTCCCCCGATTGAGGTCCTGACAAAAGGGGTCTTCCGAAAAGACCACCTGTTGGATCTTGTCTCCCACTTTGTGGTGTTCGAGGGGGAAACGGACGGCAGCCTGATCAAGAAGCTGGCCGGATACCACCAGTTTCACGCCGTGAACAAGGCGCTCGACACGACGGTTGTCGCCTCCCGTCCCACGGGAGACCGGCGGATCGGGGTGGTCTGGCATACCCAGGGGTCTGGGAAAAGTCTCACCATGGTCTTCTATGCCGGAAAGGTCATTCTTCACCCGGCCATGGAAAACCCCACATTGGTGGTACTCACCGATCGGAACGATCTCGACGGGCAACTCTTTGGAACCTTCTCCCGGTGCCACGAGGTCCTGCGCCAGGCCCCGGTTCAGGCCGAGACCCGACGGCGGCTCCGGGAGCTTCTTCGGGTCGCCTCGGGAGGGGTGGTCTTTACCACGATCCAGAAGTTCCTTCCCGACCCCGAGACGGACGGAGATACCTTTCCCAAGCTCTCGGACCGTCGGAACATTGTGGTGATTGCCGACGAAGCCCACCGAAGCCAGTACGACCTCATGGACGGATTTGCCCGGCACATGCGGGACGCTCTTCCCAACGCCTCCTTTATCGGGTTNNGACTATATCAGCGTCTACGATATCCAGCGGGCCGTCGACGACGGGGCCACCGTTCCGATCTACTACGAATCCCGTTTGGCCAAGCTCGATCTTCCGGAGGCCGAGAAGCCCCATATCGACCAGGAATTCGAAGAGGTGACGGAGACGGAAGAGGAGGAGCGCAAGGAGAAGCTCAAATCCAAATGGGCGGCTCTTGAAGCGGTGGTGGGGACCGAAAAACGGATCGGTCTCATGGCCCGGGACATTGTCGACCACTTCGAGAAACGTCTGGAAGCCTTAGACGGCAAGGCCATGATTGTCTGCATGAGCCGGAGAATCTGTCTCGACCTTCACAAGGCCCTTATCTCTCTCCGCCCCGACTGGTACGACAAGGACGATACCAAAGGAATCCTAAAAGTCGTCATGACGGGAAGTGCCAGCGACCCGCTGGAGTGGCAGGAGCATATCCGGAACAAACCCCGAAGGGAAAAGCTCGCCAACCGGTTCCGGGATCCGGCCGACCCCTTCAAGATCGTCATTGTGAGAGATATGTGGCTCACGGGATTTGACGCTCCGTCTCTCCATACCATGTACCTGGACAAACCCATGAGGGGCCATGGGCTCATGCAGACGATTGCCCGGGTGAACCGGGTGTTCAAGGACAAGCCGGGCGGTCTGATCGTGGACTATTTGGGGATTGCCCATGAGCTCAAGCAAGCCATGGCGACCTACACCCAGAGCGGGGGAACGGGGAAACCCACCCTGGACCAGGACGACGCCGTGGCCGCTCTCCTGAAGCACTACGAAATCTGTGGCGGACTCTTCCACGGGTTCGACTGGAGCTCCGGGAAGACCTCTCCCGAAAAACGCCTCGCTCTCCTGCCCTTTGCCCAGGAGCACATTCTGGCGCAGGAAGACGGAGCCAAGAGGCTTTCCCGGGCGGTGACCGACCTCTCCAAAGCCTTCGCTCTGGCCGTCCCCCACCCCAGAGCCCTTGCGATCCGGGACGACGTAAGGTTCTTCCAGGAGGTGAACGCCGTCTTGTCGAAACGGGAGAAGAACGGGGAGCGAAGCCGGGACGACATGGACCATGCGATCCGACAGATCGTCTCGGGAGCGATCGTTTCGGAAGGGGTGATTGATATCTTCCAGGCGGCGGGGCTCAAAAGGCCGGACCTGTCCATTCTCTCGGAGGAATTTCTGGCCGAAGTTCGAGACATGCCCCAGAAGAATCTGGCCGTGGAACTTCTGCGAAAGCTTCTCGACAGCGAGATCAAAACCCGCTCGAAAAAGAATGTGGTCCAGTCCCGGTCGTTTTCGGACATGCTGGAGAAAACCCTCCGGGCCTACCATAACCGGGCGATCGAGACGGTCCAGGTCATTGAAGAGCTGATCGCGCTGGCCGGAGAAATAAAAAAGGCGGAAAAACGGGGAGAGGCTCTCGGCCTTTCCGAAGACGAAGTGGCCTTCTACGACGCCCTGGAGACAAACGACAGCGCGGTGAAGATCCTAGGGGACAAGATTCTTTGCGGGATTGCCCGAGAGCTGGTCCAAACGATCCGGAGCAATGTGACGGTGGACTGGTCGGTGCGGGAAGACAGACGGGCGCATATCAAACGGCTGGTCAAGAGGATCCTCAAGAAGAACGGCTACCCTCCGGACAAGCAGGAGAAGGCGGCGGAGACGGTGTTGGAGCAGGCGGAGACGTTGTGTGGGGAGTGGGTGGCGTGAGTCTCAAGAAGGAGTGCCAGATCATGGCGCTCATCACCATCATGGCGATGGCCCTCCTGGTCTATGCTCTGGCCGAGGAACGTCTCCGGGAGGCTCTCGCCGCCCTCAAACAAGGGCTCCCCGACCAGTTGGGGCGAATGACGAATCCCCCGACACTCCGGTGGATCTTCCAGCTTCTGGAAAACATCCACTGGCAACCCCATGAGCACGATCCTGGGGGCATGATTGCCCTGACTGAGGATCAGCTCTGGATCATCAGCTTCTTCCCGCCGGAGGCGAGAAGATACTACGGAGCTCCGGAAGCCACGTAAATACAGCAAAAAATCACCCTCCCCTCTCAACAAGGGGGAAAATTGCCCTGGAAAAATTTCGAGAACTGAAAAATGTGGGGTTCGAAGTGAGTAAATTGGTCAATTCTGGAAGAAGTGAAGGCGCAGACTTAATTCGTGCCGTCAGACAATGACTAACCATGGGGGAAGCTCCATGAAATCTGGGATTTACCTTGTAACCCTCAATAATGAGGATCCAATCTCGGTAAACGCCCACGATCCGAGGATTGCGGACAGGTGCATTCGGGTGAATCATTTGAATTGCAAAATAGGAAAAGCAAAGAATCTTGAGAGGAGAAAGAAAAACTACTTCAAGACCTTTGGGGAAGAAAACGTCAATTTTAGGATCTTGGTGAGACTCCTCAAGATTGAAGAAGCCGAATATTCCATTAAATCAAATCTCAAAAAATACAGAATTAAGGGAAATACAGGACGGCCCAATGAATGGCTTGAAAATATTCTCCCGGAAGACGTGATCAGGACAGTTATCCAGACATTGAAAGTCCTGGAAAAAGAGGGTCGTATTTCGATTCATAGCTGGGGGGACTCTCCTGAACTATAAGTCATGAGGAAGGAGATTTCTTTAGTCCTCTTGAACTTCTCGCCGTCAAACGAGCGCATTTGGGCCGGGTATCCTTTTCGCCTTATTTTCGCATCCCAGATGATAGAGTCTGCCAGCTTCCGTTTATAAAAGCTTGCCTTTCCGTCCTCCTGAAAAAACTTGAGTGTCGGAGAATTGTCGGAAATATTCTTGAAATTAATTTTGGCACAGGAAGGGGAGAAGTAAAGAATGGCGTCATTACTTGGTGCTCGGGAGGAGAATCGAACTCCTATGGGGTCACCCCCGGCGGATTTTGAGTCCGAAAAACGACCCGTGCCGAATATAGGAATTTTAAAGTATACGCCTAAAATACGC
>DGKK01000029.1:0-33596 GCA_002387725.1 Nitrospirae bacterium UBA4572
GGCCAACTATGACGGGACCCTGCTCAATGATTTCTTGAGCCCCTTGTAACGGGGGCTCTGGGATGTGGACGGAGCGGAAGGGGATTTCGCCCGGGATCCCTCGGCGGGCTTCAAGGAGAGCCCAAAATCAGGGCGTCAGGAGAGCGACAGCCCCTGACTGGTGTGGGAGTGCAGGGGAAGGCCGTCGTGGCGGTGGGGTCCCCGCCAGCGGTGGAGGTGGGGCTCGTCTCCTGCCGGATGAAAATGGACGAAGACCCGGGTGAGATTGTCGATCCGGTGAAGAAGCCGGTGCTGAATCTCTTCGGAGAGCTCGTGGGCCGATCGGGTATCAAGTTCCGGGTCGATGGCTAGGGCGATCTCGGCGTGGATCTCCCGTCCCACCCATCGGGCCCGCACATCGTCGATGGAGACGATCCCGGGGGTGGAAGAGACCCCCTCCCGGATTTTTTCGAGGATCCCATGATCGATCCCATCCATCAGCCGGGAGAGAAGGGTGCGGGCCCGGGGAAGGGTGCTTCTCATCAGGATGGCCCCAAGAAGAAGACCTGCGACCGCATCGACCCGGGGATATCCGAGAGGCGCCGCCGCGATTCCCGCCAGAACCCCCAGGGCCAGCCCCGCATCGGTCAGTGCATGGTAGCCGCTGGCGGTCAGCGCCAGGTCGTTCGATCCCTTGCCACCCCAGACCTGCAGGAATCCGACCAGGATATTCACAACGGCGCTCACAAGCGCCATGATCATGGCGAGCCGGGGAAGGGCAACGGGGAGGGGGTGAAGAAGTCCCCATACGGAAAGGGCGATGGTTGTAAGGGCACTTGAGAAGACGAGCAGAACCACGACCAGCGCCGTGAGGGTCTCGGCCTTTCCCAGCCCATAGGGGAAGCGCTCGGAGGGAGTCCGGCGGACGATCCAGAGTCCGAAGAGCAAAGGGAGGATTCCGAGGACATCGAGGAGGTTGTGGAGACCGTCTCCCAGAAGTCCCCGGCTTTTGGCCAGAAGTCCGGCCACGATCTCCGGAAGAGCCAGGGCCAGCAGCAAAAGCCCCGAAACAAGAAGAATCCGAAGCACGGAGGAGGAGCGGGAACGGGGGGCATGGGTGTCATTGTCGTGATGGTCATGGGCATGAGTGCAATTCATCGCTCTCTCCGGGGTTATACATGGGGAACCGATCTTTTGTCGAGGAACAATAAGGAGGGGGATCTCCCCCTCCTCGTTCAGGGGATCAGCTTTCCGTAGAACCCGGGAGATTCGAGAAAGCGTTCAATTGTCCGGATTCCTGCCAGAAGACGGCGAAGGATCCGGATGAGGGAGAAATCGGGGCGAAACGCCATGGTGACGAAGGTCATGGTGAGACTCCTTTCCTTAACTCTCCGGCCTTGGACTTCGGAGAGACAACGACTTCGTCCGTCGACACCCCGGGCCAAACGGCGCCACAACAGGGCCAGACGGAGAAGGTGAGTGAAAGCAGAAGGCCGAAAGAGAGAGGGAAAGAGGAAAGAGAAGAAAGGCAGATTCAGGAAGGACATGACGAAACGTCATGTCGGGGGGAGGAAACGGGAGAGCTGAGACCAGGTCGTGTCTCGACCTACGATGCCTCCTTTCCTGCGTTCCCCTCTTTCGGCAACCGAGTGGGGCTACACGAGCCAGCGTCCATACGGGACAGCTCCTTTGATTGAGATGGGTCTTCGGTCGTGTTCCGGGAGGAGACTTCCGGAAAAGACCTCTCGTTCGCCAGGGGGGATAAAGAGACCCCATTTTTCGAACGAAAAAGATTATAGAAGAGAAATCGGAAATGTCAAGCAAGATTTTTCGAATCGATTTTTGGACAAGGCGGTCGAAGGGATCGCCGTCTCCGCGAAGAGAGCATTCTCGGCAATCGCCCATGAGTCCAGTTTTTTTCAAATACAGGGGGATTTCCTCCGGATTGTTCAAAGAGACAGAATCCCGTGAGGGATACCGGATCGTCTCCTGCGACAACCGGAGCCGCCTCCTGCCGGACATCGTCGCTCCTCCTTTTTGGCCCTCGGAAAAGGAACGGTCCCCTCGGGATTTTTGTGCACTCCGAGCGAGGCGAATCAAATCCTCTCTCTTTATTTTTGGGGAGGGGAATGCTATCTTTTTTGACAAATTGATCGGTTTTTAGTCGATAGTTCCGTTTTCTCTCGCCCTGTCCACATCCCATCAGGAAGGCCTCGTGTCCCCCTCCAGGCTCCCTCTCAAGACACTCCGTACCCTCTCGAAAGAGCTTCTCTCGGCGCTTCCCTGCGACATTCTCCTTTTCGAGGAGATTCAAAGGGCCAAAGGGATGATGAAGGGAGGATTTGTCGACGAAGCGCCCCATGAGCGGATCATCTCCCTTTCCTGCCAGGAGCTCCTTCGAACCATTCGGACGACCTTCCCCTCCTCCCTTCGTCCCCTCCCGGAGCTTGGGCTTTTTCGTCCCCGGCTCATCTCCCGGGTCGGGGATCACCCTCTGGATCCTCCGCTCGTCCTGGGGAGGGCGAAGCTCTCCGGCCTTTCCCTTCCCGTCGTTTCGGGCGAGAAAATCCGGGGGCTGTTCACGCTCCTTTCCTGCCAGGAGAGCGCCGCTCCCACCCCAGCGCATCTTCGTCGGGCCCAGAGGCTCCTGGAGGCGCTGATTCCCCCGTTTCCCGCTTCGGACGACGAGGGGCGGCTCTGCCGGGAGCTCGACCGGCTGGTCTCCGTCGCCGACCTGTCCCGTCTCACTCCTGACCATCTCTCCCTCCGGATTCTCCGGGGTCTCTCCCGGCTTCTCTCTCCGGAGATGGCCGGAGTCTATCTCTTCGGCCCGGAATCCTCCACGCCCCTTGTCGCCCATCTGACGGGAGCCCGAAGCCGGACGCTCAAGCGGACTTTGGGGGAGGAGCTCCAGAGGCAGGCCGTTCCGCTCAAGGTTCTGAACTCCCGCCGGATCGCCGGGTTGGCTGAGCTCTCCCGGGCGAGCCTCCTCAAGCGTCCGATCCTTCCGGGGTACGAGATGGTTCTTCTGGCCGGCCATCGGGGGAGCTCCTTGGGAAGTCCAGACATGGCCCTTTCGGTCATGGAGCGCCTCCTTGACCGGATGGTCCCTCCCCTGGCGGCCATCCTGGCCCTGCGGGACAGGGATCGCCTCACGGTGCGCTATCAGCAGGTCAGCCTTCTCTATCAGGCCCAGACCTCCGTCCACCGGATGCTCGAGGATGCGACCGACGAACCCCGGCTCTTCGAGGAATTGTGTCGGCTTCTGGTGACGAAAGGAGGGATAGTCAACGCCGCGGTCTATACGCTCGACCCTTCGGGCACCACGCTCGAACTTCGCTCCGTGAGCGACCGGAACATGCCGTCCACCTTTCTTCCCATGGTCCGGACGTTTTCCCTCGACCCCTCCCACAAGGATCGGGAGACCCTCACGATCCGGACCTTTCGTTCCCGCCGCAAGGGGATCCAGAACAACCTTGTGGCCTGGTACCGGAAGAAGGGGATGGTCGAGCGCGCCGACTACTACGAGCAGCACCAATGGATCTCGGTAGGGGTCTTTCCGCTCTTTCGCGGGGGGAAGCCCTACGGGATCCTGGGGGTGGCGACCCACCAGAAGAACTTCTACGACAACCACACGGCGGAGCTTCTGGAACACACGGCGGCGGCGGTGAGCCGAACCCTCGACTCCCTTGTCTCGCTCCAGGAGCGGGCNNGGCCGCCGAAGAGAGGCTGGCCTCCCTGGTGGCGACCATTCCCCAGGGGGTGGTCTTTGAGGATCCGGAGGGACGATGGCTCCTGGCCAACGCCCGGGCCCGGGAGTTCTTTGGCCTGGGTGCCCCCGAACGCTGGCAGGGAAGGACGGTGAGGGAGATCCAGAAGCTCTGTCCGGAGATTTCCGGACTCCTGGCTCCTCTTGTCCGGATGGATGCCGAGGCGTGGCGCTGGGAGCGGCCGCTTTCAGAGAGCTTGACCCTGACGCCCCCCGGAAAAGACGAGAGGGTCCTGACGGTCGAAATGATCCCTCTAACGGCCGAGAACGGTGTTCGTCGGGCCCTGATCCTGTCGGCCACCGACATGACGGAGCAGAAGAAGGCCGAGGCGATCATCGCCCATATGGCCTTTCATGACAGCCTGACCGACCTTCCCAACCGCCGGCTTCTGACGGACACCGCCGTCGAGCGCCTCCGGTCCTCGCCTCCCGGTCGAAAGATCGGCCTGGGGATCCTCGATCTCGACGGCTTCAAGGAGGTCAATGATCGCCTGGGCCATCAGGCCGGAGATCACCTGCTGGAGGCCGTGGCAGGCCGTCTTTTGGAGATCGTCTCTTCTCCGCACCTCCTGGCCCGCCTGGGCGGCGACGAGTTCGGCCTCCTCCTCGACTGCCAGGATGTCTCCGAGGCGGAAGGGCTGTTTTCCCGGATGATCGACAGGCTTCGTCTCCACTTCGACATCGAAGGCCATACCGTGACGATTTCCGCCAGCATCGGGGCGGCGTTTGCATTGTCCGACGAGACCGATATCAAGAACCTTCTCCGCAAAGCCGACCTCAGCCTCTATTCGGTAAAGCAAAACGGAAAAAACGGATGGCAGATCTTTTCAGGAGAGTCTCCCTTCTCCCCCCTGTCCTGAGGGTCTCCTCAAAATCCCAGATCTGTTTTTGGGGACGTCCTCTCCTTCTCTTTCCCTTCTCCCGACAATCATCGCCCCATGGCCGACGCCTCGTCCTGCGAGGCCCTCATTGTCTTAAAGTGCGCGGTTTTTTGGCTTTTGGGGGAAATGGCGGGGTATCCTCCTTGTCTCCCGGGGGCCCGTTCGCCCTCCCGTCCCCTCCGTCCTTTCCGGGAGGTCAGACGATGGCATCAGACAAATCGGGGGGACATGGAGTCGGCAACATCGGGGCGGATGGATGGCTGTCGTTACCAACGGGAAGAAGCNNAAGAAGCCGATACGCTCGAGCCATGGTCCCAACTGCAGAGTCTTCTCGTCTTTTATGAAGAAGTTGAGGCGGTCTCTTGCGAGGAGGGGACGCGGATCTTTTCCAGGGCGGGAAGCAGAAGGATCAGGAGACTCCCCGCGGCGGCCACCCCCCCCAGGAGGAGAAAATCCAGGTTGTAGGAGAAGGCCCCTGCGACCCTTCCAACCTCGGGGGGAATGCGGGAGTGGAAGGCCTGGGGGGTCGGAAGGAGCTCCTGGCGAAAGAGGGGGCCCATGTTGTTGAGCAGGTGGCGGGCCCAGATCGTCCCGAACATCCCCCCCAGAAACTGCACCACGAGCTGGGCGACCATGCCGACGCGGTGGAGGGAGGGGGGAAGGGTCCGGGCCACCAGGGGCTGGAGGGAGACCTGGGTGAGGGCGACCCCTAGGCCAAAGAGCATCTGGGGGAAAAGGACCAGGGCCGGGACGTAGGCTTCCTCGGGAAGGGAGAGGTAGGCCAGGTTCGACAAGGCGATGATGGCGGAACCGGCGGCCATGAAAACCCAGGTGAAGGAACCCTTGCGCGGCAGAAGAAAGATCCCGAAGACCGGAATCAGAAGCTCGGTGATGGCTCCCACGAAGATGATCATCCCCGCCTGGTGGCTCTGGAAGTGGTAGTAGATCTCGAGATAGAGCGGAAGAAGGTAGAGACGGCCGAAGATGGCGGTCGACCGCAGGAAGTTGGCTCCCGTCAGAAGAAGGTAGCCTCCGTGGCGGAGAAGCTCGGGCGGAAGGATTGGCCGGGGGTGGCGGACGGCGTGGAGGAGATAGGAGAAGAAGAGGGCCAGGGAGAGAAGGGCCGTTCCTTCGATGAGGGCGCTGTGCCAACCGAACCGTTCTCCCTCCATGAGGCTGTACATGGTGAAAAAGCCGGTGGCGGAGAAGAGGAGCCACCCCGGGAGGTCAAAGGGAACCCTTTCGGGGCGGGGATGGTTCTCAAGCGAGAGGGAGGCCAGAAGGATCGTCAAAAAGCCCACCGGAAGATGGATCCCCATGGTCCACCGCCATCCCACCGTATCCACGAGGAGCCCCCCGATGGTGGGGCCCAGGCTCACGGCCAGGGCGTTGCCCACGGCAAAGAGGGCTAGGGCCCGTCCCCGGCGTTCCGGAGGGAAGGTCTCATTGATCAGGGAGAGGGAGAGCGGGATCAGGACTCCGCCGGAGAGCCCCTGGAGGGCCCGCCCCACCATCATCGTCGGCATGAAGTGGGAGAGCATGGAGACGACCGATCCCGCCATGAAGACCGCCGTGGCGAGGATGTAAAGGGAGCTCTCCTCGAAAAGCCCCCGAAGGCGATAGGAGAGGGGGACGCCCAGGGCGACGAAGAGGCTATAACCTGCGGTGAGCCAGCGGGTTTCGTCGGGGGTCGAGTCGAGCCCCCGGGCGATGAAGAAGCGTCCGACATTCATGCTGGTGGTGTCGGCCAGGGGAAGTGTGGTGCCCAGGATCAGGGTGAAGAGGATCATCCCCGGAGAGCGCAGGGTGTGGACAAGGCGGGAGGCCCTCATGGGAGAGTGGCCGGGAGGAGGGAGGCTCATCTTTCAGGATCCCGAACGGGGGAAGGAAAGGAGATCCCGTCGTGTCGGAGGGAGCCTCGGAGGTCAGCCGTCATGAGGGGACTCCGAGAAAGAAGGCGGGGGGAGCCGGCGAGAAGGTCGGTCCTTGGGCGGAGAGGGAGGCCCCTCCGGCCAGTGCCAGCACCAGGATCGCCAGAAGATAGAGCCCCCCCACCATGGCCTTGTGGAACCGCCCGGGGGGGGAGAGCGATGCCCCTTCTAGAAGCAGGACCAGCGCCAGGACGAAGAGGATCGTCCAGAAGGTGAAGGTCTCCATGGGGCCTCCTCCCTCACGACTTCTTGACCGGTCGTCCCAGGTGTTTTTCCACCGAGGCGATCTTGCCAGAAAGCCGGCCGCTCTGGCCCTTCCTGGCGTCGATCTTGATCGAGACGCTGATGCGTGCGCAGTCCTGGCTCATGCGCTCGTAGCATTTCGTCACGACCTCCATCACCTCGTTCCACTCCCCTTCGAGAACCGTTCCCATGGGATTGAGGCGATAGTCCACCCCGCTCTTGTCGACGATGTCGAGGGAGCGTGAGACGTATGCTCCCACAGACTCTCCCTTGTCGAGCGGGGTCATGGAGAATTCGAGAAGAACGGACATGGGACTCCTTTCAGGGGAAAAGGGGGGGGATGTTCCTCGCTCCGTGACCGGAGCCTCTTCCCCCATCATACAGAGGTCGCCGGAATCGGAGCAAGGCGCCCCCTCTGTGTTCGCTCCCACTCCCCGAACTGCGGCCAAAATCGTGGCATCATCGTGGCAATATCAACGTGGCAGTTCGAGAAAATGAAGATGGTGCGAGAGGACAGGCCAATGCGCAGCGAAACGGCAGGTGAGGGATCGGGGTGGGGGGAACATTTCCTCGTCCGACCCTCACCCGGGAAGATCCCGACGGGTTGCCGGGAAGAATGATTGCAGATTCCATGAATGAGAGGCTCTTCCGATCCCTGCGCGGTCCCCGTTCAGGGGAGGGGAAGCTGGTTAGGATGGCCCGTTTTGAGAAGGGAGCCCCTCGATGAGGACCTCCCGGATGCGATCCGTCGGGAGGTCGAGGAAGAAGGCGATCTGCTCAACTGAAAGCTGACCTTTGTTGAGAAGCTTGCGAATGGTGTCGTCCTGAGTGATTCGGATCCCCTGTTGGACTCCCTGCCGAACACCCTGCTGGACTCCCTGTTGGATACCCTGTTGGATACCCTGCTCTATTCCCAGTTGAACACCCTGCTGGATTCCCTTTTGGACACCTTGCTGGATGAGTTCTTCCATCCAGAGCTCGACGACGTTTTGGGACATGCCTTCCTCCTTTAGGATCGTGTTGACGAGGCGGGAGAGCTCCGCAGTCGACTCCAGATGATGAACGCCGATTACGTAGCTCATCCCCGAGATGATTATATCACGGGAGAGATTCTTGCCATTCGTCTCCTGCAAAAATGCGCGAAGAGAGCCCCGGGCTCCTTCGAAGATGTGTTTGAGAAGGAGAAGACAGGCTGAGGTCTCGAAGTCCCGGATCTTCTCCCGAATATCGAGGTCGTCGATTTTTCCGAGGTCGATCACCGGAAGCAGGTAATCGGGGACGAAGGGAAGGAGCTCGGAGGGGGGATCGAGCATTTCGGAAAGGCGAGTCGGGAGGTTCCATGGACGGAGTCCGTGGTAGAAGAGGACCGGGACAAAGGGAATGGGGGAGCGGGACTCTTTCTTGTCCCGGAGCCAGAGTTCGGCGAGGTAGTGGAGGATCTGAAAATGTGCCCAGGGGTCGGGGGAGCTCTTGTGCTCGACCAGAACATGAATACGGGTCTTCCTTTCTCCAAAGGTCGCTTCAAAGGCCATGTCGAGAAGGGAAGCGTCCAGGGAGTCTCCCACGACTTCGGAGAAGAGGGGAACGAGGGATCCGGGGGCGAGGAGGGCGGAGAGCGCGGGGGGGAGAAAGGCTTTGAGTATGTGTTCCATGCGCTTGGGGCGTCCGAGCGTGGATTTGAAGAAGCGATCGTGCAGGGGACCGTCTATTGTCATCATTTTCCTTTTTACTTTTTCTAAACGGTTAGGCGTGAACGGCCCATTATCATGATTTTGTCGGGAAATCTCAATGTGGTTATTGAGTCTCTGTCGGGAGAATCAGTGCGTGAGTGTCCCAAAAACGTCGAAATGAGAGGGGAATCGAGGAGATTCCCTCGACAAAGATCGTTGCTCTCGGGGAGTTCGAGGCGAGAGTGTGGGCCGAGTGATTCAATCGTGGCCCCTCCCCCCGGCAAGGGCCCTCTCTTCTAAACATCCTGTTTCGCCCCTTCCTGCGCTTATGGTTTTTCCGTTACCTTCCTGTTAGCCTCCGATTCCCCGCGCATTTCAAATAAACGGGAGGGGGGCCCCGTTTCCCAAGCCCCCGCGAATCCTCTGCCTTTATGGAATCTCCGGGGCAAAGCCTCCGGCCCCTCAGAAAGATGTGAGGTTTCTTGTCTCCCTCCTCCCGGAAAAAAGTTCACCGTTTTGTCATTTTGTCTTGAGATTGCGTTTTTATGGGGCGGGTAGGATGTCAGCGTCCGGGGTGGCCTCCGCGCATGTCGGAGCATTCCGGCGCTCTCCTTCGGATCCCGTTCGGATCCGGGGATAAAAATTTCAGATCTTAAATGGTGCACATCCTTACTTGAGGAGGATCTCTTGATGATCAACGGAACGCGCAGGACCGCCCGTCTTGCCCTTCTGGCGGCGCTCTTCCTGGCTGCCGGAGGATGGACGCCGGCCTTTGCCGACAATCTCACCCCTGATTCGCCCTACTCCCAGCCGGGACAGACGGCGACCGACCAGTCCGGGACGCCCTCCGGCTCCCAGAAGGCGACCCAGGCGGACATGGACAAGTTCAACTCGGAGTTCCACAACTCCTTCCAGAACCTGATTCCCGATGCCCCGCCGCCGGGGTACACAACCATGATGGGCAAGTGGGTCACCACCATGTACGGCTTCGTCCAGGTGGACTCGGTCTACGACTCCTCGAACTCCTACAACAACTGGCCCTTCAACGCGGCACCGGCCAATTCGGCTGTGGTGAAGAGTGGCGATGGTCCGACCGTCGACTCTTCCCGATTCGGGATGGATGTGAACAACTCC
The DNA here is from genome assembly GCA_002387725.1 of Nitrospirae bacterium UBA4572. Taxonomy (GTDB): domain Bacteria; phylum Nitrospirota; class Leptospirillia; order Leptospirillales; family Leptospirillaceae; genus UBA4572. Next base: position 9,608 of record DGKK01000029.1, read on the forward strand.
CGGATCGGCTTTGCCCTCTCCTCTCCCGTCTACAACGGCTACAAGATCCGGGCTCTTCTCGAAATGGACTTTCTGGCGAGCCCGGGAGAAAGCCTTGATGGGAGTGGCCTTGGGTATGTCACCAACCCGATCTTCCGCATCCGCCACTTCTTCTTCGACGTGACGACCCCCTCCTGGGGCAACGTTCTGGTGGGGCAATACTGGTCCCTCTTCGGAGAACAACCCTACAACATCCAGAACAACCTCCAGATCGCTCCCGGCCCCGGTACGGCTTACGGTCGGTTCCCCCAGATCCGGTGGTACAAGAACCTCCACCTCTCCGACTCCGGGGTGATGCTCGAGCCGGCCGCGGCCGTGATGACGCCGCCGACCACCACAGGCGGGATCCCGGCCTTTACCGAGGCCCTCAAGCTCTCCGACAGCAACCTGATGACGGAGCTCATGATCGGCGACACCGGCAAGGGGCAGTTCCCGGCCTCGCTCTCCATCTCGGGGATCGAGCAGAACTATTCGGGGTATATTGCTGGAAATCCTACTAATGGGGCTAACTACAACAATACAAAAAATACCGGCTTCAACTCCTGGACCGCAGCCGGGGCGGTGGATCTGATCCTGCCCATCATCCCGATCCACGACGACAAGCCGGGCAACAACCTGACCCTCCAGGCCGAGTACACCTGGGGCCAGGGCGACGCCTGGCAGTTCCCGAACCTCTCCTTTGGTCTAGGCGGAACCACAGTCAATACCTTGGGAGGTCAGGGGTTTGCCGGAAACGGCGTGATCATGAACAACCAGTTCCTGCCGCTCGACATCCAGACCTATAACGCCGATCTGCAGTACTACTTCCCCGACGATGCCCGGACCTCGGTCGTGGTGGGCTTTGCGGTGGACAACGCCTCCAACCTCCAGCAGATCTCCGGGGCCTTGGGGGGCTTTGGGGCGGGAGTTCCTGCTTCAGGTGGAGGAAGTTCTAATGGTCTATACAGCTACCTCCAGCCCGACACCCATCTGACCTTCGCCTACGTCGATCTCTGGCACGACTTTACCCCGGCCGTGCGGGCGGGTCTCGAGTTCGGCCAGTACGACGCGGTCTATACCGGGGGAGCCAACGCCCTGGATAACCGGGTCATGATGAGCTGGTTCTATCTGTTCTAAAGGCTTGACGCAGCGAATATCCCCGGGAAGGGATTTCTTCCTTCCCGGGTTCTTCCGAAAGGACTGTCGCCGAAATGAAACCGTTTCGTCATACGAAGGTCATCCGGACGGGGTATCCTTTCCCCATGGAGGAGTCGGTTATGGTGGCAGGCAAAAAAGAAACGCCGGCCCTCGCCCTGGTCTTCGTCGACGGGGAAGGTCGGGACGAAAGTGCCCGCAAGATGCTGTCGGAGCTCTTTTTCAAGGTGGTGGCGGTGCGCACCTCCGAGGAGGGGATCTGGACGGTCCGGCGGATCGCCGCAGGCGGTGAGAGGGTCGGTTTCTTTCTCTTCGACTCCTCGATCCCCGAGGGCGAAGTGGTGGATTTCATCGACTTCGCGCGCGGACGGGGCAACATGCGCAAGGTCCCCGCGATGGTATTGACGGAAGGGACGGATCCGGAGACCCGGGTCAGGGTGCTTGAGGCCGGAGCCGACGAGGTTCTGTCCGTGCCCTGCCCTCCCCGCGAAACCTTGGCGCGCATTCGGGCGCTTCTGCGGCGGGACGAGTCGAAGGAGAACAATCCTTACGCCCCTGCCCGCTATGAGGTGGGGGAGCTGATCGTCGATACCGACCGCCACGAGGTGGTCTGGCAAGAGAAAAGGATTCAGGTGACGCCGCTCGAATTCCGCATCCTGGTCCATCTGGTCCGGGATCCCGGGAAGGTCTATCCCCGGGAGGAGCTCATGTCGCTTCTGTGGGGCGAGCACTGGGAGGTGGAGGACCACAATCTCTCCGTCCACATCCATGGGCTCCGGAAGAAGCTAGCGCGTCCGGAGGACGATCGGACTCCGATCGAAACGGTCCGGGGAGTGGGATACCGAATACGGGAGACCCTCTCATAAGGGTCCGTTGACCCTGTTGTCATCGTTTTGTAACAGATCTGTAACATGAATGTCGCATTGAGCTGATAGTCTCAACACACTCCCAAGGAGGAACTCATGAAATTTGTGACACGCACTGCCGGGGCCGTCCTGGCGGGTCTTGTGGCGATGGTCGGAGTCGGCCAGGCCCGGGCCGCAGATATCACGATCTCGGGCTCGACCATGCTCTTTCCGCTGGAGCAGGTCTGGTCCCAGGCCTACATGAAGAGCCATCCCGGCACCCATATCTCCGTCGCCTCGACGGGATCGGGATTCGGGATCTCCAATGCCGCCAACGGCAACATCACCATCGGGGCCTCCGACGCCTACCTGACCCGGGACCTTAAAAAGCGCTATCCCTCCCTGGTCTCCATTCCGGTGGCCTTCGAGGATACCCAGGTCATCTACAATGTACCCGGAATCGCCAAGGGAACCACTCTTCGCATGGACGGTCCGACCCTGGCCCGCATCTTTATGGGCAAGATCCGTTTCTGGGACGACAAGGCTCTCCGCTCCCTCAATCCCGATGTGACCTTCCCCCACCGCCGCATCAAGGTGATCCACCGGGCCGACGCCTCCGGGACGACCTTCGTCTTTACCGACTATCTCGCCCAGACCTCCAAGGAATGGAACGAGGAGATCGGCCGCGACCTCTCTCCCGCCTGGCCGGTGGGATCGGGGTACAACGGATCGGATGCCGTGGTGGCGGCCGTCCTGGCGACCCCCGGAGCCATCGGGTATGTGGGGCTGGGATGGATCAACGAGTACCATCTCGACTCCATGGCCCTCAAAAATCGCGACGGATACTTTGTGAAGGGCACGGTCAAGACGATCCAGGCGGCCGGCAAGGCGGCGCTCCACGATCCCTCCTTCCCCGACGACTTCAACCGCTCCATCGTCTGGAAGCTTCACGGCAAGGACGTCTATCCCGATGCGAACTTCGAGTTCTGGATGGTCTCCACCTCCCTTCCGGGATCGACCATGAACGACGTCAAGAAGCTCGTCATGTGGGCCCTTACCAAGGGCCAGGTGGAGAAGTACACGGTCAAGACGGGATTTTCTCCGCTTCCCTTCGCACCGCTCAAGCCTCGGCTCAACAAGATCCTCAATCATATCCTTCCGGGCAACACCGTCGACATCGAAAGCGGGGGATAGCTTCAGGCTCCACGAGGTCACACGAACGCCATTTTCGATTGTTGAACAACGATCAAGGATGAATAGGCACCACGGGGAGGGCTCATGTCCTCCCCCTTTCTTTCAGAAGAGAACCCCTTCCGGAATTGAACGGATGGGACCGAAACACCGAGAAAGCACAAGGACGTGACAATGGCCGCTCCCGAACATGAACAGGGCGATTCTCTCCTCTCCCAAGGAGACCATCGCCCTCCCGTTGTGGCGCCCCTGTCCTTTCTCGCGCCGGATCCCGATGAGACGCTCGAGGAACAGGCGCTCGCCCGCTCCGCTCCCCCCACCGAGACTACGCTAAAAAATCTCCGCCGGGCCTCCCACTCCCAGATTCTCCGCTCCGAGCGCCTCTTCCATCTGACCCTTCGCCTAGGCGGCCTTTTCATCCTCCTCCTCTTTGCCATCGTTCTCGGAGTGAGTGTCGTCGAGGCCTGGCCCTCCATCGAGAAATTCGGATGGTCGTTCCTCTGGACCTCGACCTGGAACCCCCATCGCCATATTTTCGGAGCCTGGACCTATCTGGTGGGCACCTTCTGGGTGACCGGCATCGCCCTGATCTTTGCCATTCCCATTGCGATCCTCTCGGCTCTCTTCCTCTCGGACTATGCCCCAAAATGGCTGGTGGGTGGGGTCTCGACCCTCATGGAGATGCTGGCGGGGATCCCCTCCATCGTCTTTGGCGCCTTCGGAATCATCTTCGTCGTTCCCCTCATGCGCGACCATGTGGAGCCCTTTCTGGCGAACACCCTGGGGCGCCACTTCGATTTCTTTTCCGGGGATGCCATGGGATACGGGATTCTTTCGGCCGGCCTTGTGGTGGGGATCATGGTGATCCCGCTCGTGGCCACGGTGACCCGGGATTCGCTCGTCATGGTTCCCCGGGAGACCGTGGAGGCGGCCTATGCCCTGGGGTCGACCAAGGCCGAGATGGTCTACTTCGTCAAGCTTCCGGCGGTGGTGCCGGGGATCATCGGATCGGTGATCCTGGGCTTTGGCCGCGCCCTGGGCGAGACGATGGCGGTTCTCCTCCTCATTGGCAACCAGGCCTCGGTCCCGACCTCCATTCAGGACGTCGGGTACACCATCAGCTCGCTTTTGGCGAACACCTTCACCTACGCGGTGATCGACCCCCTGTTCTCGGCGGCGGAGATCGAGCTGGGCCTTATCCTTCTCGTGATCTCCCTGGTGGTGAACACTCTCGGACGGGAGCTTCTCCTAAAACTCATGGGAGGGCGTCTGGCGGGATCGGTGGGCGGTGGCTGAGGCGCGTCTCCCCGAAAAGGGGCTCTCCTACTACCGGCAAATCCGGAACATCGTTCTGGGAAGCATTACCGGGCTCGCCTTTCTCGTGGCGGTTACCCCGCTTCTGGCGATCATCTATGTCGCCTACGACCGGGGGAAGGAGGCCCTTTCCCTCTCCTTCGTGACCACCATGCCCTCGGGCTTCCCGGTGGGAATCGAGGGAGGGATCCTCAACGGGATCGCCGGCTCCCTGATCCTCATCGTCCTGGCAAGCCTTCTGTCGGTGCCGGTGGGCGTCTGGGCCGGCCTCTATCTCTGGGACCAGAGCCATACGAGGCTCGCGGGGGTCACCCGGCTTCTCTCGGATCTTCTTTTGGGGGTTCCCTCGGTCATTTGGGGCGTGGTGGGCTTCTATGTCTTCTCCACCAATACCGGATGGGGGCTCCATTGGGGATTCTCGGGGCTTGCCGCGGGGTTGACCCTGGGCTTCATCATGATCCCCATCGTGACCCGGGTTACCGAGCAGGCCCTTCGGGACGTGCCGAGAAGCTACATCGAAGGGGCGCTGGCCCTGGGGGCGACCCGTTTCCAGGTGATGCGGGATCTGGCAATCCCCGCGGCCATCACCGGGATCGGAACGGGGATCCTCCTGGGGGTCCTGAATGTCCTGGGACAGACGGCGCCCCTGGTCTTCACCAATTACTACAACACCGGCATTCCCCATTCCCTCGTCGGCTCCAACGGTTCGGTGGGGGATCTGGCGATGCAGATCTTCATCTATATTCACGAGCCCTCGAAGGCGCTTCATGTGAAGGCCATGGCAGCGGCCCTGGTCCTGACCGTGATCGTCCTTCTGCTCGACATGGGCATCCGGCTTCTTTCGTGGGGCAGCCGGAAGTACGCCCGGAAAGGGTGAGGGGAGGTCCTTTGGAACAGAGCGCGCCGATGTCTGGGAATCTGAAGATCGAGACGAAGGGGTTTTCGGCCTTCTACGGAAAGACCCAGGCGCTGAGGAATGTGAATTTTTCCGTTCCCGAGAAGAAGATCACCGCCATGATCGGACCGTCCGGATGCGGCAAGTCGACCTTCCTGCGAAGCCTCAACCGGATGAACGACTTCATTCCGGGCTTCCGGATGGAGGGCTCCGCCCTTCTCGACGGCGAGGAGATCTACGGGGCGGCGGTCAATCCGGTCCTTCTCCGCCAGAGGGTGGGAATGGTCTTCCAGAAGCCCAACCCCTTCCAGATGTCGATCTTTGAAAATGTGGCCTACGGTCTCCGTATCCAGGGGGTCAAGTCCTCCTCCCTCGTCTCCGACATCGTCGAGAAGTCCCTTCGTGCCGCCGCCCTCTGGGACGAAGTGAAGGATCGTCTCAAGGGGTCGGCCTTCGCCCTTTCGGGAGGACAGCAGCAGCGCCTTTGCATCGCCCGGGCCCTGGCGGTGGAGCCGGAGGTCATTCTTCTCGACGAGCCGGCCTCGGCCCTCGATCCCATCTCCACGGCCCGGATCGAGGAGCTCATGCAGGATCTCAAGGACAGGTATACAATAGCGATTGTGACGCACAACATGCAGCAGGCCGCCCGGGTGTCCGACTACACCGCCTTCTTTCTCGACGGCACGCTGGTGGAGGTGGGGGAGACCACCAAGATCTTCACCAATCCGGACGACTCTCGAACGGAAGACTACATTACGGGCCGGTTCGGCTGAGGCAAGGGAAGGGACGGGCGTGCAACGACATCTCGATGTGGAGCTGGAGCAGCTCAAGGGGCGGATCACCGAAATGGGCCGCATGGTCGAACTCCAGATGCAGGAGTCGATCGAGGCATTGGTCGCCCGGGATCCCGTGAAGGCCCGGCAGGTGATCGACCGGGACCACCAGGTCAACGCCATGGAGGTGGGGATCGACGAGGACTGCGTCCGGATGATCGCCCTCCACCAGCCGGAGGCCCGGGACCTGCGCTTTGTCATCACCGCGATGAAGATCATTACCGACCTCGAACGGATGAGCGACCTGGCCACGAACATCTCCGAACGGGTGGTGGAGCTCTGCGAAGAGCCCCCGGTTTCGATTCCTCCCGCCATCGTCGAGATGTCCACCATCGGACGCGCCATGCTGACGAATGCCCTGGAGGCCTTTGTCAGCCGGAACACCGCCATGGCCAAGCAGGTGACCCTTGAGGACGAGAAGGTCAATGTCCTCCATCGGACCCTGGTGAGGACGATCGTCGAGAGCCTCAGGCAGCACACGGGGGAGACGAGCCCCATCATCCGGATCCTTTTCATCTCCCGCTCCCTCGAGCGCTTTGCCGACCACGCCACCAACGTGGCCGAGATCATCATGTACATGGTGGAAGGGAAGATCATCCGCCACATGGTCTGAGCCCCGTAGGAGCCTCTCCGCTTGCCCGTCCAAGAGGCTCCTCCCTTGTGTTTTTCGTTCTTGATCCCTTTGCGGGATTCCCCGGTTTTGCCGCCTTTCTCCTTTGTTCTTCCCCCTTCTCATTTTTTTCGATGTTGTTGCCGCTCAAGGCTCTGTCATTCCAGTTTTTCCGATTTTTTGTAATTGTCATGGGCCGAGCTCTTGACTCTGGACCTAGGTCGAGGGTTTATCCTCAAGACAGGATCGCAGGAAGGCATCCGATTCTTTAAGGTCCACAGATGATCCGGGAGGGAAAAATGGAAAAGAACAAGGCTGAAGGAGGCGGAAAAGAGCCTCTTGCCATGGGAACAACTGTGGCGGCAAGCATCGTCTCCCTCGTGGCAGTGCTATGCTGTCTGGGGATTCCCTCGATCTTGTCCTTCATGGGGGCGGTGGGGCTGGGGGTTCTCGTCAAGAAGCACCTTCTCTTTCCCCTGATGGTGGGGTCACTCCTCCTGGGGGGATGGGGAGCCTTTATAAGCTATCGCCGGAGACAGAGCGTGCCCCTTTTGGTCGCCTATCTTGTGTCGGCACTGGCGCTTCCTCTCGGGATGAAGTTTTTCCATCCGGCGATGGATGCCGGGCTTGCGGGGCTTCTCCTCCTGACCGGAGAGGACCTTTGGCGGAGAATGCTCAAATCCCGGGCCGGGGCGTCATGCGAGAGGGAGTCTCTTTAGCATTCCTCAGGGACCGGGGGGGCGATTGTTTCGGGGCTACATGGGTGCCCCAGCAGAAGAGAGCTGAAAAGGAGGAAGACGATGGATACCGTCGAGTTTTTTGTCGAGGGCATGACCTGTGACCACTGCGCCCGGAGTGTGGAAAAGGCTCTCCGGGGGCTTCCCGGGGTTGTCTCGGCCCAAGTGGCCTATGAGGCCGGGGCAGGGGAGGCCGAAGTCGAGCCCGGAACGGCTTTCGAGGCGATGCAGAAGGCGGTTCGCCAGGCCGGGTACGACCTTCGCCCCAAAGGCGAGCCATCCCTCCAGGGGAATCAGATGAGTCCTGGCGCCGATGGAAACAGCTCCTCCCCCCGACATCTCGTGATCATCGGGGCGGGCTCCGGAGCCGTGGCCGCCGCCCTTCGGGCCACAGATCTCGGCGCCCGGGTGACCCTGGTGGAGCGGGGAACCTTGGGCGGAACCTGCGTCAATGTGGGTTGCGTTCCCTCGAAGATCCTGGTGCGCCAGGGCCATCAGGTGCACACGGTCAAGGCGCCTCCCTTTTCCGGGATCGCACCGCACTCACCTGAGATCTCTCCTGTCCTTCTTGCCGAGGAGCGGACCCGGAGGGTTCTCGAGCTACGGGAAGAGAAATACTCCCGGATCCTCCGGGAGACTCCGGGGGTCGAGGTCCTGACCGGAGAGGCGAGGCTTGATGGGCCCCGGACCGTGGTGGTTCGGGAGAGCACAGGAAACGAGAGGAGTCTGGCCGCCGATCGGATCCTGATCGCCACGGGCTCACAGCCTCATGTTCCCGAGATCCCCGGCCTGGCCGGGACCCCCTTCTGGACATCGACCGAGGCGCTCTTTGCCCGCGAGATTCCTCGACATCTGATCATCTTCGGCGGCGGCTTTGTGGCTCTGGAGATCGGTCAGGCCTGGCGGCGTCTGGGAGCCGAGGTGACCCTGGTGATCCGGAAAGAGAGGATACTCTCCAGGATGGAAGAGGATCTGGGACGGGATCTGGGGCGCTATCTGGAAGGGGAGGGCGTGAAGATCGTCCCCCAGGCGACCCCCTCCCGGGTGGATCACCGGGACGGGATTTTTTCCGTGGCGCTCTCCGATGGACAAATGCTGACGGGCGAGGCCCTTCTCGTGGCCACGGGGAGGCATCCCAATACCCGGGATCTCGGTCTCGACAGGGTCGGCGTCCGGACCAATCCGGAAGGTGAGATCGTGGTCGACAATCGTCTTGAAACCAGCGTTCCGGGAATCTTTGCCGCGGGGGACTGCACGACGCTCCCGAAGTTCGTCTATGTGGCGGCGGCGTCGGGAACCCGGGCGGCCACTCACATGATGGGGGCGGGAGAGGATCCTCTGGATCTTGCGGTTTTGCCCGAGGTCATCTTTACCGATCCGCAGGTGGCCCGGGTGGGGCTCACCGAAGACGAGGCCCGGGAGAAGGGGTATACTCCTGTGGTGAGAACCCTTTCCTTTGACAAGGTTCCCCGGGCGCTGGTCAACTTCGATACCCGGGGGTGGATCCGGATGGTGGCGGATGAAAGGAGCGGGAAGCTTTTAGGCTGCACCGTGCTGGCCCCCGAAGGGGGAGAGGTGATCCAGTCGGCGGCCATGGCCTTGTCCGCGGGGAATACCGTTCAGGAGATCGGACGAATGTTTTTTCCGTATCTGACCATGGTGGAGAGTCTCAAACTCTGTGCCCAGTCATTCAGCAAGGATGTGGGACGGCTCTCCTGCTGTGCGGGGTAGGGGAGCTGCCCCTCGAGGAAGGAGTGGGTCAATGGGCCTTTCGATCGGCAAGGTCGCTAGTGCGGCAGGGATGAGCGTCGATGCGGTCCGGTTTTATGAACGGGAGGGGCTGATCCCCCCCGTTCAACGCACGGAGTCGGGCTATCGCGTCTATGAACCGGAGACCGTACGGAGGCTCCTGTTCATCCGCCGGGCCAAGGAGACGGGCTTTTCTCTCGGGGAGATCCGGGAACTTCTGGGTCTTCGCAGGGAGACCGGGAGCTCCTGTACTTCGGTCCTGCTCCTCGCGCAAGAGAAACTTGCCCTTGTTCGGGAGAAGATCCGTGACCTTCGTCGGATGGAGGCCGCCCTGGAAAGCCTCGTGGCCGACTGCCTCACCCCCGACCATGGGGAGTCCTGTCCCCTTCTCGAGCGGTTGGAGAGGGAGGAGGATCGGTCCTGACTCGAGGGAATTTTTGTTAGAGATTCCTTCCAAGGAGACTCCCTCGGTTCTTCGGCGGATTTTTGACCGGAGAAAGCCCCTCCGGCGACTAAAAGGCATTTTTTAGGGATGAACACAGGTGCTGTCGCGCATTCGTATTCCTGTTCTGCTCGTCTAAGTCCTTCTTTCAGAATCTCTATGGAAATCTTTCTACCCGAATATCAGAAACTTGGAACTATTCCACGAGTCTGCTTCTCAAGGAACATGCGAATGCCGCTGTCCCTCACTGTTTTTACTGAGGCCGAGTTCATTGAGTATCCATCGGGATTAAAAGGATATAAAAGAATTCTTGAAATCTTTATCGTTATGTCACCCATTCGACATCATACGTTTACCGTCCCGTCAAATGACGTTGGGAAGATCGGTTTCGTGAAAAGATAGTTATGTGATTGTGAGACAGAAATTGTCGAGCTTCGCTGTTTTTGATCAGCCATGGATTTTTCATTCGTGATGTCTTCTAGGAAGATTCGTCCGTGTATCCCCTCGATGTGCCGGTCGCTCTGGCGAGCGGAGCCCGTCCGGATGTCTTCAAAGAGAATATGCAGAGAATGAACAATGAAGGGAGCATCAGGAATGGTAAAAACTTGGGGAGGACGAATAGCAGCGGGGATTCTTCTTTTTGTTCTCCTGGTTGCCGAATCGGGAGGGGCAGGGAGAGGATTTGCCGCCTCAAAAACTTTGCCAGACGATCCGGTCGATGATATCGACCGGATCGTGGGTCTTTTGCCCTCTCCGTCGGGTTTTTCCGATGTCAGAGAGTTATTCCTCCGTTATGGACTCAGGGTAAGCTCGGCTAGGGTTGCGCACGGGGGCAGACATGACGCGATTGTGGTTCGCCTCGACTTTTTCCTCCCGGTTCCACCCCACTGCCACCCTACCGAAGATCAACGGCGCCAATACTACCTGGAAAGGGCTGTTTGGAGAAAGAGTCCCGATTCCGATTCCTTTGTTCCGGTCAACAGCTGGTCCCGCCACATCTCTCTCGCCCAGACCGACTGGTTTGAAAATATTCCCTGCTACCCATGAACGGATGAGAGGGAATTTCTCCTTGATGCTGGCTGAGTAGGGACACTCTGACCGGAAACCTCCTCCAATCCACTTCCACAAATCCCCGCGCCTTGAAATCGGGCAACATGTCATCCCGAAGAGCTTTATTTTCCTTGTCGCACAAGCGGTCCTAGGCTCTCGTGTTGTCCCTTTTCCGAGCGCTCAGCCTCGATCAGCATCGCAACAGGAATCACGCTTTCAGCCTGTCTCTCCGAATGATCGGGACATCCTGTGGAATAAAAGGATACCAGCCACGTAGACGACGATTCTTCTTGCTGGACTTGCCGTGACATTCCTGCCCTCCATCGAATTCACCGCCGTCTTCGAAAACGGGAGTCTCCCGGCACTCTTGTGATAATCGTTGATTTTCTCCACAACTTCCCTCTGGTCTGGATCCATCGGGATAATCTTCGAGATGAAGGAAAAGTTTGACGCGTTTCCTTAAATCTTTACCGTCCCGTCACTTCTTCGACATCTGGTGTTTACCGTCTCGTCAAACAATGATGTGAGAATTGTATTCGTCGAAAGAGATGTAGTGTTTCCGGAAACCGAAATCGTGGCTCTTCCCTGTCCTGTCTGGAGATGCATAGATTGAAGTTTCGAGGAGGCGTCCATCGAAGAAGGGTTTCTGGCGCTCTTTTTCCGGGCATCAAATGCCGTTGATCTTCTTGTCTCGGTGGATCTTGGGGCCAAGGCAGAAGATCAAGAAAGGAAACATTCAAATAACAAGGAGAAAAAATGAATGCACTCTCTTATTTGATGAGCGGAGGACCCGTCATGTATATCCTCCTGCCCATGTCCGTAGTGGCCATTTCTGTCGGATTCGAGCGGCTCTTTGTGCTGAGGCAAGAAAAGATCCATACCGAACGCGTGCTTGCAGTCCTGAGGCAGAACGTTAAGGAAAAGCTTGACCCGAAGGCTGTTCTTGCCATGGTGAAGGAGTCCTACATCTCCGACTCCTTCATCGTTAACAAGATCCTCAAGCTGTTCGTGGAGTCGGAGTTGGAAGGAGAGAATCTCGAGTACCTGATAGAGGCAGAGGCTGTTCTGGAGGAGAAGAAGCTCAAGGAGCGGATGTGGATTCTCGATACCGCCATTACCATGGCCCCCCTTCTCGGGCTTCTTGGAACGATCATAGGAATTGTCGCTTCCTTTCATGTCATGTCTGTCTCTGGACTCGGAAAGCCGACCCAGATCACCGGAGGGGTCGCAGAGGCTCTGATAGCGACCGCAACTGGTCTTGTGATCGCGATCGTTTCCCTGGGCTTCTATAATTTTCTCTATAAGTGGATTACCGGAATCAAATCTTCCCTAGAATCTGCCGCCCGCCTCATCACCATTCTTCACAAGCCGATCCGAGACGCCTACAGGCAGGCCCCAGAAATGGCTGAGGCCCGGACTTCCGCAACGCTTTCCAGAGGGACCAATGTCGCCAATCGTGCGGAAGGGAGCACCTCTACGGCCTGATAAATCAGGAGAATAATCCCGGAGAGTTCGGGTACAGAATCAACGAGAGCCAGGGCAAGGAGTATATGAAATGAGGTTGTTTCGTGACGGGGGCGACGACTCCCCAAAGGCGCGTATCGAACTGATACCGATGATCGACATCATGTTTTTTCTGATGGTGGTCTTTATTTTTATCTCGATGTCGCTCGTCAAGCTGAATGGTGTGACCGTGGCTTTGCCAAAGGCTGCTGACCACCCGCTCAAGCAAGTTCCAAAAATGGTGAATATCACTATCACGGAAGAGGGAAAAATTCTCATCGAAAACATTCCGGTGAATAGATCCGAGCTCAAGGAGCATCTTCACGCACTCCTCGCCGACAAGTCGGCGAAGTACGAGGTGATTGTGAGCGGTGACAAGGATTCAAAGCTTCAGCGCCTTGTGGATGTGATGGACCTTTGTAACCAGATGGGATTTTCAAACGTTTCCATCCGGTCCGAGGATCTCCATTGATGGAGCACAATATGAAGAAGGATGTTTCACATGATCGAGGATCCTCCTACTTTTATCGGGTCCTGGGGACAGTCCTCCTCCTCGAAATTGCCAGTTTAACTTTTTTCAGGGTTCCGGTATCGACTCCTCCCCCTCCTCCTCCTCCGGCATTACGAGTGGCGCTTGCGCCGGCGCCACCACCTCCGCCAAAGCCCCCGGCTCCAAAAACCAAAGCGAAGCCCAAGGTGGTCCGAAAAATGGCGGTCAGCCATCCGGTCACGCCGCCAGCCCTTCCCGCCCAGGCGGCGGCTTCGACCAACCTGCTCGCCGCCAATGTGGGGACTGCGGTCAACATGAGCTGGGGAGAGGAATCTTCCTCTTCGGGGGGAGGCGCCGGCTATCTTCCTCCCCGTCTTCTAAGCAAGGTCGACACGGAGAGTCTCTATACGGAGAAGATGAAGGCAAATGACGAAGAGGGCGATGTGGTCATTGACCTCTTCATCGATGCCTCTGGCAAGATCCTTCGCTGGAAGATGATGGTTCCATCGGTCTGGGACGATATGAACCGGATTTCGGAAAATGTTCTGAAAACACTCAAGTTCTCCCCGGCGACTCAGGATGGTCGGCCGATCCCCGGGAAATTCGAACTGAATTTCCGGTTCAGAATTCGGAACACGGGATAGGGAGGGAGTTCCAGCCGGATTTTTTTCGTGAGTGTCGGTGAACCGCCGATTCGAATAAGTCTGGAAGGGGTAGTGATTCTAAAATAATAAACTTGTGGATTGATGGGATTGAAGCGTGGAGAAGTGGTACAGGTCCATTCTCCATAAGAAGCTTCGAATACTTTCCGTCAGAGGCTTGGGATTGGATCCGGATCGTCGGATCCGCCCGCTCCTGTTTCTGGATCCGGAAACGCTTGGTCCTCCAACTCCTTGATCCCTCGTTGGATCACGATGCGGGAGGTGCCTGTGATCTCCGACAGGGGGCACGCCTCCATCCCCAGCCCTTTGGCTTCCGGCGCCGCCCACAACCGGTGCATGCGCTTGTTCAGCATCCAGCGGATCGCTTCGTAGCGCGATCGCATTGCCTCTCTTTGGGCTTCTGCCATCCTCATGCCCCGATTGTATCAACGGAGGGGAGATGTTTTCCTCGTCGAGACAATGCTTTCTACTACATTCTCAAAATCGAGAAAAAAATAACTTTATTGTCTTGCAAGCCCTAATAATGAGAGAAGAAAAAATCTGCAAAACCCGACTGAAGGATGGAGAATATGGATAATGGCCCCCTTTCCCGGCCAGCGAAAATGTTGCTTAAGAGCGACATTCCCAATAGTCAGGAAAATCGAGTAAGAAAAAGGAAAAGTCAACTTTATGCCCATCTTCAGGCGACAGTTCTCGTGGCCGATGGGGATAAGTACTACCAAGAGAGCGTTTACCGCCGTGTTGATGTTGGACAGTTCGAATTCAAGATCGTTTCTGCTTACGATGGGGAAGAGGCGATTTGGTGTATTCGGAGGCTGCTGGGGTCCGCTAGGAGCCTCCCTCTGATGGTCGTTTCGGACTTTCATCTTTCTATGCGCAGCGGGATTGAATTATGTCGCTTCGTCCGCAATCATCCTGCGTTGACCGATATCTCGTTCCTCATGACGGCGGCAGAGGTGGAAAATCATAATCTGTGCGTAGAGAGCCTCGAGGCGGGTGCTGACGATTTTCTCCCGAAACCTTTCAGCGCGCGAGAGTTCGAGGCGCGCCTCAGGGCACTGAAACGAAGGGTCGAACGGGACGACCGGGAAATGAATGAATTCCCTTTTGATCGAGTCCAGATCGGTCATCTGGTGGTTGACACCCAGAAATATGAAGTGCGTCTCCATAATCGTCCCGTGCCTCTCACCCACAAGGAGTTTTTGATTTGCACCGTGCTCGTGTCGAATGTCGGAATGCTGGTGCGCTATGACGATCTTTTGCTCTCGGTCTGGGGAAAGGATGTTGAAGTAGGGAGGGAGACTTTGAAGGTCCACATGCACTCCCTCAGGAGAAAGCTGGCCGGAGGCCCCCTGATCGAGGCAATCCGAGGTGTCGGCTACAGGATGAAAATGGATGCCTGATAGGGAATGTTTTCGACCCTCGTCAAAGCTTGCATCTTTATATTCATAAGCCGGTTCGGCAATGTGTGGTAAAGAACCAACGCCATCGAGACTGTTTGCCAGTTGTTCCTTGAGAGGCTCGGCAGGTTTGGGCCTCTTATCCCATACCGGACACCACTACGAGATCCGGGACTTTGTCGCCCCTGAACCTCCCCCGAGGGGATCTTCAGGGTCCTGGAGTCCCCTCTCCCTGCGGCTTCACCCAACGTCGCTTCAAGCCGAAATCCTTCCAAGTGTCGTCCTGAATTTTACCACGTTGATTTGGCAAGATGCCTCTCCGCGTAGATATTTTTTGAAAATACGAAAGCTGGGCTAACCACGGTACAAAAAAGGCCCCGCCGGGATGGCAGGGCCTTTCAGGAAAATCAGGATCACCTTAGACAAACGGGCTCGACCGGGCTAGAAGGTGAACTTTGCCCCGGCAAAGATGTTAACCGGCTCGCCCGGATAGACGAAAAGGGTCGCCAGATTGTTGGCGGTTGAAGAGTTTCCGGGACCGTAATAGCCGGCCGGATTGTAATAGTTTGTATTGAGAAGATTGTAGGCCGACACATAGAGATTGGCGGCCTTGTACCATCCGTGCACCTTCGGCAGGTCATAGGTGGCATAAAGGTCGGTCACGAAATACCCCGGCACGTTCTCCTCGGGGTTTCCCGGGGTTCCCGACAAGTCGATAACATTCATCATGCCGGTATAACGCTCGTCGATCGTGATGTGATAAGGACCGTGATCGTAGGAGAGGGCTACGTTGCCCATATCCAGGGGAACAAACGGAATCATGTCCCCGGCAAAGGTTTGGCCGTTCAGGCCGCTGGCCGGAGTGTTTCCCAGAACATTGTTCATGTAGGTGAAATTGGCGGATCCAGAAAATCCAAGCCCGAGATCGATTTTGCCCTCGGCTTCGATTCCCTGCTGGCGTGCCTGGCCAATATTTTCAAATTGGGTAAAGGTTGTTGTCCCGGAAGTGAAAGGAACCCCCACCGGCATGTTTGTCAGATAGTCGGTATAGGCATCCAGGGCGAAAAAGCCTTTCTTGGTCGAATACCTGGCTCCGATGGAAAGGTCCCAGACATTCTCCGGCTGGACTCCTCCGACCAGGGACCCAGACGAAAAACCTTTGTAGTCGAAAATTGCGGGAGGCGCAAACGACTCACCTCCAGTGACATAGATCTTCCAGTTGTCGCTCGGATAATAGTTCAATCCGGCATGGGGCATGGGGATCAGCATCGAGCCCCCGTTGCTCACCCCTGCGCCTCCGCCGCTATAGTTTGAGGGAACCTGGTCGTTAAAATACTGTGCGACGCTCGCCACCCTGAACCCGACATTCAGCAGGACCTGCTGAACCGGCCGGTAATGATCTTCGAGGTACCCCGTGATCGTGGTCTGTGAATAGATTGCATCGGCCGTTCCGCCGACGATGTTGTCCGACTGAAGAGGATCGATATAGTAATGGTAGGTCGCGTACTGCCCCTTCATGCCCAGATACAGGTTGTCCCCCTTGAACAGATTGAATCTGACCTCAGCAATATCTCCGGCCTTGTACCCTTCTGCCTGATAGTAGTTCTGGAGAAACTGGTATCCCAACTGTCCGCTCATGTTAGGATTGATGGTCTGGAATGTGGACCCTGCGGCAAACTGATTGGAGGTGCAGGAGAGCCCGTTGCAGCTTCCGAATCCCGCCGGCATGCTTGTATTTCCATAGGGTTCCACATTCGCATAGAGAGAGTTTTTAACCCGGATCGACGGGGTGATCTGATCGTTCAGCCCTAGGTCGAGCGTGAACCGGCCATACTCCCAGTTTTTGAAGAACGGCGAGTTCGGGGTATTGCCGGTATTGGCTGGGTTCGAATAGCTGGGTCCCCCATTGTCGGTCGGGCCGTAGGCATTATAGTTGGACTGAGATATCGAGGCCCCGCGGTCATAGGACTTGTAGTTCGCCAATCCGATGAAGTAGAGTCTCCCTCCCGTCAGGTACTTGGTGAGGTTTCCGTAATACTGGTATTCGGTCAGGTTCGTGAACTGCTGGAATCCGTCATTGTGGATGATGGTGAAGTCGTTGTAGCCCCCCATATTCGTGGTTGGGCTAATCCCGGAGTTGTTGACGTAGCTCGTGTAATACAGCCCATAGGAACCGCCTCCGGAATTGACCGTCTGAAAGGCGTCCTGGGTCGGGTCCACCAGCTTGAAATTGACCGAACATCCGGCCGCATAGTTGCCGGTTTCCCGGGAGGTCGTGACCCCCCGGTTGACGGTGGCGGACTTGACATCGGAGTTCATGATGCCGAGATCGTATACTTCGCCCCCGTCGGCCTCTATGTTCATCGGGACACCCTCCACCGACATTTCGATGCCCGCGTTCCCGTTCGGGTTGGTGTTGGCACCACCCACCGTGTAGCCCCGGCAGGACATATAGTTCATGCCACCTGTCAGACCTTGGTTTCCGGAACGGGAGAAGAACTCAATGCCAGGGGTGTTCTGCATGAGGGTATATGTCGCGCCCGTCGTCAGGTTCTGTTGGAACTTCTTCTGGTCGACGATCGAAATGGCGCCGGTCGTATCCCGGATCTTCTTATCCCCGGTGGCCCGGATGCTCGCCCGGGCCAGTCGGTTGATCCGCAGCCGGATCCTTTCGGAGGTCTTTCCTGCCACGGCGATTTCCTGCGAGAAGGGTAGATAGCCCCTCTTGCTCACCTGGATCAGATAGTTTCCCGAGGGAATGCTTTGGAGTCTGAAGTGTCCGTTGGGGAGAGAGGCTACCTGGTATACCTCCTTGGTTTTCATGTTCTTGATGGCCAGGTTGGCAACGAGCGGCTCCTTGCGGTCCCCGTGACCCTCATAGACCGATCCAGTAACTTCCGATGATCCCCCGGAGAGAGAATTGACGGCAAAGTCCATTTCCCCTATCGTCCCGCTCTTCAGGATCCCCTCCTTCTTCTGGACGGAAAACCTTCCTCCCCCGACTCGGACCTTGTAATCCCCCGGCGGGAGATTGGAAAAGATGTAGGATCCTTGGGCATTGCTTGTCGTCTCGATGGCAGCGCCTGTCGAGCGATTTTCGAGAACGATGGGGACCCCGGAAAGAGCTTTCTGGTCCTTGACCGACCGGATATTGCCATAGAGAATGGAGGGCGCGGAGGTCTGACCGTTCGAGTCCGGGACAGGCGAAGCCCCCTCCGTCGGAGGAGCTGCCAGGGCGATCTGGTCGATAGGCTGGAGCACTGCGCCGGCAATCGCGGCCCCCGTGATCCATTTCGGTAACCAATTTTTCATTTCGGATTCCTCCCTTTTCGAGAATTTTCCTGCAACTGATCTCTACGTCTTTGAGTAATTCACTCTGGAATCTTTCTAAGTTTTTCTGCATAACTAAACATGAGACTAGAGAAAGACGTTTCTCCTCCATCAGAATGGCGGCGGAAAGTGTCCGGAATATTTATAAAATGTTTAGAAAGAAAGTCATTTTCATGAATTGACGGTAAAAAATGAGGAAAAAATTCAGTGGCGATGGCCGGGAAGAGTCGACCTGCCTATCCGGTGAGTCGGGGTAGGGGAATCGAAAAGAAAAAATCGGAAGGAATCAGTCATTTTGAGAAAAGACGAAAAGGTTCGTCAGATCTCCGATGGACGGACGATTTCGGGGGATAAAAAGAATTTGCTTTGAACTGAAGAAAAATGCTCAGGGTGTTTAGAAGAGGATGGGTCTCATACTGGCCGATGATGTTCGGCCCGAACCGGTAACGACGCAGATCGGAGGATGCTCTCTGCCGGGGAGCTGGTCATTGGGCCCAGTCTCTGCCCGGAAGATTTGTTCCGGCAGGAGATTCAGGACGAATTGGCCCTAGATGGGGGGAAACCATTCCAACATGTTGTCGAAGAAACGATTTTCCCCGAGGATGACATGGCTTATTGGCGAGCCGGTCGGGGGCGATCCAGGCCTTCCTTCCCGAATGTCCAGGAGTGCCAGATATGAACAAAGGAGCAGGACACAATGGAAAAAACATTGATGCGACATCATTTATTCCCTCTTTGCAGGGCCTTGCGCACAGGTCTGTCATTCGCGTGAACGTTCCATCGCTCGATATAGCGGCCCTCCACTAGAAGATATTGGGCTCGGTAATGGCCTCGAAAAAAGGTTTCCTTCCCCAGGACCTCCCCTAGGAGGGTAACGAGATCCCCGGGGTTGAGAGGAAGACTTGCCGACAACTCCTTTGCGGAGGAAGCGCCATTTGGTCCCGGAAGGTTGACGCCCCGCTGGCGCGACCCGGAAACCCGGAGGGATGAGACCTCGACCAGAAACGTGTTCAAGGGAGAGCCTTCCTCGTCTCGTCCATTGACGGATATGGGGGTTTCTCCAGCCAGTGGAAGGGCTTGAACGAGGAAAAGGACTCCGTCCTCCGTTGGGAAAATTCGTTTGATCCTTCCTCCAAGAAGGACCATCTGGCCGCGATCCGGGAGCTTTTCAGACAGGATCCGGGAGAGCGACTCCGGAAGTCCGGAAGAGACGAACACCGTCCGCTGCTCCGGAAGTCCCGCGGCACATCCCGAAAAGCACAGGATCATCAGAAATGAAATCCGGGCAAATCCTGACCAGATTCTTGGAAACATGGAATGCTCTCTTTACTTGTGAACGGGAACCTCAGATTTCCAAGAGCCTTCCACAATTCAAGCCCCGAAAGACTCCTGAAAAACTGAGGGACGATTTCATCATAAATGGTAACGCCCTCGTCCACTGTCTCCGGAAAGGAACTCCGAAAGAAGGGAGAGGAGCGACCTGAGTCGGCTCCAGAAAGGTCGCATGTGCATCTCCTTTTTTTAAAGAGGCTTGGCTTGCTCCGGATGGCCTGTTTCTATTCTCCCCGTCCGACATTCCGGAACGGTGAAGGAACTGTTAACAGGGGAAAATTCCAAAAAACGAAGAGTCGACTCCCCCCGGGCCTTTGAACATTATCCCGCGGATTTCCCTTCTTGGACCGCAAGCCAAGAGGGGGCAAACGGGCGGGGTGCCTTAGGGAGTTTTTTCATGATTCGTTGTGTTTTGTCATGGGGACGGGTGGTTTCCGGTGTCGACCTGCCAACGATCTCCACATAGTAGGCCCGATGCCAGAAATGCGGATTTCCGAAAAATGACTTCAGAGGCTCCGGAAAACGATTGTGAACTTGTCGGGAAGAAGTCGAAAACTTCTCCCGCTCTAATTTTTCTTGAGCCAGTTTCCGAACGAGAGAGGCAGGTTCTTGGAAATTTGCTGACGCCTGGTGTTCGGGGAGGGGGCATATATCTTCCTCCGTCAAAAAACTCAGAATGGAAGGGCCTTCTTCGGGAGGAGCCAGACAGTCTTCGTAAGTTAAATCATGTCATACCACAATCGTCATGGCACCCCTCCCGGAAAAGGACGGAGCACGCCAACATTCGCACTTATCATGCCTCATTTTCCGACCGCACCAATCCGTTCCCTGAAAACAAAACGGCCCGGAGAGAGACTTCTCCCCCCGGGCCGTTTCTTTTAGAACTTCCGCTTCATCTCTCAGAAGGTGATGGTCGCCCCTCCGAAGACGTTGATCGGCTCGCCGGGGTAAACCATGAGAGTACTGACGTTATTGGCGCCATTCACCAGCCCGGCAGGTTCGTAGTAGTTCGTGTTCAGAAGATTGAAGGCGTTGAAGAAAAGCTGAGCCTTGTTGTACCAGGAAGCCTTGGGGAGATCATAGGCCACTAGGAGGTTGGTGGCCCAGTAACCCGGGGAATTTTCCTGGATGTTTTGAGTTCCGGAAGCGCCTCCAGCAGTATTCATGACATTCATCATTCCGGTATACCTCTCGTTGACCGTCACATGCCAGTTACCCTTGGCGTAGTCAAGATCGATATTGCCTAGAAGATTGGGAACGAAGGGAAGAATATCCCCCCCAGCGTTTATTGCCGTAGAAGAACTTGTCGCAATGATATTGCTCACAAAGTAGGCATCGGTCCAAGTAAAGCTTCCGTCTACCGCAAATCCGCTTCCGATATCGCGCTTGAACTCGGCTTCGAGTCCCCGCATTTCAGCGATGCTGGCGTTGGTATAGGTCGTGTTGATGACCCCGCTGGGAAGTGTCGTTAATGAACTCGAAAACATGTTGTTGATGTAATCGTTGTAGATGTCGAGCGCAGCGAACCCTTTGTCGGTCGTGTAGCGGACCCCGATTTCGGCATCGTTTACGATTTCCGGTTTGACGAAAGGTACCGTGGCCCCCATCGCGACTTCAAAATCCTGGATGGACGGGGCGGCATAAGACTGGCCCGCGTTGGCATAAACCTTCCAATGATTGTCCGGATACCAGTTCACTCCAACATGCGGCAGAGGAAGAACATAGGTCTCCCCGGCATTGGCGATATAGGAGGCGTTTTGACTTGTATTCCCTCCTCCAGGAATAGGTGGATTTGGAGCCCCGAGGAGAGATTGCGCTCCGGACATCAGGGAGTTGGAATACTGCAGCCGGTCCATCATGACCCGGAATCCCGCACTGATCAGCCAGTCGTCGTTAGGACGGTAATGGTCCTCGAGATACCCTCCAACAGTTGTCATCATATTGGAGCCGCCGGCGTTCCCGGTTATGTTGGGGGTCCCAATCGGCTCGTTTCCATAGAGCGTGTTGTTGTAGGAGAGGCGCATACCAAGATGGACCTTGTTGCCATTGAAGGTCTGGATGGCGGTTTCGGCAATGTCTCCGACCTTGTACCCTTGTCCTTCGATGTAGGTGAACAGGAAGGGGTTGGCGCCGGCATACCCGCCGTAGTCAGCCGTAACATTCTGAAAAGCCGTTCCGTTTGCCCCCGCCGTGGGCGACCCGGTGATACCCACAGGAACCTGGATCACCCCGTAGGGAACGAGGAGCGCAAAAGCATTGTTCTTGATCGAAACTGTGCTGTTGAGCTGGTCTTCCCCCTGGAGGGTGATCATATAGCGCTGGGAGGTCCATTGTTTGTAAAACGGTGAATCCTGGGCATACTGTCCCGATGGAAAAGAGGCGTTTTCGCCGTTCGGCATTCCGTTGTAGCTCGGCCCGAACTGCTGGAAATTCTGGAGCGAAGTCGAGGCGCCCCGGTCGTAGTTTTTATAGGCTCCGGTGAACATAAGGCTGATCTTCCCGTTCGCCAGATACTTGGTGACGTTCGCGTAGTCCTGGTACTCCTGGAGACCGGTAAAGTCCTGGAAGCCCTGCTGGTTGATGACAGACAAGTTGTTGTAGGCCCCGACCCCGAGCTTTTCGTTGATTCCGGTGTTGGAGACGAAGGAGGTGTAATACTGTCCGTAGGAACCCATGCCGGAAGTCAGCTGGGAATAGGCATCCTGCGTGGGTTGCATGAGGTGGATGTTGACCGAACATCCTCCAGCATAGTTTCCCATCTCGGCGGAGGTTGTCACACCGCGCTGGATGTCGACCGAGGCGATGTCGGTATTGAAGAGTCCCAGGTCGTAGACCATGCCGCCGTCCTGGTTTTCATTCTGGGGAACGCCTTCGATGTTGAATTCGATATTGGATCCTCCGGAAGGCGCCGTGTTCGATCCCCCCGTGGTGTAGCCCCGGCAGGTGAAGTAATTCATGCCGCCTGTCACGCCGTTGGCCCCCGACCGTGAGTAGTAATTGATGCCCGGCTGGTTCGACAGGGCAAATCCGATTCCGGTCGTCTGCCACGTCTCGAAGGTCTTGTGGTCGACGATGGTGATGGCTCCGGTCGTATCCTTGATTTTCTTGTTCCCGGAGGCGTTGATGTTGGCTTGGGCCAGGGTATTGATGCTCAGCCTCACGTCGGCCTTCGTCGTCCCCCGCACCGCGATCTCCTGTGAATAGGGAAGGTAGCCACGCTTGATGGCGGAGAGGATGTAGTCGCCCGAGGGGATATTCTTCAGGTCGAACTCTCCCGACGGGGTGGAGGCGACCTGGTAGATCTCTTTCGTCTTCGTGTTCTTGACGGCCAGATTTGCGACCAGGGGAACCTTGTGGTCTCCATGTCCTTCGAAGATTTTTCCGAGAATCTCGGAACTCCCCTGCGAGAGTTGGTTGACGGCGAAATCCATCTGGCCGATCGTCCCGGCCTTCAGAACCCCTTCCTTTCTCTGAACCGAGAAGTTTCCTCCTCCCACCAGGACCTTGTAATCTCCCGGAGGAAGGTTCGAGAAGATAAATGCCCCTTGAGAATCGCTCATCTTTTTGAGAAGAAGTCCTGTCGACGTGTTTTGGATCATGATCGGGACTCCGGACAGGACGCCGTGATTTTTGGCAGAATGGATGTTTCCGAAAAGAATGGAGGACGAGGGAGCTTTCGTTGCCCCCCCTTGCGGTGCCGGTGCTGATTGGGGAGTCACCGGGGCCGACCAGACATCTGTCGACACGCCGCCCCAGAGGACTCCCGGGATGGCGAGCCATACGATTTTTTTCTTTAAAGAGAGCATTGCATCTCCTTGTAATTGAGGAATGTTGTCCACCCGCGTCGAGTTGGGTGAGGAAATAATTTTTACGGTTCCAAATTGCTGCCAGCGAAAAATATCGCTTCGGAACTAGACTCTAATGGTGGAAAATGTCCCGATGGTTAATCTCCGGTAAAAAAGAAACGACAGGTTTTTTGAATTAATGTTCGATTTCCCCTTCAGGAAACATTCGAGTTGGTTGAATGCAGGAGTTCATTGGAAGAGAGGAGTGTTGGAAGAGAGAGTAGGGTGCTAGAAGTCGGAGAAAATGAAAGGTGATTCCTGTGTCAGTAAGAATGGGAAAGCTCCCCTCAAGTGGAAAATGAAAAAATCATGCCTCCTGGACAAGGAAGGGAGAATGGAGTATGAGATCCAACAGGTAGAAAAAAGAGGTATCCTTTTTTCCGGAGGCAATCTGGAAAGACGGGAATTTTGATCAAATTGCGCGGCAAACCTCGCCCGAAAGGCGCGGGGAAGGATAGCGCGGACGGCAGGGCCGTCCATGCACTGGCTTTCAGTGCGGGGTTTTCTGCTACAATGCCCACCATGAAAAGAATTCAAGCCTTCAAACTCCGTCTTGTTCCGACGATCGAACAGGAGAGACTCCTGTCC
>DGKK01000029.1:33690-33888 GCA_002387725.1 Nitrospirae bacterium UBA4572
ACCTCGACCGGGCCATTTGGGAAGCCTTGGACAGGACAAACCCGAAGCGCTTCCCACGGTTCAAAAGGAAGGGCGAGGGGGATTCCCTCCGGTATCCCGATCCTCTCCAGGTGAAGCTCGATCTTGCGACCCGGGATGCGGAGGGACGGAATCTCCTTCCCCGGATCTTTTTCCCCAAGGTGGGGTGGGTCAAGGTCC
>DGKK01000029.1:33930-34154 GCA_002387725.1 Nitrospirae bacterium UBA4572
TCTCCTTCGCCACGCTCTCGGACGGCACCCGGATCCATCCGGACGAGCGTCTCCTTCGGGCCATGGAACGGGCGGAAGTCCGTCTCCGATGGGAACAGCGGAAGCTCTCCCGAAAATACCGGAAGGGACCGAAAAGCCGGAACTTCGCCAAGCAGAAGCTCCGCGTGGCGAGAGCCTTTGAAGAAGTGGCCAACATGCGTCAGGATTTTCTCCACAAGACCTCG